>DATMHP010000078.1:0-6370 GCA_035554875.1 Sphingomicrobium sp.
TGGCGCAAGGTGAAGGTGCCCGGCCATGCCGAGGAAGTGCTCGGCGCGGTCCGTGAGCATGGTGCCACCGTTTGAAAGGGCGGCGGCGGCGTGATAGCGCGCTGCCGAGCCGAGAGGAGCAGCAGCGTTGGCCGAGTTCACGCTTCCAAAGAATAGCAAGATCACCAGGGGCCGCACCTACAAGCCCGAGTCCGGTGAGAAGCTGAAGACGTTCAAAGTCTATCGCTACGATCCCGACAACAGCGCCAATCCGCGCTGGGACCGCTACACGATCGATCTTAGCAAGTGCGGTCCGATGGTCTTGGACGCGCTCATCAAGATCAAGAACGAAATCGACCCGACGCTGACCTTCCGCCGCTCGTGCCGGGAGGGCATTTGCGGGTCGTGCGCGATGAACATGGACGGGCGCAACGGCCTCGCCTGCACGACTCCGATCGAGGATTTGAAGGGCGATGTGCAGATCACCCCGCTTCCGCACATGGAGGTGGTCAAAGACCTCGTTCCCGACCTCAACCACCAATACGCCCAATATGCGTCGATCCAGCCGTGGCTGAAGACGGTCACAGCCGCGCCCTCGGGCAAGGAGCGGCTCCAGTCGCCCGAAGACCGCGCGAAGCTCGACGGGCTTTACGAGTGCATTCTCTGCTTCTGCTGCTCGACCAGTTGCCCCAGCTATTGGTGGAACCCGGACAAGTTCCTTGGCCCCGCCGTCCTTCTCCAGGCTTATCGCTGGATCGTCGACAGCCGCGACGAGGCGACCGGCGACCGCCTCAACGAGCTGGAAGACCCGTTCCGCCTCTATCGCTGCCACACGATCATGAACTGCGCGAACGTGTGCCCGAAGGGACTGAGCCCCGCCAAGGCCATCGCCGAAGAAAAGAAGCTGATCGCGGAGCGAGCCGCTTGAGTGATCCCAACCGGCCCGGCAGTGCCGCCGGTCTGGAGGATGTCGGCCTTCCCACGGGTGCGAAGGAAGACCCGGACAATCCCGGCTGGTACAGCTGGGGCGATTTTCCGCGAAGCTCCTTCGCTGCCGCAACCGGTCGGCTGCTTTTCAAGCCCGACGGACCGGGCCGCGGCCTGTGCCGCATGTTCCCGACCGAAGCGCATATTAACATGGGCGGATCGATCCACGGCGGCGCGGTGATGAGCTTCATCGATATGAGCATGTTCGCGGGCGGCCGCTGCGCCGGAATGGCGGAAGGGCATTACGTCACGCTCGACATGACCACGCATTTCCTCGCCCGCGGCCGTCCCGGCGTGGCGCTGGACGCACATGTCGAGCTCGTGAAGCAGACGCGCGGCCACGTGTTCCTGCAGGGCGTGGTCCAGCAGGAAGGCGAGCCCTGCTACAGCTTCACCGGCACGCTGAAGCGCATCCGGGATCGAAACGCGCCGGCATGAGCGGGCCCATTTCGCGGGCGTATGCGCGGCTTCTCGACGACCACGAACTGAAAGCCGATCCAGCGCAGGAACGGGCCGTAATCGCGCTTGACCGGCTGGACCAGGCGCTGAAGTCGAACGGGCGCGGGATTCTCGGCCTGTTCGGAAAGAGAAAGGCCGGGCTCGAAGGAGTCTATCTCTGGGGCGGTGTCGGGCGCGGAAAGTCGATGCTGATGGACCTTGCGTTTGCCCATATCGATGTGCAGCCCAAGCGCCGCGTCCACTTCCACGCCTTCATGCTGCAGACCCACCAGCGGCTGAAGGAAGCGCGGAGCGACGAGGACGGCGACCCGATCGAGGACGTTGCGGAGACCGTCGCCGACGAAGCCAAGCTGCTTTGCTTCGACGAGATGCAAGTCACCAATCCCGCCGACGCGATGATCCTGTCGCGGTTGTTCGAAAAGCTCCTCGAGCGCGGAGTCCACGTCATCGCGACGTCGAACCGGCCTCCGAACGGCCTCTACAAGGACGGGCTCAACCGCGAGCTGTTCCTTCCCTTCATCGCCACCATCGAGAGCCGATTCGACGTGGTCGAGGTGAACGGTCCGACCGATTACCGGCTCGACAGGCTCGCGGGCGTGGACGTTTGGCACGTCCCCAACGGGTCGGAGGCGACCGAGGCGCTCAGCAAGGCCTTCTTCCAGCTCACCGATTATGCGGTCGAAGACCGCGCCAAGGTGCCGAGCGAGGAGCTTGAGGTCGGCGGAAGTCGCACCCTGCATGTGCCCAAAAGCCTGAAAGGGGTCGCGGTCTTCTCGTTCAAGCGGCTGTGCGGAGAGCCGCGCGGAGCGGCCGATTATCTCGCCATCGCGCAGCGCTTCCACACGGTGATCATCGTCGGGATTCCAGTCATGGGCCGCGACATGCGCAATGAGGCGGCGCGCTTCGTCACCTTGATCGACGCTCTCTACGAGCACCGGGTGAAGCTGCTCGCAGCAGCCGATACCGAGCCCGCCGGATTGTACCCGTCGGGCGACGGAAGCTTCGAATTCCAGCGAACCGTGAGCCGGCTCGAGGAAATGCGCAGCGCCGAATATCTCGCGGAGGGCCACGGCACCGGCGCTTGACGGTCGCCGCTGGAAGCGTAGCTTTCTGCCACTCATCCAGGGGAGGAATCACTTCATGCGCCGTTTTGCCCTGTTGCTTGCCTGCGTTTCGACCTGCGCCGTTGGCCAGGCCACCAGCTCAGCGATCAACTCGCCGCCGCCTTCGACGCTGGCGAACGCTCCGAAGCTGCCGCCGCAATGGGAGCAGAAGGCTCGCGAAATCTATAAGACCGCGGTCGAGACACCGACGGTTGCAGGGCGCCACATGGTTCCGCAGCTCGCCAACTATCTTGCCGGGCAGTTGAAGGCCGCGGGCTGGGCCGAGAGCGATATCCACGTGCTTCCCTATGAATCCCTCAACGACAAGCAGACTGCGGCGCTGATCGCGCGCTGGCCGGCGGCGGGAACGCCGAAGAAGAAGCCGATGCTGATCATCGCCCATATGGACGTAGTCGAGGCGCTTCCGAGCGACTGGACGACCGATCCGTTCAAGCTGGTCGAGAAGGACGGTTATTTTTATGGACGCGGCAGCGGCGACGACAAGGGCGGGCTGGTGCCGGCGATGGTCGCGCTGATGAAGCTGAAGGCATCAGGGTTCAAACCCGACCGCGACATCGTCATCCTGTTCACCGGCGACGAGGAAACGCAGGGCAAGGGCGCCGAGCTTGGGGCGACCGAGTGGCGCAAATGGACGGAGGCGGAGTTCGTGCTCAACGCCGACGCGGGAGGAGTTGCTTTCACCCGCGACGGCAGCCCGCTGGGCGCCGGGCTCCAGACGTCAGAGAAAACGTATCAGAGCTACTATTTCCGCACGCATAACCCCGGCGGCCACAGCTCTCGGCCTCGCCCCGACAATGCGATCTACGAGCTGGCGGATGCCCTGAAGGCGCTTCAGAACCATCGCTTCACCCCGATGCTGACCGAGACAACCCGGGAATATTTCACCGAGCGCGCAAAGCAGGAGGGTGACAGCCCGCTAGGCCAGGCGATGCGCCGCTGGCTCGCCAATCCCAACGACGGCGAGGCCGCGGACACCATCGAGGCCAATCCGCTCGAGGTCGGCGTGACTCGCACCCGCTGCGTCGCGACGATGCTGAAGGGCGGTCATGCCGACAATGCGCTTCCTCAGCTCGCGGAGGCGACAGTGAACTGCCGGATCATGCCGGGCGTCGAGCCGACGGCGGTGCAGGCCGAGCTCCAGCAGCTGGTCGGCCCGAAGGTCGAAATCACGCCTCTACCCGACATCGGCCACCCGACGCCCGTCTCGCCGCTTCGGCCGGACGTGGTGAAGGCCTACACCGACGCGGTCCACGCGCGCTTCCCGAACCAGCCGATCATCCCGCAGATGAGCACCGGCGCGACGGACGGGCTGGAATTCCGGGCGCGCGGAATGCCCGTTTATGGAGTGGACGGAAGCTGGGGCGTTTCGCCGGATGACGAGCGCGCGCACGGCAAGGACGAAAGGATTCCCGCCCAGTCGCTCTGGGACAACATCCTGCACTGGGAGCATATGGTGAAAGAGCTGGCGAGCTGATCGCCTGAGCTGATCACGAAAAAGGGCCGGAGGATCGCTCCTCCGGCCCTTCTTTTTCAACTGAACGTCGGGTGGATTAGAAGTCCATTCCGCCCATGCCGCCCATTCCGCCGGCGCCCATCGGCATTGCCGGCTTGTCTTCCGGAACTTCGCTGACCGCCGCTTCGGTGGTGATCAGCAGCCCGGCGACACTGGACGCGTCCTGGAGCGCGGTGCGGACGACCTTGGTCGGGTCAATGACGCCGGCCTTGACCAGGTCCTCGTACTGATCGGTCGCCGCGTTGAAGCCGAGCTTCTCGTCGTTTCCGTCGATCAGCTTGCCGGCAACGACGGCGCCATCGAAGCCCGCATTCTGGGCGATCTGGCGGACCGGCGACTGCAGGGCCTTGCGAACGATGTCGATTCCGCGAGTCTGGTCGTCGTTCTCGCCCTTCAGGCCCTCGAGAGCCTTGGTCGCGTAGAGCAGCGCAGTGCCGCCGCCCGGAACGATGCCTTCCTCGACCGCGGCGCGGGTCGCGTGGAGAGCGTCGTCGACGCGATCCTTGCGCTCCTTCACCTCGATCTCGGTCGCGCCGCCAACCTTGATCACCGCAACGCCGCCGGCGAGCTTCGCCAGCCGCTCTTGCAGCTTCTCACGGTCGTAGTCGGACGTGGTGTTGTCGATCTGCTGGCGGATCGCTGCAACGCGGCCCTCGATCGCCTCGCGGGTGCCCGAACCGTCGACGAGGGTCGTATTGTCCTTGTCGATGGTGACGCGCTTGGCGGTGCCGAGCATTCCGACGGTGACGTTCTCGAGCTTGATGCCGAGATCCTCGCTGATCATCTCACCGCCGGTGAGGATCGCGATGTCCTCGAGCATCGCCTTCCGGCGATCGCCGAAGCCCGGCGCCTTGACCGCCGCGACCTTGAGGCCGCCGCGAAGCTTGTTCACCACGAGCGTGGCAAGCGCCTCGCCCTCGATGTCCTCGGCGATGATCAGGAGCGGCCGGCCCGACTGGACGACGGCTTCCAGAATCGGGAGCATCGCCTGCAGGTTCGACAGCTTCTTCTCGTGGATGAGGATGTACGGATCGGCGAGCTCGACCTGCATCTTTTCCGGATTGGTGATGAAGTAGGGCGAGAGGTAGCCACGGTCGAACTGCATGCCTTCGACGACGTCGAGCTCGAACTCGAGACCCTTGGCTTCCTCGACGGTGATCACGCCTTCCTTGCCGACCTTCTCCATGGCCTCGGCGATCTTTTCGCCGACCTCATTGTCGCCATTCGCGGAGATGGTGCCGACCTGGGCGATCTCGTTGGAGCCGGACACGTCCTTCGACCGAGCCTTGAGATCCTCGACAACCTTCTTCACGGCGATATCGATGCCGCGCTTCAGGTCCATCGGGTTCATCCCCGCGGAGACCGACTTCATGCCCTCGCGAACGATTGCCTGGGCAAGCACGGTTGCGGTGGTGGTTCCGTCACCGGCGACATCGTTGGTCTTCGAGGCGACCTCGCGCACCATCTGCGCGCCCATGTTCTCGAACTTGTCCTTGAGCTCGATTTCCTTGGCGACGGTGACGCCGTCCTTGGTAATGCGCGGAGCGCCGTAGCTCTTGTCGAGAACGACGTTGCGGCCCTTCGGCCCGAGAGTCACCTTCACCGCATCGGCGAGGATGTCGACGCCGCGAAGGATGCGCTCGCGCGCGTCGCGGCTGAATTTCACGTCCTTGGCTGCCATTTGGCTACCCTTTCAATCTGTGAATGTTCTCAATGTTCGCAGTGACGAGCACCTTCGCTCGCCACCATTCAAAGTCAGCCGACGATCCCGAGGATGTCGCTTTCCTTCATGATGATCAGGTCTTCACCGTCGATCTTGACCTCGGTGCCCGACCATTTGCCGAACAGGATCTTGTCGCCCGCCTTGACGTCGAGCGGCGTGACCTTGCCCTCTTCGTTCTTGGCGCCGCCGCCGACGGCGACGACTTCGCCTTCCTGCGGCTTTTCCTTGGCGGAGTCGGGAATAATGATCCCGCCCGCGGTCTTTTCCTCGGCCTCGACGCGGCGGACGAGGACTCGGTCATGAAGCGGCCTGAAACCCATGTGGCTTGCCCCTTTGTTACAAGGTTGAACATTTCTGGCACTCTTAACGAGAGAGTGCCAGCGACGGGCGGCGATATGGTTGCGAGCCGTTCATCCGTCAACAGGGCGCCGCGCGCTTTTGTTCAGGCGTGACCGCGGCGCGTCAAACCGAGGTTTTCCCGCATCGACCAGCGCGCGAGCATGAGGATGGCGACCGCGGCAAGTCCGCTCGCAAGGCCGATCCAGATGCCGATGCCCTTCCAGTCGGCCCCGAACGCCAGCCAGG
>DATMHP010000079.1:0-8767 GCA_035554875.1 Sphingomicrobium sp.
CCCGACGTCCGCGGCTTCATCTCGGAAGCGCTCGCCGAAGAAGGCTTCCGGGTCCGCGACTGCGCGGACGGCAAGAAAGGGCTGGAGGAATTTGCAAGCGAACGGCCCGACCTCGTCGTCCTCGATTTCGTCATGCCCGCAATGTCCGGAGCGGAGGTCGCCAGCCGGATGCTGAACGAGGAGCCCGAGCAGCGGATCCTGTTCGTCTCCGGCTACAGCGAAACCGAGGCCATCAAGGCGATCGCGCCCAAATCGCCGCTGCTTCCGAAGCCGTTCCGTTCCGAGGCGCTGTGCCGCGCCGTCCGCAATGCGTTGAATTGACGGAGCGCATCGCTGCCGCCGGCGTTGATCCGGCGTGCTCCTTGCTCTCGCCCTGATGACGATTGCCGCGCCCGCGGACGATGCCGACGATTACCGGCTGGTGAATCCGCGGGCGATCGAGCTTTTCGAAGCGGACGGCAAGCTGATGGACTGGGCGCTCACCCGCTATGACGAGGACCATGACGGCTATCTGTCGATCATGGAGGCGGACCACGCCGCGCGCGAGTTCAAAACCATCGCCGACGGAGACCGGGACGGGCAGGTCACCCCCGCCGAATATCGCGCCGCCCGCGACTTCATCGTGGCGCGGTGGACGCCGAGGCAGCAGGCAAGCCGCCACTAGCCGACGCCCCTTGGAATGCGCTCTGAAGAGCGGCTCACGTTCGGGCCTTGGTTGCGCTATCATTGCGCGACCTGGGGAGGCCCCGATGGCCGGGCATGACACGCATCACGTGAACAGCAAGGTGCCGGAAGTCACGATCGGCTTCTGGATCATCAAGATCCTCGCGACCACGCTCGGCGAGACCGGGGGCGACACGCTGACGATGAGCTGGCTCGGCGAGACGACCGCCAACCCGACCGCTTACGGTTATCTAATCGGCACCGCGATCATGGCCGCGGTGCTGCTCCTCTTCGTCTGGTTGCAGATACGGGCGCCGCGGTTCAATCCCTGGCTGTACTGGCTGACGATCATCGCCTCGACGACGTGCGGAACGACTCTTGCCGACTTTGCCGACCGGACCCTAGGCATTGGCTATCCGGGCGGCTCGATCCTGCTCCTCGCCTGCGTGCTGGGCTCGCTCTACGCCTGGCGGCGGACGCTCGGCACGGTCGACGTGAACACCGTCGCGACCCCTAAGGCCGAGACCTTCTACTGGCTGACCATCACCTTTTCGCAGACTCTCGGGACGGCGCTCGGCGACTGGGTCGCGGACGCCGGGGCAGGCTATGCCGGCGGCGCTCTCCTGTTCGGTGCGGCGCTCGCAATCGTCGCCAGTCTCTACCTCGTGCCGAAGATCAGCCACGTGTGGCTGTTCTGGGCGGCGTTCATCCTGACGCGGCCGCTCGGAGCGACGGTCGGCGACTTCCTCGACAAACCCCTCGGTCAGGGCGGGCTGGAGCTCAGTCGCGGTGTCGCGACTTTGGTCCTTGCCATTGCGATCGGAGCGATGATCCTGCTGATCCCGCAGCATTCGGGTCGCAACGCGATCAGAAAGAAGCAGGCGAAGGCTTAAGGGCCGCTTACGGACCTACATCGCCCGCTCTCGTCTTGAGCGCCGCACGCTGCACTGAAGCGTAGCCGAGCGCCGCCGCGACATCATTGTCCCAGCCGTAGACGTCCTGCGCGAAATGGACGCGCCCGTCATCGCCGAGCCAGGCGGTGTGGTACATCAGGCGGACGGGGATCGGAGTCTTGAGCTTGACGAAGGTCTCATCGCCGCTCGCCAGCCCCTCCTCGAACTTGTCGAGCACGCCTTGGGCAGCGGCAATGTTCTCGGCAAGGTCGAGCGCGCCGTCGACGCGGACGCAGCCGTGGCTTTCGTGGCGCTCGTCCTGCCCGAACATGGCCTTGGCCGGCGTATCGTGGAGATAGATGGCCTCATCATCCTTCATGTCGAACTTGACCTGCCCGAGCGCATTCTTCGGGCCCGGAAGCTGGACGTAGCGGCCGTTCTTCTGGACGATGTTCTGCTCGGCGAAATAGGAGCCTGACTTCTTCGACAGCTCCTTCTCGGCGATCGAGGTGGGAACGTTCCAGCTGGGATTGGCGACGAGCTGGAAGATTGGCGCCCCGAGCTGCGGCGTCTGCCAGTCGGGCTGGCCAACGACGACTTTGCGGTGGGTGACAGCGCCGCCGTCGCGGTAGAAGTCGAGGTAGGTGCCGGCGGTGTTGACGTCGATTCGGGTTGCGGGTGGGTTGCGGTCGAGCCAGCGCAGGCGCTCCATCGCGACGGCGAGCGTGCGAGCGCGGTCGCGGGGGCTCGAGTTGAGCGCGGCGATGGTTGCGCTGCCGAGGACTCCGTCGGCCTTCTGCCCGGAATCCGATTGGAAGCGGGCGACCGCCTGAGCGATCGCGGGTGTGTAGCGGGTGCTCGAAGGAAGTTCGGGCGGCAGATAGCCGAGCTGCTTCAGATTGGCGGCGATGGCGGGGACGCGCGGGTCGCTGGCGCCGCGCTTGATCGCCTTGCCGGCCGGGATGTCGCCGTCGGGAAGGTTCGGCGTTCGCTGGACGAGCGCGACGAAGGCTTTCGACAGCGCCTGATATTCGTCCGTCTGCGGGGCGAGCGAATTCACCCACTCGCGATACTTGTTGTCATGGAGCGCCTGAGCGACTCCCGCGGCAACGTCGACCTTCGGGCGCGGGACCGTATAGACGTCGCGGATCTTCTTCGGATCGACCTTTCCCTGCGCAAGCGCGGAGGCATAGTCGGTGGCGATGCCGATCAGCGTGGTGCGGCGCTGCGCCTGGTCGGCGGGAAGGTCGCCCTTCAGGAACAGATCCTTGGTCAGGCCGTGCTTCGGCGCGTCGTCGAGAGCGGCGAGCACCTGCTTCTCCAGGTCCTTGTCGGAGACCTGGATCGCGGATTGAGACGCGGCGGAGCCGGCCGCGTTGTTATCGGCTGGACCGTTCGAGCATGCGGCGAGTGCGAGCGCCGCGGCGGACGCGAAAAGATATGGGAAACGCAATGGGATACTCCACACAAAAGCTGTTTGGAGCAAGAACCCTCAGGCGCGCGACAATATCCCTCGCGGGTGGCGACTAAGCAGGCGAGGCGCCCTGCTGGGACGGAGCGGCTTCCGCCGCCGCGACGTTCTCGATCCCGAGACGCTTCTTCGCAGACGCGATCATTTCCCGGAAACGGGTATCGTCGCGGATCGGCTCGAAATCCGGATCGGCCTCGGCATGCCAGATCCAGGTCGTGCTCGTGACCTTCTGAAAGAACGGTTCGAGGGTCTTCACCGCCTCTTCCGCATCGCCGATCTGACGCAACAGGCAGCACGCGGCATTGTACCGCATCACGAGATTGTCCGGATCGAGGAGCAGGGCTCGTCGCATCCATTCGCGGGACCGGTCGATCTCGCCGAGCATCGCGAGCGAATAGGCGCCGCTTGCGAGCGCCGTGCCGTTGGTCGGGTCCATGCTGATCGTGCGCTGCACCCGTTCGCGAACCATCTGTGCCGATTTCAGCATTTGCGCCCGGTCGTCGACCCCAAGGTAGCAAGTGACGAGCATGACCGCATTGTGCCAGTCGCTGTCGTTGAGCGAGACGGCCTTGGTGAAGAACGGAATGGCCTCGCGGATATGACCGTGGCGGAATAGCATGCGTGCCGCTTCGCGATTCACTTCCCAGGATTCGGGATCGAGCTTCAGCGCTGTCCGGATCTGCTTCTCGGCGTCTTCGGTGGACCCGTCTTCCTCCAGGTAGCGGGCCTTGATGCAATGGGCTTCCGCCAATCCGGGATTGATCTCGAGCGCGCGTTCGGCGGCTGACAAAGCATCCTCGTCGTGGCCGTGGACGAACCGGAGCTCCAGCTGCGCGAGCCCCATCAGCGCCCACGCCTGCGCATAATCCGGGTCGAGCTGGGTCGCTTCCCTGCAGAGACGCGCGATCGACTGCTCGCGGCGGACCGTTCCGAAGGTGCCGCTGATCCACTGCTGGCGCGCCATCAGGTAGAGGTCATAGGCTTCGACGTTCGAGGTTCCGCGGTTCTCGATCGCCTTCTTTTCCTTCGGCAGAAGGTTGACCTTCAGGGCTTCCACGATCGCCTTCGAAATCTCGTCCTGGATTTCGAAGATGTCCGTAAGATCCCGGTCGTAGCGGTCGGCCCACAAATGCTTGCCCGTCTTTCCATCGATCAGCTGGGCGTTGATCCGGACCCGGCTGCCGGCCTTGCGCACGCTTCCTTCGAGCACGTGGCTCACGCTGAGCTGCTTCGCCACGTCCATGACGTTGGGGCTTTGGCCCTTGAAGCCGAAGGCGGTGTTCCGGGCAACGACTTCGAGCGCCGAGACCTTTGACAGGTCGGTGGTGATGTCCTCGCTGATCCCGTCGCTGAAATATTCCTGCTCAGGCTCGCCGCTCATGTTGATGAAGGGCAGAACGCAAACCGACGCGCGCACGGCCTGCACCCGGGCGGCGGAGGGCGCGGAGGCGCCGTCACCATCGGAGGTTCCGCCGACGAGCGAGGCGACACTGCCCTCGAGCTTTACCCATCCCGGCGCACTCGTGTCGCCGTCCCAGCCGCCCAGATCGGCGCATTGGATCTGATTGAACGGCATTGGCGGCGTCGTTCCGTCGAGCGTCGCCTGGACAAGCGTGCCGGCTTCGCGCGCGGTGTCGGCTTCCGCCCGCACCCAGTGCGACTTCGCCGATTCCGCGCACCAGAGCACGACCACGGCCTTCGCAGATTTCAAGCGCTCCTCGATAACGTCGGAATAGGCGCGGTGCGCCGGCAGCTCGTCGTCCCGCCAGACGCTGAATCCGTGCTCGCGAAGCAATTGCGCGATCCGGTGCGCCTGCTCCTCGTTCGTTCGAGCGTAGGAGATGAAGACGTCGCGGGTGTCAGCCATCGACGGCGGGGCTCTGCGGAACGTCCGCAACAGGCGTGGCTTCGGTCATGCCCAGCCGCTTCTTCGCCGCGGCGAGCATATTCCTGAACCGCGGATCGTCACGAATTGGATCGAGGTCCGGGTCGACTTCGAGGTGACGCAGGATGGTCGTGCTGGTCACATTCGCGAAAAAGGGCTCAAGCGCGTTCAGCGCCTCCTCACAGTCGTTGAGTTCGGAGGCGAGCGAGCAGGCCAGATTGTACCGCACCATCATGTTGTCGGGATCGAGCAAGAGGGCGCGCTGCACCCAGTCGCGGGCGCGCTCGACATCCCCGAGGACATTGAGGGCCGAGGCTCCCATAGCGAGCGCCGAGCAATTTGTCGGGTCCTGTCCGATGGTCCGTTCCACGCGCTCAAGCGTCATCTTCGCCGCCCTTCGCGCTTCATCGTCCTTGCCTGCCGACCTGTAGCAGGTGATCAGAAGGGCCGGGTTGTGCCAGTCGGTGTCCATCAGGGACGCCGCTTTTTCGAAATAGGGGACCGCTTCGTTGAGCTTGCCGTGGCGGAACAGCATCCGCGCGGCCTCGCGGTTCACCTCCCAGGAGTCGGGGTCCAGCTTCAATGCCGTGCGAATCTGTTGCTGCGCCTCTTCGCCGCGGCCCTCTTCTTCGAGATAGCGCGCCTTCACCGCATAGGGCTCGGCAAGCTTCGGATTGACCTGCAGCGCGCGCTCCGCCGCGGGCAGGGCATTGACGTCCTGGCTGTGCAGGAAGCGCAGGTCGAGCTGGGCCAGGGCCATCAGCGCCCATGCCTGCGCGTATTCGGAGTCGAGCAAAGTTGCCTGCTTGCACAAACGCACGACCGACTCGTCGCGGCGGACATTTGAGAAGGCGCCGCTGATCCACTGCTGCCTCGCCATGAGGTAGAGGTTGTAGGCTTCGACGCTCGACGTTCCGCGGTCCTCGATCGCCTTCTTCTCCGCGGGCAGCAGCTTCACCTTTAGGGCGTCGACGATCGCTTTCGAAATCTCGTCCTGGATTTCAAAGATGTCGGTGAGGTCGCGGTCGAAGCGGTCGGCCCACACATGATCGCCGGCGGCGCCGTCGATGAGCTGGGCGGTAATGCGCACGCGGTTGCCAGCCTTGCGGACGCTGCCTTCGAGGACGTGGCTGACGCCAAGGCTCTTCGCCACCTCCTTCACGTCGACCGTCTGGCCCTTGAAAGTGAAGGCGGTGTTGCGCGCGACGACCGAAAGTGCCGACACCTTGGACAGGTCGGTGATGATATCTTCCGAGATGCCGTCGCTGAAATATTCCTGCTCGGGCTCGCCGCTCATGTTGACGAACGGGAGGACGCAGATCGAGGCTTTCGCCCTCGGCTTGTCGGCTTGGGCCGCTGACGCATCCTCGGCCGCGGGCTTCGAGCCGCAGGTGCGGCCGATCGCGTCGAGAAGCTCGTCGACGCCTTCGGAGCGTCCGCTGCCGTTCATCTCGCCGATCGCGACGGTGTGGAACTGCCGGAACCCTAGAGGCGGCTTGGCCGAGCCGAGGGAGGCCGGGACAAGCCGGCCGCTGTCGCGGCCCTCCGCCGCCTCGTCCTGGACCCAGGCGGATTCGACGGACGCCGCGGTCCATAGGACGACGACCGCTTCGGCGTCCTTCAGAGCCTTGTCGATCTCGGCAACGAAGCGGGAGCCGCCGTGCAAGTGCCGGTCCCACCAAACGTCGTGGCCGGCCCCGCCGATATGCTCGGCGAGCGCCTTCGCAGCGTCAACGTCCTCGCGCGCGTAACTTAGGAAGACGCGGCTCACCGACCCTCCATCCCGAACGGGCACTGTGCGCCCAAGTCAGAAAAGCTTCAAGCGACTCTGAAAAATCAGGAATTTACCGGAAGGCGACGATCAGCTGGCGAGGCGCTTGGTGCTGAGGCCGCTCACCATCTCGTTGGCCTTTGCGTAGCTCAGCGGCTTGCCGAAGAGATAGCCCTGGATGGTGTCGCAGCCGAGCTCGCGCATGCGCTCGAAATCCTCGGGGGTCTCGACGCCCTCGGCAGTGACCGACATGCGGAAGCTCTGCGCAAGCTGGACGATCGACTGGATGATGGCGACGTTCTCGGGCCGCGTGCTCGCCTCGCGAACGAAGCTGCCGTCGATCTTCAATTTGTGGAAGATCGCCTTGTTGAGATAGCCGATCGAGGAATAGCCGGTCCCGAAATCGTCGAGCGCGATGCCGACGCCAAGCTGGCGAAGGCGCTTGAGCACGTCGAGGGTCGGGCCGTTGTTGCCGAGGAAGACGCCCTCGGTGACCTCGAGCTCCATACGGTTTCCCTGCACCTTGTGCCGACCGAGCGCCTCGCTGACGACATTGGGAAGGTTGGGAAGGACGATCTGCTTCGGGCTGACGTTGAGCGCGACGCTGATATGGTCGGGCCAGCTCGCCGCCGCCCGGCAGGCTTCCTCGATCACCCATTCGCCGATTGTCGGCATCAGGCCGATTTCTTCGGCGACCGGGATGAACATGTTGGGCGGGACCAGCCCGCGCTTCGGGTGATTCCAGCGGATCAGAGCCTCAAAGCCGGTCAGCTGCTGGGTCTTGGCCGCGACCAGGGGTTGGAAGACAAGGTGGAACTGCTTGGCCGCCAGGGCGGAGCGAAGGTCCTGCTCGAGCCGGATCCGGTCTTCCTTCTCCGACTGAAGCTCAGAGGAGAAATAGCGTGCGATTCCGCGGCCCGCGCCCTTGGCTTCGTAAAGCGCGAGGTCGGCCTTGAGGATCAAATCGTCGACGGTGGCACCGTCGATCGGTCCGAAGGCGCAGCCGATGGAAACTCCGATGCGGATGTTGGTGCCGTCGATGTCGTACGGCTCCTTGATCGAATCGATGATCCGCTGCGCCATCTGCTCGACGGTCTTGCGGCTCTGGGCGTCGGGAACGACGATCGCAAACTCGTCGCCGCCCATGCGGCCGACCGTGCCCGAATTGGCGACCTCGGTGACGAGGCGCTTGGCGACCGAGCGAAGGACGGCGTCGCCCTTCGGGTGGCCGAAGGTGTCGTTGACCGGCTTGAACCCGTCGAGGTCGAGGAACAGGATCGCGCAGGTCGAATTGTTTGCCGTCGCCTCGCGCAGGGCTTCGCCGAGAAGCTGGCGGACCCGGCCGCGATTGGGAAGGCCGGACAGCACGTCCATGTTGGCGAGATGAGTCAGCCGCTCCTGGGTCTGGCGGATTTCGGTGACGTCGGAGCCGACACCGCGGAAACCTTCGAAACGGCCGGCGGTGTCGATGATCGGGTCACCCGCGATCGAGATCCAGCGCGGGCCGCGGCCGGTCTCCAGCTCCATCTCAAGGTTGGCGAACGCCTCCTTGGCGAGAAGCTTGCTCCCGAGCTCGGCGCTTCCGCCGAGGAGAGAGGGCAGCGAGTGGCCGAAAAGCGAAGCCGCGGGCCGGCCGAGAAGGGCGACCATTCGCGACGAAATGTAGGTCACGCGGTTTTCCGAATCGACCTGCCACAGCCAGCCGACGCCGCGCTGCTCATATTCCTGCAGGAGGAGCGCCGAGCTCTCGCTCTGCGAGCCGATGTCGGCGTTGGTCTTCAACTGCGTGAACGCCCAGCGCGCCACGGCGAGGACGCCGAAGATGGCGACACCGAGCGTGAACAGGATCGACAGCATGTGCGGGAACGGAATGCCGTGGCGGCCGAGCAGGAGCGCGCCCCCGACCCCGCCGGTGAATGCGACCATCCACGCCAACGCGGACTGCGGGACCACCACGAGCCCGAGCCCGCCGACGGCGAGGCCGGCCATCACGGAAGCGGAAACCACCTGGGTGGCCGGGTCGAGGGTCGGGAAGACGTAGAGCGGAAAGCCGAGGAAGGTGGCGGCGCGAAGCACCACCTCAC
>DATMHP010000080.1:0-4472 GCA_035554875.1 Sphingomicrobium sp.
CTTCTCCGGCGGCCTCGTCGGCGACCGGTTCGCCGTCGTCGCCGGAACCCATTTCCAAGAGCGGGTTCTTCGCCATCTCCTCGGCGATGACCGATTCCAGTTCGAGATTGCTGAGCGTCAGCAGTTTGATCGCCTGGGTCAGCTGGGGGGTCATGACCAGCTGCTGCGATTGGCGAAGTTGGATTTGCGGGCCGAGACCCACGCTCAGGCACTCCTACAGGGCGAAGCTTTCGCCAAGGTACAGCCGGCGGACTTCGCTGTCTGCAACCAGCGCCTCGGGCGTGCCCTGGAACAGGACCTGACCGTCGTAAATGATGCAGGCGCGATCGACAATGTCCAGCGTTTCCCGAACGTTATGGTCGGTGATGAGAACGCCGATGTCGCGCTGCTTGAGCTCGCGAACCAGCTCGCGGATGTCGGCGATAGAGATCGGATCGATGCCCGCGAAGGGCTCGTCGAGGAGCATGATCGTGGGATCGGCGGCAAGCGCCCGGGCGATCTCGCAGCGACGGCGCTCGCCGCCGGACAACGCCATCGCCGGGCTGTCGCGAAGGTCGGTGAGGCCAAACTCGCCGAGCAACCGCTCCAGACGCTCGCGGCGAATCTGCTCGTCGGGCTCGCTGACCTCCAGGACGGCGCGGATATTCTGCTCGACGGTGAGGCCGCGGAAGATCGAAGTTTCCTGCGGCAGATAACCGAGGCCGAGGATCGCGCGGCGGTACATCGGCAAGTCGGTGATGTCCTCGCCTTCGAGGAAGATCCGGCCGGAGTCCGGCTTCACCAGGCCCATGACCGAATAGAAGCACGTCGTCTTGCCGGCGCCGTTCGGGCCGAGGAGACCAACCACTTCGCCGCGATGCACCGACAACGATACGTCATGGAGCACGGCGCGGCGGTCGTAGGCCTTGGCGATCGAGCGCACTTCGAGGCCGACGCCCGTCGACGCGGCCTGCTCGCCGGGCCGGACCAGGACCGCTGCCTCGTTCATCGAATCAGTCGCCGCGCTTCGGGACGGTGAAATGCCCCTTAACGCGGCCCCCGCTCTGGGCGACGCCGGCGGGCCCGCCGTCGATGACGGCCCGGCCCGAATCGAGATCGATCACCAGCCGCGATCCGATGATCTGCGAATCGCCGCGATTGAGCTGGACGTTGCCCACAAGCGTGATGAGCTTGCGGTTGAGGTCATAGACTCCGAAATCGCCGCGCGCCCTCTCCGACGGGCTGGTGACGACGACTCCGCCGCTGGCGTCGAGCCGCTGGATCTGGATGGAGCCGGCGCTGGAATAAGCGACGGTCAGCCGTGCAGTATCCAGCGTCAGCTCGGCCTGAGTGACATGGACATTGCCCGCGAAGATCGCGCGATCGGCGCGGTCCTGCACCTCGATGCGGTCGGCGGTCACATCGACCGGCGCGTTGCTATTGTGGCCCTTCAGGGCAGAAACCGGCTGCTGCGCCTGAGTCTGTGCGTGCGCTGCGAGCGCCGTCACGCCCGCCGAAGCGGCGGCGAGGACAAGAAGGATCCGGCGGCGCATTTCCATCATCTGACTGCGCCCTGCACGATTTTCAAGCGAGCGCCATGATCGAGCACAACCGTCCTCGTCCCGAGATCGGCCTGCATCCTGCCCGCGCTGAACTGCCCAAGCTTCATTTGCCCCTGAACTCCCCCGCTGCCGGTAACCTGACGCGCCTTCAAGTCGACATTCACGTCGCTCGTACTCAGCTGATACCCTTGCGGGCCGCTGACCCGGATCGGGCCGGCGACCTTCACCATCTGATCGTCGATATTGTAGTGAGCGAGGTTCGCCGCAAGCGTCACCGGTCCTTCCGAGAGGCCCAGCCGCGCCATCATCCCGCGGATATCGACGATGGGAAGATCGGAACTCCTCTGAATCGCCGATTGGGCGACGATCAGGAATGGCCGGCCGTTATCGTCCTCGCCGGTATAGCGGGCGACGTCGACCCGCATCCGCTCGGGGGCATTCTCCACCTTGTTCTTGTCGAGGATGAAGCTGACCTCGCTGTTCTTGTCGAGCGGAGCGAGGGCGAGGAAGGCGATCAGCACCCCGACGCCGACCGGAAGCCCGATCTTGGCGAATCGGATGACCCGGTCGTGCTGGCTGCCCGGCTGCGCCCAGTGCTGCCGGACCTCGCGCTCGCGGGTAGCGGCTTCAGACATGGTTTTCCGGCTCAGCCGTCATGGGCGAAAATGTCCTGGTCCGCCCATCCGGCGACGTCGAGAAGTGAACGGTAGGGGATGAACTCGAAGCAGCCCTGCGCCAGCGCCACCCGGTTTTCGCGCTCGAGTCGCTCGTCAAGCTTCTCCTTGAGCGCGTGAAGATAGCGCACGTCGCTCGCGGCATATTCGCGCTGGGCGTCGTTGATCTCTGGAGCGCCCCAGTCGCTGGTCTGCTGCTGCTTGGAGATTTCGTGACCCAGCAGCTCCTTCACCAGGTCCTTGAGGCCGTGGCGGTCGGTGTAGGTGCGAACCAGCCGCGAGGCCGTCCGAGTGCAATAGAGCGGCGCGGCGATGATCCCGAGATATTTGCTCATGATGGCAACGTCGAATCGAGCGAAATGGTAGAGCTTCAAACGATCGGGGTCGGACAAAAGGGCCTTCAGGCGCGGCGCCGAATAGTCGCTGTGGACCCCGAAGCGGACGAGGTGCTCGTCGCCTTTCCCGTCGGAGAGCTGAACGAGACAGAGCCGGTCGCGTCCGGGGAACAGCCCCATCGCTTCGGTGTCGATCGCGATCGGACCGTCAGCGAAACGGACGTCCTCGGCCAAGTCTTCCTCGTGAAAATAGATGCTCATCCGTTTACCTCGTCATGCGCCGGGCGACACGAAACAGAAATGTTGCCGTCCCCGAAAACCCTTAGCAGCCACCCCATAATCGAATCACTAGAGCGTGCAGCATTTTTCATGTAAGGCTGTGGACGGTGTGTGGAAAAAATACACCAAAGAACCGGTTGCGCTGTTGATGCCCAGCGCGTTGGTTACAGGTGATTGGGGCATAAGGATATTTGACCGGTATGGGTTTCGACAGAGGGCGTAGGGGCGACCGCGGCGGTCGCGGACGAGATAAGCGCGACGGGTTCTTCGGAGAAGACAGCCACAGTGACCGCGGCGGGTTCGAGGACCGCGGCGGCTTCGGTGGCGGGCGCGGAGGCTATGGCGATCGTGGCGGATTCGGCGGTGGTTACGGCGGCGGCGGCGGCGGTGATCGCGGCGGATTCGGCGGTGGCGGAGGCGGCGGCTTCCGCGGCGGCGGAGGCATGCCTCCCCAAGTCGTCGGCGAAGGAAAGGGCGTCGTGAAGTTCTTCAATCCTCAAAAGGGATTCGGCTTCATTGTCCGCGACGACGGCGGGGACGACGTGTTCGTCCACATTTCGGCCGTCGAGCAGGCGGGTCTTACCGACCTCGCCGACGGACAGCCGCTTGAGTTCACGCTCGTCGATCGCGGCGGCAAGGTCTCGGCGACGAACCTTCGAATCGAAGGCGAGCCGATGGCCGTCGAGCGGGCCGAGCGCGGACCGCAGCGCCAGCTGACCGGCGAAAAGGCGCAGGGCACCGTCAAGTTCTTCAACGCAATGAAGGGATTCGGCTTCATCCAGCGCGATGACGGTCAGCCGGACGCCTTCGTTCACATTTCGGCTGTCGAACGTGCTGGCCTCCCGACCCTCAACGAGGGCGATCGCCTCGCGTTCGAACTCGAGGTCGACCGGCGTGGCAAGCACGCGGCCGTAAATCTCCAGCCTATCGGTTGATCCCACCCACCGCACCGATAGGTAAGAAGCGCCCGTCCGGATAACCTCCGGGCGGGCGTTTCCGTTGGTGCTCCTCGATTACATCGCGCTCGAATAGAATTCGGCGAAATCGGTCTTCAGCATCCGCGCAGACGTCGGGTCGACGTACATCATGTGCCCGGCCGGGTAGTAAGTGTAGCGGATGTTCGCCTGCAGCTGCGGCTCCAGTGCCAAATGCTGGAACTCATATTCCGCGCCTCCGAACGGCGTCGCCAAGTCATAATAGCCGTTGACCGAAAGCACCTTCATCCGCGGATTCTGGCGGATGGCATTGGCGAGATCGACGCTGGTGTCGGCGATCTGCTGCTTTCCGTCCGGAGCCTTGTGGGTGAAGTCCCAGCCGTCCTCGCCGCCGTAGATCCCGGCATAGTTGTTCGGCCGGTAAACCAGCGGCGTTTTGTAGCCGAGATCGCGGAACAGATAGTCGTTCAGCGCTCCGACAAAGGCGCCGGTGATGGCACTCCCCTGCGGGTCATAGTCGGTACCCTCGCCGATATTGTTCGACTCCGTGCCGACATAGCGCGAATCGATCCGGCCAATGATCTGGTGCCGGTCGCGAAGCAGCTCTCGACGGAAATGGTCGGGGTCTACGCGCAGGTGCGAGCGCAGGATGTAGTCGGGCGACAGGCCGGTCAGCTGCGCCATCTGCTGCGCGATCGACTGGGCCTC
>DATMHP010000081.1:0-8955 GCA_035554875.1 Sphingomicrobium sp.
CGCCTCCGAGGTCACCCGCGTGGCCCGCGAGGTCGGCACCGAGGGACGGCTGGGCGGCCAGGCCGACGTGAAGGGCGTGGCCGGCACCTGGAAGGACCTCACCGACTCCGTCAACTCCATGGCGAGCAACCTCACCGCGCAGGTGCGCAACATCGCGGAGGTGTCGACCGCCATCGCCAACGGCGACCTCTCCAAGAAGATCACCGTCGACGTGAAGGGCGAGATCCTGGAGCTGAAGGATACCGTCAACACCATGGTGGACCAGCTCCGCGCCTTCGCCTCGGAAGTGACGCGCGTGGCCCGCGAAGTCGGCACCGAGGGCAAGCTCGGTGGCCAGGCGCAGGTGCCGGGTGTCGGCGGCACGTGGAAAGACCTCACCGATAACGTGAACGCGATGGCCGCGAACCTGACCGGCCAGGTGCGTAACATCGCCGAGGTCACGACTGCAGTCGCCTCGGGCGACTTGTCGAAGAAGATCACCGTCGACGTAAAGGGCGAAATCCTGGAGCTGAAGAACACCATCAACACGATGGTGGACCAGCTCAACTCCTTCGCGTCGGAGGTGACGCGCGTGGCCCGCGAAGTCGGCACCGAAGGCAAGCTTGGCGGCCAGGCGCAGGTGCGCGGCGTCGCCGGCACGTGGAAGGACCTGACCGACAATGTGAACCTGATGGCCGAGAATTTGACCGGCCAGGTCCGCAACATCGCCGACGTGACCACCGCTGTGGCGCGAGGCGACCTTTCCAAGAAGATCACCGTAGACGTGAAGGGCGAAATCCTCGCGCTCAAGAATACGATCAACACGATGGTCGATCAGCTGAACGCCTTCGCCTCCGAGGTGACGCGCGTGGCCCGCGAGGTCGGCACCGAAGGCAAGCTCGGCGGGCAGGCGCAGGTGCCGGGCGTCGGCGGGACCTGGAAGGACCTGACCGACAACGTGAACCTGATGGCGACCAACCTGACGAACCAGGTGCGCGGAATCGCCGAGGTCGTGACCGCGGTCGCGCAGGGCAACCTCAAGCGCAACCTGACGCTCGGCGCGAAGGGCGAAATCGCCGCGCTGGCCGACACGATCAACTTCATGATCGACACGCTTTCGACCTTCGGCGACCAGGTCACCAACATGGCCCGCGAGGTCGGCATCGAGGGCAAGCTTGGCGGCCAGGCGCGCGTTCCGGGCGCAGCAGGCCTATGGCGCGACCTCACCGACAACGTGAACCAGCTAGCCGCCAACCTGACCAACCAGGTCCGATCGATCGCCGAGGTGGCGACAGCCGTGACCAAGGGCGACCTCACCCGCTCGATCGCCGTCGAGGCGTCGGGCGAAATGGCCGCGCTCAAGGACACGATCAACGAGATGATCCGCAACTTGAAGGAGCAGACGCTCAAGAATGCGGAGCAGGACTGGCTCAAGACCAACCTCGCCCGCTTCAGCCGGATGCTCCAGGGCGAACGCGATCTCGCCACCGTGTCGAACCTCATCATGTCCGAGCTCGCGCCGCTGGTGAACGCCCAATACGGCGTCTTCTACGTCTCCAAGCGCGAAGAGGACGAAACCAAGCTGGAGCTGGTAGCCAGCTACGGCGCCGAAAATCCGGAGGAGCTGAAAGAGGAGTTCCGGCTTCGCGAAGGGCTGATCGGCCAGGCTGCGGCCGATCGCCGGCCGATCCTCCTGAAGGACGTGCCGCCGGACTTCATCCGCATCGGCTCAGGCCTCGGTCATGCCAAGCCCGCCAACGTCAACATCCTACCGGCTTTGTTCGAAGACGAAGTGAAAGCGGTGATCGAGCTGGCCTCGTTCAACGAGTTCAACGAAACCCACCAGAACTTCCTCGACCAACTGATGGAATCGGTCGGAATCGTCTTGAACACGATCGCCGCCACGATGCGCACCGAGGGCCTGCTCAAGCAGTCGCAGTTGCTCACCCAGGAGCTGCAGGCGCGCCAGACCGAGCTGACCCGCAAGCAGGAAGAATTGCACAACACCAACGAGGAGCTTCAGGAGAAGGCCCAGCTTCTCGAGAACGAGAAGAAGCAGGTCGAAGCGAAGAACCTCGAAATCGAGATGGCACGGCGCGCGCTCGAGGAGAAAGCCGAACAGCTCGCCCTCACCTCCAAGTACAAGTCCGAGTTCCTTGCGAACATGAGCCACGAGCTGAGGACCCCGCTCAACTCGCTGCTGATCCTGTCGAAGCTGCTTGGTGACAACCAGCACGGCAACCTTAACGACAAGCAGGTCGAGTTCGCCCGGACGATCAATTCGGCGGGATCCGACCTCCTCAACCTCATCAACGACATTCTCGACCTGTCGAAGATCGAGTCCGGCACGGTCACGATCGAGGTCGGCGAGATGCCGATGCAGAATTTGAAGCAGCACATGGAGCGGACGTTCCGCCAGCTCGCTGCCGACAAGGGCCTCGACTTCAACGTCAAGTTCGATCCCAAGCTGCCGCAGACGATCCGCACCGACGAAAAGCGTCTCCAGCAGATCGTCCTCAACCTGCTGTCGAATGCCTTCAAATTCACCTCGAAGGGCAGCGTGACACTCGGCGTGAGCTGCGCGACGGGCGGCTGGAACCCAACCCATCCGGCTCTTCGGAACGCCGATCGCGCCATCGAGATCGCGGTCACCGACACCGGCATCGGAATCCCCGAAGACAAGCAGAAGCTGATCTTCGAGGCATTCCAGCAGGCCGACGGCACGACCAGCCGCAAATATGGTGGCACCGGCCTCGGCCTCTCGATCAGCCGCGAGATCGCCCGGCTGCTCGGGGGCGAGCTGCAGGTCCGCTCCAAGCCGGGCGAGGGATCGACCTTCACCCTCTACGTGCCGCTCGAAGCGGTCGCGGAATCGGCCCCGGCGGGTGCGACCCCGGCGCGCTACGACAACAGCGGCGCGGTCGTCCCGACCGCTTTGCCCGCGCCGTTCGACGTTAATGACGACCGCGACGAACTGGCCAACGACCCGTTCGTCCTCATCGTCGAGGACGATCCGACGTTCGCGACCATTCTGCTCGATGCGGCGCACGAGGCAGGGCTCAAGGGCGTGGTCTCGACTGCCGGAGCGGGCACGCTCGGCATGGCGCGCAAGCTTCAGCCGAGCGCGATCACCCTCGACCTTGGCCTGGCCGACATCGACGGGTTCGTGCTCCTCGATCTCCTGAAGCACGACCCTGACACATCCCAGATCCCGATCCAGGTCATCTCTGGCGCCGACCGCACCGGTTCGGTGATGGAGATGGGGGCCGCCGGTGTCACCGAGAAGCCGGCCGCCCGCGCCGATCTCGTCAAGCTCTTCAAATCGCTCGGCGAACAGGCGAAGTCGCAAAAGCCGCGCAAGCGCAGGAAGTCCGGAGCGCCCTCAAACCGCCGTCTCCCCGAGCTTGCTGGCGCCAAGGTTCTCATCGTCGACGACGACATTCGCAACATCTTCTCGCTCACGAGCGTTCTTGAGAGCCATGACGTGGAAGTCCTCCACGCCGAAAGGGGCAAGGACGGCATCGTCATTCTTGAGCAAACACCGGGCGTCGATGTCGCTCTGATCGACATCATGATGCCGGACATGGATGGGTATGAAACGATGAAGCAGATACGGCAGCGGCCGGAGCTTGCGGACATTCCGCTGATCGCGGTCACTGCCAAGGCAATGAAAGGCGACCGCCAGAAGTGCCTCGATGCCGGCGCCTCCGATTACATCGCCAAGCCGGTCGATATCGAGCTGCTGCTCGCGCTGGTTCGCGTGTGGGTCGCAAGAGCCAGGGAAGCCGCTTTTGCAGCCGCACCTCCTGTCCAGATGGTGCACGCAGAGTAAGCGATGAACAGGCCCGTGGCCGAAATGCCCAAATTGAGGCTCGGCGAGGAGGAGGACAAAGCGTCCCTCCCCGTCGGGACGGAGCGTGCGCGAGTCCTTCTCGTCGATGACGACGAGCGCAACCTGCTCGCCCTTCAAACCGTGCTCGACGACCTGGGCGAAGTCGTGCTCGCGCGCTCGGGCGAGGAAGCGCTTCGCCACCTGCTGAAAGGCGAGTTCGCGGTCATCCTGCTCGACGTCTACATGCCGGGAATGGACGGCTATGAGACCGCCCAGATCATCCGCAGCCGCGAGCAGACGAAGAGCATTCCCATCGTCTTCCTGTCAGCGGTCAACAAGGAAGCCGAGCACCTCCTGCGGGGCTATTCGATGGGCGCGGTCGATTATGTCTTCAAGCCGGTCGACGCGGTGATCCTTCGCTCCAAAGTTGCCGTGTTCGTCGATCTTTTCGAGAAGACGAAGCAGGTCGAAAACAAGGCTCGGCACGAGCAGGCGCTTCTCGACGCGACCCTGCAGGCGAACAAGGAGCGGCTTCGGGCGGAGCAGGAACTGCGGCGGGCCGAACAGCGGCAGGCGGCGATCATCCAGTCGCTGCCGATGGTGCTGTATCTGGAACGCTGCGACGCCCATCCGCGCCGTCCCAATTATGTCAGCGGGGACCTTCAGGCCGTCACGGGCTTCACCCATGAGCAGGTGCTGGACGAGCCGACCATGTGGGCGGACCGGCTTCATCCCGAAGACCGCGACCGGGTCATCGCCGCGATGGAAGCACGCCGGAAGAGCGGGCGATCGTCAATCGAATATCGCTGGCGGTGTGCGGACGGCAGCTACAAGCATTTCCTCGACCAGGCGGTGCTCCTGAAAGACACCGACGGACAGCCGATCGAATTTGCCGGCACACTCACCGATATTTCCGAGCAAAGATCGCTCGAAACCCAGCTGATCCAGGCCCAGAAGATGGACGCCATCGGCAAGCTCACCGGCGGCATCGCGCATGATTTCAACAATCTGCTCGCGGCGGTGATCGGCGGCCTCAGCCTGCTCGAGAAAAAGGCCGCGCTGGAAGACGACCAGCGGCGAATCCTCGGCATGACCAAGCGCGCTGCCGAGCAGGGAAGCGAGCTTGTGCGGCGGCTCCTCGCCTTCGCCCGGCGGCAGAAGCTGGAACCGCGGCCGATCGACCTTCAGTCGCTCCGCGAAGCCGTCTCCGACCTGCTGACCCACACGCTCGGCGGATTGGTCCATATCGACTGGCGCATCGACAAGGCCTCATGGGACGTGCTCGCCGACCGGGCGCAGCTTGAGCTCGCGCTGGTCAACCTCATCATCAATGCTCGGGACGCGATGCCCGACGGCGGCACGATCGTGATCACGGCCCAGAATGCCAAGGCTGAAGCCGGCGATGAGAGCGGGCTCGACGCGGGCGACTATGTGCGGATCGCGATCGCCGACACCGGCAGCGGAATCGCGCCCGAGGACCTGGAAAAGGTCATGGATCCGTTCTTCACGACCAAGGCGATCGGCAAGGGCAGCGGGCTCGGCCTCAGCATGGTCTACGGCTTCGCCAGGCAGTCGAACGGCGCGTTCCGGATCGACAGCGCACTGGGCAAAGGCACGACCGCCGAGCTGTGGCTGCCGCGAGCGAGCGAGCGCGCGGCGCGCGACGTTCCTCCGCCGGCCGCAATGAAGCGCAAGGGCGCGCCACGCAAGCTGAGCATCCTGCTGGTCGACGACCACGCGCATGTCCGCAGCACGACCGCGGCGGTGCTCAGCGATTTCGGCCATAAGGTAATCGAAGCCGCCGACGGGACGGACGCGCTTCGGGTGCTTCGCGAGAATTGCAATTTCGACTTGCTCATCACCGATTATGCAATGCCGCACCTGTCGGGGACCGAGCTGCTTCGCGCGGCGCAGGACATCTGCCCCGACGTCCCGGCCCTGATCGTCACTGGCTATGCGGAAGCCGAAGCCATTCGCGACCGTCCGGATCACGTCGAAATCCTGCAAAAGCCGTTCACGCCGGAAGCGCTCGAAGGATCGATCGAGCACCTCTGCCGCGCCCGCGAGACCCGCGGGACAGCGCAAAAATAACAGGGTTAAAAGCGAAGCGTGCACGGCGGGCGCTAGCCCGTGCAACTCGTCCGACCGAGGAACATTGAGCCGCCGTTGCCACGGAGCTGCAGCCGTTGACCGCCACAGATGATCCGCCTGAGGATGCCCCCGAAGAAGCGGTGTCCCAGCTCAACGAGAGCCTGAAGACCTGTCACAAGGTCGTGACGGACTATCGCGCGGCGCTGTTGCGGCCGGCGTCTCCGGCAGAGCCCGCCGTGGAGGAACCGCAGCCAAATCCCGAAAATTGAGCGGACGGTGAACCCTGTCAGTTGCTCGACGTCGGAGCAGCTGCCGGCGGAACGTCCATTCCAGGGTTGCGGTCGAAAAAGTTGAACGGCCGCAATTTGAACGAGTGCCACATGCCGGGCATCACCGGCCAATCCTCGGCGCGTGTCTGGTGCCTAAACCCGATGGTGTACCAGAGGACCATATCCTGGTTCCGGATATCCTCGTGGTTGCCGATGAAGACAGGAAGCCCTTCGACCGTGCGGTTCTGGTTCGGGTAGACTCCGGCCGCGAACAGCTCGTCGGGATGGTAGCGGGTCACCCAGAAGGGAGCGCCGGAAAAGGCCGCCCGCTGCTGTTGCGGTTCGTCTTCGCTCAGGATCGAAATGTCGGAATGGCCCGGGACGAGCTGATAGCTCGTGGGATTTGCCAGCGCGTTCAGCCGTTTTTCGCTCTCGAAGCGGAACCAGGCCGACTCGTGCATGGGCTCGAACGCCTGCTCCGTCGGCACGACCGATCGTTCGACCTGCCAGATGCTGCGGCGCAACGGGTTGTTCGTCAGCGTCTTCGGGACGAACTTGTCGACGACCATGCGATTGTTCTGCCCATCGACGTCGAGGTCGATCCGGAAGCTCATGAAATGGTCGTGGTTCACGCCGACCAGGTTTGGCGCGATCAAGGTGCCGTAGGCGGTGTCTTCCTTCGCGGTCGCGTCCTGCATCGTCTTGGCGGCGACGGCCTTGGTGGCGTCGATCCCGTAGGCGCCGACCCGCACCTCGATTTCGCCGCGGCGGTTGAAGGCGAAATCCAGGAGATAGTCGTAATTGCCGACTTCCGGCGCCATCCGAACCACCAGCTCCACGTTCGGGCGGCTTTCGTGGGATTCGGTGAACACCTCATAGTGGCGCCAGAGCGGCTCGCCCGTGTCGCGCTCGAAAACGCAGACGACATTCTTGAGCGTCAGCGGCTTCCCGTGGTCGTCCGAGATCGTCGCATCGAGGAACTTTGCGTTGATCGGGCAGTCGGAGCCGGGCTTAAGCGGCGAGGACAAGGCGCCGAACCCATATTCGCCGATGTCCATGTAGGCCCGGTACGCCCAGGTCTGGCTCGGCTCCATGTACGGAACGAACATCTCGGACGTGCTCAATTCGTACGCGATCTGGCGATCCTCGTTGCCGTCGCGATAGGTGACTTGCGAGATGACCGGTCCGACGCGCTTGTCCACCCGGAGGTGGAATTTCCACTTGTCCCAGGCGATGTTCGAGCCGTCGATGGTGAAGTTGTCGCCGGCTGGGGAGACGATCTGCACCGGCTTGATGTCGCTGCGGGTGCTCGTTGCCGGGTCATAGGCGCTCGAAGGCACTTCGGCGGGCACCGGCACAACTCCGAGATCGATGACGTCCAGCACCTTGCGATTGCGAACGTCGACCACGGCGAGAAGGTTTTCGATCGGCCGACCGTAGATATGATTGACCGCCCCGGCGGTGTCGAAACAGGGGACGTTCAGGAGCCGAAGCCCGCGATAACGCTCGTCGACCACGGGACCGACCGTCAGCGGTGCACAGATGATCTTGTCGTAATTCGTGTAGCCTCGCTTGCGCATCGCGGCCTGCCACCGCGGGTCCTTCTTCACGATCTCGCTTGCGCCAAGAAATTCCTCGAAGAGGATCAGCGATTGGTGATCCTTCACCTCCTCGTCGGAAACGACCTTGCCGGCAGTCAGGTCGACGACCGCCTCGTGGATCGCGGAGTCCCGCAAATAGGTCGCGCGGGCGAGCCGCTCGAAGGGCTGGCCGGGCTTCCACGCAAGAATCGAAGCCTTCGAATTCTCCTGCAGCGTGATGGTGGGATAGCGCGTGTTCGCATCGACCTTCTTCGCGGCGGTCAGGATCTCGACGGTTCGGTTGATCTCGGTCGCGGTGAGCGCGTCGAGCGGATTGATCGGCGAATCCTGCGCGACAGCAGGGCCGGCGGTCGCAATCGCCAGGGCAAGCGCCGAAGACATCCACCACCGAGTCATCATCCATCCCTCCTTTGCGGATTGCCCGCCACGACAAATTACTTAACAGGTTAACTTGATGACGGGCAAGCCGCGACGTAGGATTGCACGAACATGTCGCTCTATGCACTTCAGAAGCTGCTGTACGAGCTGAACCGCGACCGCGCCGTGCAGACGGCCTTTGCGGCGGACCGGGAAGCCGTCCTCGCCAACTATCGGCTGAGCGATGAAGAAGCCGAGGCACTCCGGAGCGACGACATCGGCAAGCTCTACATCCTCGGCGTCAATGGGCAGATCCTCATGCACTTCGCCGCCTGGCGCGGCCTTGCGTGGGACGAATATATCCAGGCGATGAAAGATGCGCTCGCGGAGCACGGACAGGTCCGCGGCGGAATCTACGCCGCGGTCGATGACGGAAAGGGCGGCGCGATATGAGCCTGGCTTTCGCTGGGATCATGAGTCACGGCCCGGGGATGACGGCGCGAGCGGATCGCGCCGATCCGGCGGTTCGCGATCCCTTTTTCGCAACTCTCCAGCGATTGCGAGCGACGCTGGAAGAAAGCCGGCCCGACGCCCTGATCGTCATCGCCGCGGAGCACTTCGCCAACTTCTTCATGAACAACATGCCCGCCTACTGCATCGGCATGGCGGAAGATTATGAGGGGCCGATCGAGGACCCGGACTGGCTGCGTATCCCGCGGCGGAGAATTCCCGGCAATCCCGACCTTTCGCGGCGGATCATCGGCAAGGTGATGGACCGCGTCGACGTGGCTTATGCCGAAGAGTGGAAATTCGACCATGGCATCAT
>DATMHP010000082.1:0-3798 GCA_035554875.1 Sphingomicrobium sp.
CGGTGGGATCACCGAAGGTAATCCCACCCTCTCCGCCACCCGCCGAGAATAACTTCGCGCCTGCGCAACATTCAGCTTGCGTTCACGCTACAAATGTAGCACACGCTACAAATGTAGCGCGAATTCAGGACTCCGAATCACATGCTCAGCAAACTTCCTCCCCGTGAACGTCAGATCGTCGATATCCTCTATGAGGCCGGCCCCCTCACCTCCGGTGACGTGGGTGAGCGCCTTCCCGATCAGATCAGCGGCTCGGCCGTCCGGGCAATGCTCAAGCGACTCGAGGACAAGGGTTTCGTCGAGCGCACCGATTCGGAGCGCGGTTACCTCTACAGCCCGGTCGTTCCGGAAACCGCCGCGCGCAAATCCGCGCTGAGCGAGATCGTCCGCGTCTTCTTCAACGGTTCGGCCGCCGGAGCCGCAACGGCCCTGCTCGGCATGTCCGACAAGCTCAGCGTCGACGATCTCAACGATCTCGAGGCGATGATCGCCAAGGCGCGCAAAGCGAAGGGAGCACAGTGATGGAATGGTTCGTTCCGCTCGCCGCGAAGTCCGTCCTCATTGCGGGCGGAGCCCTGCTCCTCCTCAAGATTCTCGGGAACCGCTCGGCGGCGGACCGCAGCTGGATCGCGCATCTCGCGCTCGCCGGCCTGCTTCTCCTTCCGGTCGCAACCTTTGCTCTCCCGACGTTCGATGTCGCCGGTCCGGAGTTCCTGGTCGGCAAGGCCGAAGTCCAATCCCCTTCTTCGGTCGTGCTGCCGGTGACTGCACCGACTCCGGAACCGGCGACCACATCGGCGCCCGTGTCCGGTGAACCGAGCGTCGGGAGCGCGCCCGTCGACTGGCCCTTTTGGGGCTACACCGTCCCTGCGGCTCTGCTCGTCCTGCTTACCCTGATCGCTTTGGTCCGGCTGTTCGTGCTGAAGGCGCGGGCGACGGTCCTCGTCGATGCGCCGTGGCTGACCGCGCTCGCGAAGGCCCAGCACCGGATGGGGTTCAAGCACGGCACTGCCCTTCTCACCAGCAACGAGCTTCCGTCTCCGATCAGTTGGGGCGTGGTTCGCCCGGTCATCCTGCTCAATGCAGAGGCCGCGGAGTCCCATGGCGAGGCCGAGGCGATCATCACGCATGAGCTCGCGCACGTCGCCCGGCTCGATTGGGCCAAGCTGCTCCTGTCGCGGATCGCGGTCGCGCTCTTCTGGTTCAATCCGTTCGTCTGGCTGCTCGCCCGCGAAGCTCACCAGTTGCGCGAAGAGGCGGCCGACGACGCGGTTCTCGCAACCGATATCGACGAGACCGAATACGCCAGGCTCCTGGTCGGCGTCGCACGTCACGAGTGCCGCGGCATCCTCATCGGCGCGCATGGCGTCGCCCCGGCCAAGAACTCGCTCGCCCGCCGCGTGAAGCGCGTGCTCGACGGCGCGGTGAAGCGCGCTCCGGGCGGTTGGCGCTGGGGCTCCGCCGCGGCTTTCTTCGCCGCCGGCATGGCCGTCCCGGTCGCCGCCCTGAACCTGGTGCCCGCCAACGCGGCCCTGCCTGCGGAATCCAGTCCTGCTGTGACCAGCCCGAGTCTGGCCCAGGCAGTGACGCCCGTCACGCCGGTCCCTGCTGTGCCCGGCGCCGTGCCCACTATCGCCAGCGCAAACGGCGTCGTGACCATGACCAATCCCAACGGCAGCGTCATCACGACGAAGAAGGACGGCAAGGTCGTCCTCACCGGCCCGGGCGGCGGTGTCATTGAAGTCTATCCGCCGGATGCTCGCGGCCACAGGCGCACCGTTCTTACCGGTCCAGGCGGCGGCGTGATCGAATATGCCGATGCTCGCACGGTTCCCGGTCTCGCCGGTGCCCTCGCTGGGACGCCTGGTTCCTCGAGGCAGAAGTCGGCGATCGACCGTGCGATCGAGCTCAAGGCCGTCGGTGTCACGCCCGAATATATCGACTCGATCCGCTCGGTGGCTCCGCAGCTGAAGCTCGACCATGACGACGTCGTCCAGCTTAAGGCGGTCGGAGTCACCCCCGCCTTCATCCAGGAGCTCGCGAGGCTCGGCTATCGCAATCTCGATGCCGACGAGATCACCGGCGCCTATGCCGTCGGCGTCCGCGAGGATTACATCCGTGCACTCGCAGCCGCCGGTTACGGACGGATTTCGCTGGATGATCTCACTCAGCTCAAGGCCGTGGGAGTCACTCCGAGCGACGTCGAACGGTTCCGGCGCGCCGGCTTCGATCACATCGACGTCGACAAGCTGGTCGAGCTGAAGACACTCGGCATTACTCCGGAGGAGCTTCGCGCGAGCGAACGCTATGGACCGTGATCCGGCAGCACTGACTGACCGGCTGAACTGACCTCAAGTCATTGAGTTTTAAGCGCCTCATTGGGGCGGACGGGCGAACTTTGCCCGAAGCAAGTGAAGAAGGAGACGTGAAATGACCAGGATGTTGGCTTTCGTCGCCGCACTGCTGCTTACCGCAATCACGGTATCTTCCGCCTGCGTGGCGCAAACCGCGGCTCCGCTCCAGTTCACCATCGAACCGGGCCACTCCGCCGGCAATGTGCAATTGCGCTTCAAGCGCGATCGCAACGGCCATTCGGAGCACAGTTGGGACTCGTCGTTTCGGGTCGCCGACCTGGCAGGCCTCGATGCCGCTTCACTCGACAGCCCTGGCACTCGGCCGATCCGCTTCGCGGTCGTTCGCGAGGCCGGCCGCATCGACTGTGCGGGCACCGGCGGGAACGCCATGGCTCGCGGCACTTGCACGATGACGCCGAATGCCGAATTCAACCGCTTCCTCGCGGACCACGGAATTGGCCGGCCGAGCGAAGACGACACGTTCGGAATGATTGCCTTGAACGTGCGCCGGGAACTGGTCGATGCGCTCGCCCGTGCACGTTATCCGACGCCCACGGTCGACAAGCTCATCGAGCTGACCGCGGTCGAGGCCACGCCCGCTTACATCAACGGGCTTTCCGCCCAAGGCTATCGGCCGATGACGCTCGACGGCCTCGTCCAGTTCGCGGCTTTGAAGATCACGCCGGAATATGTCGGGAGCTTCATCCGCGCCGGCTATTCGAACCTACCGGTCGATGACCTCATCCAGATGAAGGCACTGGACATCACGCCGGAGTTCGTCGCGGGGTTCGAGCGCATCGGCTACGGGCGCCTCCCCGTCGACACTCTGGTCCAGCTCAAGGCGCTGAACATCACGCCCGAATATGTGCGGGCCGTGTCGCAGGGCGACACCCTCCCCTCGCCGGACCACCTCGTCCAGCTCAAGGCCGTCAGCGACGACATTCGCAAACGCTAAGCTTGCCTCGCTGTATTATAACAGTAATACTCTAAACAGGTGGAGTACCATATGACCCGCGTCAACAGGGGCCTCAATGCCGCACTGCTCGCTTCGGCGGCATGCTTCATCTGGTCCGGTCATGCCCGCGCGCAGACCGCGACGACCGACCCAGCTGCGGTAGCTCCGCCAGCGTCGAAGGCGGTAGGGAGCAAGAGGGTCTACACCCCAGCGGACTTCGCCCGCTTCGCTCCGAAGACCGCCTATGACATGCTGGTCCAGGTGCCCGGCTTCACGATCCACAGCGCGGACGTGGAACGCGGCCTTGGGCAGGCGTCCGAGAATGTGCTGATCAACGGCCAGCGGATCGCGAACAAATCCGGCGGCGCCATCGACCAGTTGCAGAGGACCCCCGCGGGCAACGTCGATCGCATCGAGATCGTCGAGGCAGCGAGTTTGGGTATTTCCGGGCTCACCGGGCAAGTCGCCAACATCATCCTGAAGACGGTC
>DATMHP010000083.1:0-17637 GCA_035554875.1 Sphingomicrobium sp.
TTCCGCATCGCCCTTCCCACCCGAGATGATCGCGCCGGCATGACCCATGCGGCGGCCCGGAGGCGCTGTACGGCCCGCGATGAAGCCGACGGTGGGCTTCTTTCGGCCGCGCTTCGCTTCGTCGGCGAGGAATTGCGCGGCGTCTTCCTCGGCGCTGCCACCGATCTCGCCAATCATGATGATCGACTGGGTCTCGTCGTCGGCGAGGAACATCTCGAGCATGTCGATGAACTCGGTCCCTTTGACCGGATCGCCGCCGATCCCGACGGCGGTCGACTGTCCGAGGCCTTCGTTGGTCGTCTGGAACACCGCTTCGTAGGTGAGCGTGCCCGAGCGGCTGACGATCCCGACGCTGCCCTTCTTGAAGATATTGGCCGGCATGATCCCGATCTTGCACTCGTTAGGCGTGAGGACGCCCGGACAGTTCGGCCCGATCAGCCGCGACTTTGAGCCCGACAGCGCGCGCTTCACCCGAACCATGTCGAGCACTGGAACGCCCTCGGTGATGGCGACGATCAGCGGCACTTCCGCATCGATCGCTTCGAGGATCGAATCCGCTGCGAAGGGCGGCGGGACATAAATGACGGACGCGTTGGCGCCGGTCGCCGCTTTCGCTTCGGCGACGGTGTTGAACACCGGCAGCCCGAGATGCTCGCTCCCGCCTTTGCCCGGCGTCACGCCGGCGACCATCTTGGTGCCGTAGTCGAGCGCCTGGCGCGTGTGGAACGTGCCGGTGTCGCCCGTCATCCCCTGGGTGATGACCTTGGTGCTGCTGTCGACGAGAATGCTCATTTGAGGCTTCCGTCGATCTGCTTGCAGGCTTCGAGCAGCTCTTTCACCGCATCGACGCTGACCTGGAAATTCTTCTTGGCCTCATCCTTGAGATCGATCTCGACAATGCGCTCGACGCCGCCCGCTCCGAGGATGCAGGGAACGCCGACATAGAGGTTGTCGACGCCATACTGGCCGGTCAGGTGCGCCGCGCAGGGGAGGACCCGCTTCTTGTCCTTGAGGAAGGCCTCGGCCATCGAAATCGCGCTGGTCGCGGGCGCATAATAGGCCGATCCGGTCTTCAGGAGCGCGACGATCTCGCCGCCGCCGCCGCGGGTGCGCTTCACGATCGCGTCGATCTTCTCCTGCGTCGTCCAGCCCATCTTCACGAGGTCGGGAATCGGGATCCCGGCGACGGTCGAATATTCGACCACCGGCACCATCGTGTCGCCATGGCCGCCGAGCACGAACGCGGTAACGTCCTCGACAGAGACCCCGAACTCTTCGGCGAGGAAGTGGCGGAAGCGCGCGCTGTCGAGAACGCCGGCCATCCCGACGATCTTGTTGTGCGGCAGCCCGGAGAATTCGCGGAGCGCCCAGACCATCGCGTCGAGCGGGTTGGTGATGCAGATCACGAAGGCGTTCGGAGCGTGCGCCTTGATGCCCTCACCGACCGACTTCATCACCTTCAAATTGATGCCCAGCAAATCGTCGCGGCTCATGCCCGGCTTGCGAGCGACGCCGGCGGTGACGATGCAGACGTCCGCGCCTTCGATGTCCTTATAGTCGGACGTGCCCTTCAGCTTCGCGTCGAAATCGTCGACCGGTCCCGCCTCGGCGATGTCCAGCGCCTTACCCTCGGGAATGCCCTCTGCGATGTCGAAAAGGACGATATCGCCCAGCTCGCGCATCGCGGCGAGGTGGGCCAGGGTTCCGCCGATCATTCCGGCGCCGATCAAAGCGATCTTCTTGCGAGCCATGAAGCTGCTGCTTTCCTTTCCTGTGGGTCGGCGCCGGGGAGCGGCGCGGGCAAGTTGGCGGCGCTCTAGACCGGACCGCGAAGTGGGGCAACCGGCAGTCCCCTGACGCCACGGTAACGAAACTCGTCAACGGACGTTCAGACGATTTCGGCTAGGATTCGGAACTATGAAAAAGCTCATCCTCATCGCCGGCGCCGCGGCGCTCGGCTTCACCGGTCCGGCGCTGGCCAAGCCCGGACACGGGAACGGTCACGGCAATCCGCACGCCTTTGGAGTGCAGGGGCCCGTCGGATACGGTGTCGGCGGTTGCCCGCCGGGTCTGCGCGACAAGGGCTGCATGCCTCCGGGACAGGCGAAGAAATTGTTCGGCATCGGCCAGCGGGTGCCGCTCGGCTACCAGGGGCTACTCGGCTACAATTCGCTGCCGTACAATTTGCGCAACTACTACGGGCCGCAGCTCGACCCGCGTTCGCGCTACATTTACGACCAGAATTACCTCTACCGCGTCGATCCGCGGACGATGCTGGTTTCGCAGATCCTCAGCGCTCTGATTCGTCCGTAGCGAGGTTGTTGTCGACCGGGCCGAGGGCGTTCGCGTCGACATTTTCGAGGGTTTGAGGCGCCGCGTCGAGCATCTCGGCGGCATTGTCGAGCTGGCGGTTTTCCTCGGCTGAGGGTGCGGTCCTGTTGCCGCACGCGCCGAGCAGCAGCGCAAAAACAAAAGGGCCGCATGCCAGGAAAGGCATGCGGCCCTTGATCATCAGCGCGCGACCTTACTTGTTGGTCGTGGCGTTCTCGGCGAGGTTCTCGACCGCACCCTGCGCGTTCGATGCCTCGTCCTGGATGTTCTCGAGAGCGTTCGTGGCAACCGCCTCGGCGTTCATCGACGCGTTGACGTCGGTCGCCGCCGCATTCTCGGTGGTGGTCTCGTTGGCCGTCATCTCGTTGTTGGCGGCATTGTTCTTCGCGCAAGCGGCAAGGCCGAGCGCGAGGACCGCAACGGTCAGTGCGACTTTTTTCATGATCGTTCCACTCCCTCAAAAAGCCCCTGTTGGGCCGTGGGCTCGGCCTGGCACGCGAATCGTGCAGGCCAGGGCGCGCCATTACAGACGGGGGCACCCCGGCGCAATTGCCTCACCGCAGGCGACTGCGACTGCGCAAGGCCGAGGCGGGGCTCATAAACAGCGCTGGTCGATTTGACCATATAAAGAATTCTTTATATGCCGATCGAACGATGGACGCGCTTCCTCTTGCTGACCGGTTCCAGGCCGTCTCCGACCCGACGCGGCTGAGGATCCTGGCGCTCGTCGCGAGAATGGAATTGTCGGTCGGAGAGCTTGCGCAACTGCTTGAGCAGAGCCAGCCCCGCGTCTCCCGTCACGTCCGGATCCTTGCGGATGCGGGAATCGTCGAGCGCCGTAAGGAAGGCAGCTGGGTATTCATGGCGCTTGCCGACGCGGAGCAGACCGCGCCGCTGCTTGAGCTCGTGGAAGCCTGGATCGATGAGTCGACGCGGGCCATGTTCGGGGAGGACAGGGCCAGGCTTGACGCGGTTCGGGCGGACCGGGCCGAGGCGGCGGAGCGCTATTTCGCGGCCCAGGCCGAGGTATGGGACTCCATCCGCTCGCTGCATGTGGCCGAAGCCGAGGTGGAGCGGGCCATCGACCGCGCCCTCGGTCACCGCGCGCTCGGCACCCTCGTCGACATCGGCACCGGCACCGGCCGGATGATCGAGCTGTTCGGCCCGCGGGCGAGCGAGGCGATCGGCATCGACCGCTCCTCCGACATGCTCCGGCTTGCGCGGGTGAAGCTGGAATCAGCGGGTGTCCGCTCCAGCCTTCGCCAGGGCGACATGTATTCTCTGCCTCTCGCCGACGGCACCGCGGACTGCGTCATCATTCACCAGGTGCTTCACTACGCGCATGCGCCGGCCGACGCGATCACCGAGGCGGCGCGCGTGCTTGCTCCGGGCGGCACGTTGCTAGTTGTCGACTTCGCGGCGCACGAGCGCGAGGAGCTCCGGACGTTCGACGCCCACCTGCGCCTCGGTTTCGCCGACGAGGTGATGGAGGGCTGGTTCAACTCGGCCGGGCTGGAAGTCGACCATGTCGAGCATCTCGAGGGCGGCGCGCTGACGGTCACCCTGTGGCGCGGAGTGAAGGCGCCGGTCAGGCAGCGGAGGGCGGCATGAACGCGTTCGAACAATTGAGCCGCCACGAACCCCTCTTCGCGCAGGCGCGCGGCGACATCCAGGTCAGCTTCGAATTCTTCCCGCCCAAGACGGAGAAGATGGGTGAGACCCTGTGGGAGTCGATCCAGACTCTTGCGCCGCTTCACCCGCGGTTTGTGTCGGTGACTTACGGCGCGGGCGGATCGACGCGGGAGCGCACGCATGCGACCGTCGAACGAATCCTCAACGAGACAGACCTCACCCCGGCCGCGCATTTGACCTGCGTCGGCGCGAGCAAGGACGAAGTCGACGAGGTCGCGCGCGCCTATTGGGACAGCGGAGTCCGCAACATCGTCGCGCTTCGGGGCGACCCGCCGGATGTCGGGGCCAAGTACCAGCCGCATCCCCAAGGTTATCGCGACGCGACCGAGCTGGTCGCCGGTCTCAAGAAGGTGGCTCCGTTCGATATTTCGGTCGCCGCTTATCCGGAAATCCACCCGGATTCCTCATCGCGGCGCTTCGACCTCGAAAATCTGAAGCGCAAGATCGACGCAGGTGCCGACCGCGCGATCAGCCAGTTTTTCTTTTCGCCCGATTGCTTCCTGCGATTCCGCGACGAGGCGGCGGCGGCTGGAATCGATATCGAAATCGTTCCGGGCATCCTGCCGGTGTCGAACGTCGCGACGACACGGCGGTTCGCCCAGACCTGCGGCGCCGCGATTCCGGAGTGGCTGGACCAGCTTTTCGAGGGCCTCGACGACCTGCCGTCGGCGCGCCAGCTGATCGCAGCGACCGTCGCCGCCGAGCTGTGCGGACAGCTCTACGCCGGCGGCGTCCGTTGCTTCCATTTCTACACATTGAACCGCGCGGAGCTCAGCTACGCGATCTGTCATCTTCTTGGAGTAAGGGCGAAAAAATGAGTACCGCCGCAGAGTTCCGCGTCGAAGCGGCAAAACGAATCCTGATCAAGGACGGGCCGTTCGGGACCGCAATCCAGGCCGAGAAGCTGGCGGCGGACGCCTATTGCGGCGGCCTCGACCTTCTGAAGGACCAGAAGGGCAATAACGACCTCCTGAACCTCACCCAGCCTCAGGTGGTTCGGAAAATCTGCGAGAGATTCGCGGATGCGGGGGCGGACGTGCTTGCAACCAATACGTTCAACGCCAACCGCATCAGCCAGGCGGACTTCGGCGCCGAAGAGCTGGTCGGCGACATCAACCGGGCGGCGGCACGCACCGTCCGGGAGGTCGCGGATCGCTTTTCGGCGTCGGACGGCCGTCCGGTGTGGGTCGCGGGCGCTATGGGGCCGACGAACAAGACCCTGTCGCTTTCGCCCGACGTCAACGATCCGGCCTTTCGCGAAGTCGACTTCGACGAGGTGAAGGCGGTCTATCGCGAGCAGGTGGATGCGCTCGTCGAGGGCGGAGTGGATTTCATCCTCGTCGAGACGGTGTTCGACACGCTCAATGCCAAGGCGGCGATCATGGCGACGCTGGAGGCGGAGCAGGCGCTCGGCCGCGAGCTCCCGCTGATGGTGTCGATGACGCTGACCGACCTCAGCGGCCGCAATCTCTCCGGCCACACGGTCGAAGCTTTCTGGGCGTCGGTGCGGCACGCGAAGCCGCTGACGATCGGGCTCAATTGCTCCTTCGGGGCGGCGCAGCTTCGTCCGCACCTAGCGGCGCTTTCGGCGCAGGCGAACACGTTGGTGATGGCCTATCCCAATGCCGGCCTTCCCAACGAGCTCGGTGAATATGACGAAGCTGCGGCGGAGACCGCGGCGCAGGTGGCGGAATGGATCCGCGATGGCCTGGTCAATGCCGTCGGCGGCTGTTGCGGCACGACGCCCGCGCACATCCGCGCGATCGCGGAAACCGCGGCGGGCAAGCCGCCACGCAAGATACCGCCCCCACGCCAGCAGACGTTGCTCGCCGGACTCGAGCCGATGGTGATCGCCGCGTGAACAAGGTTGTGGAAGTGATTGCCGAGCCCGAGGTTCAGGCCGGCGCCGGCGCGCGTTTCGTCAACGTCGGCGAGCGCACCAACGTCACCGGCTCGGCCAAGTTCAAGAAGCTGATCATGGCCGGCGACTATGACGCCGCCGTCGAGGTCGCCCGTCAGCAGGTCGAGAACGGCGCGCAGGTCATCGACGTCAACATGGACGAGGCCCTGCTCGATTCCGAACAGGCGATGACGATCTTCCTGAAGCGCATCGCCGCGGAGCCGGACATCGCCCGGGTGCCGGTGATGATCGACAGCTCTAAATGGAGCGTGATCGAAGCCGGCCTGAAATGCGTCTCGGGCAAGCCGATCGTGAATTCGATCAGCATGAAGGAAGGCGAAGGGCCGTTCCTGGAGCTGGCCGCCAAGTGCCGCGCCTATGGCGCCGCCGTCGTCGTCATGGCGTTCGACGAGAAAGGCCAGGCGGACACCGCCAAGCGCAAGGTCGAGATCTGCGAGCGCGCGTACAAATTTCTGACCGCCAATGGCACCGCCGCCGAGGACATCATCTTCGATCCGAACATTTTCGCAGTCGCGACCGGAATCGAGGAGCACCGCCGCTACGCGCTCGATTATATCGAGGCCGCGGCCGAAATCCGCCGCCGCTGCCCCGGAGTTCACATTTCGGGCGGGCTGTCGAACCTCAGCTTCTCGTTCCGCGGCAATGAGCCGGTGCGCCGGGCGATGCACAGCGTCTTTCTCTACCACGCCATTCCCGCGGGCATGGACATGGGCATCGTCAATGCCGGCCAGCTCGACATTTACGACGCCATCGATCCGGAGCTTCGCGAAGCCTGCGAAGACGTCATCATGGACCGCCGCGAGGATTCGACCGAGCGGCTCGTCGAGCTTGCGGAAAAGTACAAAGGCACCGATATCGCTGCAGAGAAGGCCGCGGCCGAGTGGCGCTCACTGCCGGTCGCCGAGCGTCTCTCCTATGCGCTCGTCAAAGGTATCGACGCGCATATCCTCGACGACACAGAAGAAGCGCGACAGCAGTTCGCCCGTCCGATCGAGGTCATCGAAGGCCCGCTGATGGACGGCATGAACGTCGTCGGCGACCTGTTCGGCTCCGGCAAAATGTTCCTTCCGCAAGTCGTGAAGTCGGCGCGCGTGATGAAGAAGGCTGTCGCCCACCTCATCCCCTTCATCGAGAAGGAGAAGGAGGAGAAGGGCATCACCCAGGGCAAAGGCCGCATCGTGATGGCGACCGTAAAGGGCGACGTTCACGATATCGGCAAAAACATCGTCGGCGTGGTCCTGCAATGCAACGGCTTCGAGGTGATCGACCTCGGCGTCATGGTGCCGTGGCAGGACATCCTTAAATGCGCGAACGACAACCAGGCGGACATGATCGGTCTGTCGGGGCTGATCACGCCCTCGCTCGACGAGATGGTCACGGTCGCGGGCGAGATGCAGCGGCTGGGGCTGAAGACCCCGCTGCTGATCGGCGGCGCGACGACGAGCAAGGCGCACACGGCGCTCCGCATCGATCCCGCATACGAGGGCCCGGTGATCCATGTCCTCGATGCCAGCCGCGCGGTTGGCGTGGCCTCGTCGCTGGTGTCCGACACCCAGCGCGAACCGCTGATCGACACGACCGCTGAGGATTACGACAAACTCCGCAAATCGCGCGAGCGCAGCGGCCACAGCGAGCTGTCGACGCTGGAAGAGGCGCGCGCCAACGCTTTCCCGTGGGACCCGACCGGCAAGGCGCGCGCGCCGCAATATCCGGGCATGCATCACATCGGCGAATGGCCGCTGAAGGACCTGCGCGCGACAATCGACTGGACCCCGTTCTTCCGAGCGTGGGAGCTGGCGGGCACCTATCCGGCGATCCTCGACGATCCAGTAGTGGGCGAGAGCGCGACCAATCTCTTCAACGACGCGCAGGCGATGCTCGATCAGATCGTCGCGGAGCGCTGGGTGACTCCGAAGGCGACCGTCGGCCTCTGGCGCTGCAAGCGCGAGGGCGACGACATCCTCATCCTCGCCGGCAACGACTGGACCCGGGTCCCGATGCTTCGCCAGCAGGTGAAGAAGCGGGAAGGGCGGCCCAACATGTGCCTCGCCGACTTCATCGATCCCGAGGGTGAGGACTGGATCGGCGGTTTCGCCGTCGGGATTCACGGTCTGGACGCGCACCTGGAGCGGTTCAAGGCGGCGCATGACGATTATTCCGACATCCTTCTGAAGGCGCTCGCAGATCGTCTGGCGGAAGCCTTCGCGGAGGCGATGCACGGGCAGGTCCGCAACCGCCTATGGGGCTATGCCGAGGAGCATCTGTCCAACGAGCAGATCATCCGCGAGAAATATGAGGGCATCCGCCCGGCGCCCGGCTACCCGGCCTGTCCGGACCACAGCCTGAAGCCGGTGCTGTTCAAGATGCTCGGCGGCAATCCCGGCGAAGTGGTGCTGACCGAGAATTTCGCGATGCTTCCGACATCAGCCGTCTCGGGATTCTATTTCGGTCACCGCGACAGCCAGTATTTCGGAGTGGCGCGCATCGGCCGCGACCAGGTCGAGGAATATGCGGCAAGGCGCGAGGTGCCGCTCGAGCAGGCCGAGCGCTGGTTGAGGCCGAACCTCGACTAGTTCTCCCTAAGGCACTAGCGCGACGGCCATGCTCCGGCGCTTGCTGATTCTCCTCGCGCTCCTGCTTGCGCCAGCACTGGCGCAGGCCCGGGGAATCGATCCGCAGCTTGTGGCGGAAGGACCCGCACCGGCCGGCGCCGAGGTCGAGCTCGCCATCGTCATGCACACCAAGCCGGGCTGGCACGGCTATTGGCTCAACCCCGGCGACGCGGGCCTTCCGATGGAGGTGAAGTGGCAGCTTCCGCCCGGCTGGTCGGCCGGCGAGCTTCGCTATCCGGTGCCGACGTGGCTCACGATCGCGGGCCTGATGAACTACGTTTACGAGAAGGATTATGCCGTTCTCGTCCAGCTGAAGGCACCGCCGAACGCGACGGGCGCGGTGCCGATCCGCGCCAAGGCGAACTGGCTGGCCTGCACCGACAAGATTTGCGTGCCGGAGAGCGGGGAGCTTTCGCTCGACTTGCCGGTGGGGATCGGCACGCCGAACCGTGCAGCCTTCGATCAGTGGCGAAAGGCACTTCCCAGGCCGCTGGCGAGCGCCGCCCATTTCCAGGCCGCCGGCAACATTGTCCGCATCGGAATCCCGCTCCCGCGCGATGTGAAGGTCGAGAAGCCCTACTTCTTCCCGTCCATTGACGGCCCGATTGACTATGCAGGCGACCAGCATTTCAGCCGCAAGGATGACTTGCTGATCGCCGAGCTTCCGAGACGGCGTGGCGAGCCGACGCAGCTGGCTGGCGTGCTCTCACTAGGTGACGGACGAGGGCTTGAGGTGGAAGCGGCCCCCGGCGCGGTTCCGGAGGGCGGCACACAGATCGATGGCGTCGGTATGGATACCGTTCTGTGGGCGGTGCTCGGGGCGATTGCCGGCGGAATCCTCCTCAACCTGATGCCGTGCGTCTTCCCGATCCTGGCATTGAAGGCACTTCATCTCGCAAGAAGCGGGGGCGAGGCGCAGCATGCGCGCAAGGACGCACTTGCCTATGCGGCCGGCGCGATTGCCGGGACGGGTGCCTTGGGTGTGGTGCTTGTCGCGATCCGCGCCGGAGGGAGCGCCGCCGGCTGGGCGTTCCAGCTTCAGGACCCGCGGACGATCATGCTGCTGCTGCTCCTGGCAACGGCGATCACGCTCAATCTCGTGCGCCTTTTCGAACTTCCGACTGTCGGCGGTGGCGCGCGGCCGGCGGGGAGCTTTGGCACCGGAGCGCTCGCGGCCTTCGTTGCGACGCCATGTGCGGGCCCGTTCCTCGGGGCGGCGCTCGGCACCGCGCTCCTTCTCCCGCTTGCCGGTTCGATCGCGGTGTTTGCGGCGCTGGGGCTCGGCCTGGCATTGCCCTTCGTCGCCGTGGCTTTCGTCCCGGCGCTCCGCCGGATGCTTCCCGCGCCGGGTGCGTGGATGGCGCGGCTCCAGCGATTCCTCGCCATCCCGATGGGCGCGACGGCGGTTGCGGCGCTGTGGCTGCTCTGGCGCGAGGCTGGTGCGCCTGCGTTGTGGATCGGCATAGCTGCGGCGGCGATCCTTGCGGTCGCGCTTGCGATCGTCGGGCGCGCGCAAAGGCTCGGCCAGTCGCTGCCGCTGATTGGAATTGTATTGGCAGGCGCCGCACTCGTCGGGGCGATCGCACTCGCCCCTGCGAGCGTCGAATCAGGCCCAATCAGGATTGCGGGCGCTGAGACGTGGAGCGAAGCAGCGGTGACTCGCGAGCTTGCGCAGGGCCACCCCGTCTTCGTCTATTTCACCGCCGACTGGTGCCTGACCTGCAAAGTGAACGAGGCGGCGGCCATCGACCGCAAGGAGGTGCGCGATGCCTTCAAGTCGGCGGGCGTGAAGGTGTTCGCCGGCGACTGGACCGGCGGCGATCCGCAGATCACGCGCTTTCTCGAGAGCCGCGGCCGGGCGGGAGTGCCGCTCTATCTCTGGTATCGGCCTGGTGGTTCACAGGCGGAGGAGCTCCCGCAGGTGCTCACTCCGGCGATGCTTATTTCCCGCGCTCGGGCGCCGCGGAGCTAGCGGTCCGCTCCCAGACCTTCTTTCCTGCAATCCAGGTCTGAAGGACTTCGGTGCGGCCGAGCTGCTGCGGATCGACCTTGGTCGGGTCGCGGTCGACAAGCACGAAATCGGCCCATTTGCCCGGCTCCAGCGCGCCGATCCTGTCCTCGGCGAAGCCGGCATAAGCGGAGCCGCGAGTATAGGCCGCGAGTGCCTGGGCGAAGCTCAGGCGCTCCGATGGAATCCAGCCGCCCGCCGGCTTTCCTTCCAGGTCCTGGCGGCTGACGGCCGCGGAAAGGCCGGGGAACGGATTGGGCGACTCGACCGGGAAGTCAGTCCCGAAGGCGAGCGGGATTCCGAGCTTCTCGACCGTCTGCCAGGCATAAGCGCCTTTCAGGCGGTTCGGGCCGAGGCGCGCTTCGGCCATCAGCCGGTCGCTGGTCTGGTGCGTCGGCTGCATCGACGCGATGATCCCAGCCGGCTTGAGCCGTGGGATGTCGTTGGGATCGACGATCTGGAAATGCTCGATCCGCCAGCGCCGATCGCCCGGATATTTGGCATGGAGCTTCTCATAGACCGAGATGACCTGCGCATTGGCGGCATCGCCGATGGCGTGGGTTGCGGGCTGGAATCCGGCCGCGGCGGCAGCATCTTCCTGCGCAAGAAGCTCGGCATCGCTGTGGAACTGAAGCCCGTGCGTATCCGGCTTGTCGGCATAGGGCTGCTTCAGCCACGCACCGCGCGATCCGAGTGCTCCGTCAGCGAAGAATTTGACCCCAACGGCGCGGAGGCGGTCCTCGTACATCCAGCTAGTGGGATGCGGGATCGCTTTCAGCGGGTCGAGGCCGAGGAGATAGACCATCAGCCGCACCTGCAGCCTGCCCGCGTCGCCTGCGCGCCGGAAGCTGTTCCAATCGTCGAGCGAGGTGCTCATTGAGCCGACGCCCGTCACGCCGAAGCCGAGCAGGATGTCCTGAGCCTTGGCGAACGCCTCGTCCTGCTGCGCCTCGGTCGGCTTCGGGACGGCCTTCTCGATCAGGGCTTTCGCGGCATCAACGAAGGTGCCGTTGTGGATTTCACCGCCGCTCGGCGCCGGCGTCTGCGCAGTCACGCCGGCTGCCTTCATCGCCGCGCTATTCGCAACCAGAGTGTGACCGTCGACACGCTCGAGCACCACGGGGCGGTCGCTGACCACCGCGTCGAGATCGGCGGCGGTGGGGAACGCCTTGGTCGGCCAAAGCTCCTGGTTCCAGCCCGCGCCGAGAATCCAGCCGTTGCCGGGATGCGCGGTTGCATAGTCCTTCAGGCGCTGCTGGAGTTCCTGAAGCGAGGACGTGCCGATCAAGTTGAGCTGGAGCGCGTCGAAGCCGAGCTCCATCACATGACCATGCGCGTCGATGAAGCCGGGAAGCAGAGTTTGGCCATGAACGTCGACGACGCTGTTCGCCGTCGGCTTCGGCTCGTCGGAACGGACGAGACGGAGGATTTTCCCGTCGTTGCCGATCAGAAGCCCGCTAAAGCGGTAGAGATTGCCATTGGCATCCACCTGGATGCCGTTGGCATTGTCGATCAGGGTGTCGGCGAAGGCGGGGGAGGCGAGGAGCGCGGCGGCGAGCGCAAGCAATGCTGGGCGTTTCATTACGCTCGCATAGCATTGTTCCTTCACGAGTGAACGGCTAGGCGGCTGGCAAGATGATGCAGCCGCCAACTATCGATGACATTCGTGCCGCAGCCAAACGGATCGAAGGCGCCGTTGTGCGCACGCCGATGCTCAAGAGCCGGACGCTTTCCGAAGTCATCGGCGCCGAGGTGTGGCTGAAGTTCGAGAACCTCCAGTTCACGTCCGCCTACAAGGAGCGCGGCGCGCTCAACAAGCTGCTGCAGCTGACGGAAGAGGAGCGGGCGCGGGGCGTGATCGCAGCGTCGGCTGGCAATCATTCGCAGGCGGTTGCCTACCACGCGACACGTCTGGGAATACCAGCGACCATCGTGATGCCCGCGTCGACTCCGACGGTGAAGGTCACCAAGACGGAGGGCTACGGCGCCAAGGTCGTGCTCTACGGCGACATGTTCGACGACGCGTATGCCAAGGCGCGCGAGCTCGCGCTCGAGAACGGCTACGTCTTCGTGCATCCGTTCGACGACCCGCAGATCATTGCCGGCGCAGGCACCGTCGGGCTGGAGATGCTCGCGGACGCGCCGGACCTCGACACGATCATCGTGCCGATCGGCGGCGGCGGGCTGATGTCGGGAATTTCGATCGCAACACGGGCGGTGAAGCCGGATATCAAGCTGATCGGCGTCGAGGCCGAGCTCTACCCGTCGATGAAATGCGCGATCGAAGGCTGCCACTTGCCCTTAGGCGGCGATACCCTGGCCGAAGGCATCGCAGTCAAGCAGCCTGGCGAGCTGACGTCGCGGATCCTGAAGCATCATGTGAACGACGTCGTTCTGGTCTCGGAGCGCGATATCGAGCGGGCAGTGGCGATGCTCGTCGGAATTGAAAAGACGGTCGTCGAAGGGGCGGGAGCAGCGGGCTTCGCGGCGATGCTGGCCGATCCCGATCGCTTCAAAGGCAAGAAAGTCGCGACCCTGCTGTGCGGCGGGAACATCGACACGCATTTGCTCGCGAACGTCCTCGTTCGCGACCTTGTCCGGCAGGGACGGATCGCGCGGCTTCGGGTCGCCGCCCAGGACCAGCCGGGCGCGCTCGCCCGGATCACCGACCAGTTCCACGAGGCGGGAGTCAATATCATCGAGATCCGCCACAGCCGGATCTTCACCGCGCTTCCCGCCAAGGACACGGTGATCGAGGTGGAGTGCGAAGCGCGCGATGCGGCCGCAATCGACCAGGTCGAGTCGATGCTGAAGAAAGCCGGATTCGAGGTCGAGCGGGCCTCGCTCGACTAGTCTTTCGTCCTGTTCCGGGACAGATAATCGCGTTTCGGAAATTCCGAGCGCCACCAAGTCTTTTCAAGCGCGTTTACCAGTCGCATAAACAGCAGCGTAACCATGAGCGCACCGTTCCGCTTTCCCAAATTCTTCGTCACGAACCCTTCGCCGTGCCCCTATCTGCCCGGCAAGGTCGAGCGGAAGGTGTTCACCGAGCTTACGGGCCGCAATGCGAGCGAGCTCAATGAGGCGCTCGGGCGGATCGGGTTCCGCCGCAGCCAGTCAGTCGCCTATCGGCCGAGCTGCATCGACTGCACCGCTTGCGTCTCAGTCCGGGTCGTCGCCGGGGAATTCCAGCCGAGCGCCACCCAGCGCAAGCTCCTTCGCCGCCACGCCGATCTCGACGTGGTCGCCTGCAAACCGTGGAGCACCGAGGAGCAATATGCTCTGCTCCGCCGCTACCTTTCCCGGCGTCATCCGGGCGGCGGCATGGCAGACATGGACGAGACTGACTTCGCCGACATGGTCGAGCAGACCCCGGTCCGCACCTACATGATCGAGTATCGCGAGCCGTCGGAGAACGGTAAGCGCGGCAAGCTGGTCGGCTGCTGCCTGTCGGATCACCAGAACGACGGCCTGTCGATGATCTACAGCTTCTTCGACGTCGGCGATGAGGCGCGCAAAGGCCTCGGCACCTTCATCATCCTCGACCATATCATCCGCGCCGCCCGAGCCAGCCTGCCGTATGTCTATCTCGGCTATTGGGTGCAGGGCTCGAAGCGCATGGACTACAAGACGCGCTTCCGGCCCCTCGAGCGCCTTGGCCGCGACGGCTGGAAACGGATGGATGAGGCCGATGGCGACGTCCCCGCGGCGACCATCGACCTTCCGGCCCGCCGCCAGCGCCGCCGGCTCTTCATCGACGCCTGATCCAAAACGGACGCAATTCCGACCGCCGTAGGCGACCACTCTGCTAAGCTGCTTTTCCGCAACGCCTGCAAAGGGTTGTTAACAGGCAGACGCCTACCGGAACCGTCGTGAAGCACAGTCACATCATGAATCCAGCGCTGCCGCTCGAACTGAGCCACAGCTGGCCGCTTTTCGAGCAGGCTCGGCACTTCGAGCTGGGCACGATCCTCAACAGCGCTGCGATCGATGCGATTTCGCCGGCGAGCATTGGTGCGCTCGGGCTCCAGCACGCCGGAGTGTGGGAGTGCGACCTCAGCGACAACAGCCTCATCTGGTCGGGAGGAGTTTATGACATCTTCGGACTGTCGCGCGGGTCCAAAGTGAGCCGCGACGAAGCGGTCGGGCTATATTGCGAGGACTCCCGCGCGGCGATGGAGCGGCTGCGCGCGCACGCCATCAAGCACAGGCGCGGGTTCACCATCGACGTGCAGATCAGGCCTGCAGTCGGTGGAAATCGCTGGATGCGGCTGATTGCCGCGCCGCTTTGCGATGGCGACCAGGCGGTCCGCCTGCACGGCCTCAAGTTGGCGCTCTGAAAAGAAAAGGCGGCGCCTTTCGGCACCGCCTCGTCCCACCCCCAAGATCTTGAAATTTAGGCGACCGCGCTTTCGGGCTGCGGCTCGCTGACGTCGTCCGGATCGCGAAGCACATAGCCGCGGCCCCAGACGGTCTCGATATAATTGGCGCCGCCGCAGGCCAGGCTCAGCTTCTTGCGCAGCTTGCAGATGAAGACGTCGATGATCTTCAGCTCCGGCTCGTCCATCCCGCCGTAAAGGTGGTTGAGGAACATTTCCTTGGTCAGGGTCGTGCCCTTGCGGAGCGAAAGCAGCTCCAGCATCGCATATTCCTTGCCGGTCAGGTGCACGCGCGCGCCGTCCACCTCGACCGTCTTGGCGTCGAGGTTCACCGCCAGCTTGCCGGTGCGGATAACCGATTGCGAATGGCCCTTCGAGCGGCGGACGATCGCGTGGATCCGAGCCACCAGCTCGTCGCGATGGAACGGCTTGGTGACGTAATCGTCGGCGCCGAAGCCCAGCGCACGGACCTTCGAGTCCATCTCGCCGATGCCGGAAAGGATGAGGACCGGAGTGCCGACCTTCGCGGTGCGAAGCTTCTTGAGCACATCATATCCGTGCATGTCAGGCAGGTTCAGGTCGAGAAGAATGATGTCGTAATCGTACAGCTTACCGAGGTCGAGGCCTTCCTCGCCAAGGTCGGTCGTATAGACGTTGAAGCCTTCGGTCCCGAGCATCAGCTCGATGCTCTTGGCGGTCGTCGGCTCGTCTTCGATCAGCAGCACGCGCATTGCTGGCTCCCCCGTTCGCGGCCCAGAACGTAACTCGCTCTTAACGGCCTTGAAGCGTTCATTAACCATGTGGGGAATGAAGGCAAAAGGTTAATAAAGTGTAACAGGCTGGAATCCTTCGATTCGTTGCGGCACTGCATCAGCAGTGAACGCGCACGCTGCCGGGAGGCTCCCAATCGACCATTCCAAAACGGTGTTATCGGCCTTCGCGGACCGGGTGCTGTTCATCGATGCTGAGGCGATCGTCATCGACAAGCCCGCCGGCCTTCCGGTCGATGAGCCCAAGGCAGGCGGCGACAGCATCGCAGCGCGGCTCGACGAGCTGAAGTTCGGGTTTCATCGGCCGCCTGTGGCAGTGCACAGGCTCGACCGCGACACCTCCGGATGTTTGCTGCTGGCGCGCAACCCCAAGGCGCGGGCGCGGCTGGGCGCAGCATTTGAGGCCGGAGAGGTCGAAAAAGTTTATATTGCCGTCGTCGAGGGGACGCGTGAGGGCGAGGGGGAAATCGACCTGCCGCTGGCGAAAGTCTCTTCGCGCGAGCAGGGATGGCGCATGGTCGTCGATGGAAAAGGGAAGCCGGCGCGCACGCATTGGAAGGCGCTTCGGCAGCAAGACGGACGCACCTTGATGGAGTTTCGGCCCGAGACCGGGCGGACACACCAGATACGCGCCCATGCGCTTTACGGGCTCGAAGCGGCAATTGTCGGCGATCCCGTTTACGGAACTGCGGGTCAGCCGATGCTTCTCCACGCGTTCCGCCTGGTCGTGCCGCGCGAAAAGAAGCCGGCGATCGACGTCACGGCTTCGCTACCCGAGCGGTTCGGAGATTGGCGCGATGGAGCCTGAGGACATTCCGGAAGAGGCGCTGAGCGAGACCTTCCTCGCCGCGACCGGTCCGGGCGGCCAGAATGTCAACAAGGTCGCGACCGCGGTCCAGCTGCGCGTCGACCTGTTCAGGCTTGGACTGTCCCCAGGTGCGTACGAACGGCTCAAGCAGATCGCCGGGTCGCGGCTGACGAACTCGGGCGAGCTCCTGATCACCGCCCGCCGCTTCCGAACGCAGGAAGCCAACCGCGAAGATGCGCGGCGGCGACTGGCGGAAATGATCGCCGAGGCTCATATCGTCCGCGCGAAGCGCAAGGCCACGCGCCCCACCCGGGCCGCAAAGGCCAAGCGCGTAGACGAAAAGAAGCAGCGCAGCGCGGTCAAGCGCGCGCGCGGAAGGGTGAGTTTCGACTGATGTACGACTTCAAGATTGCCGCCGCCGATACGCAGACGCTTTACCGCGATCTCGCGTCGGCACTCCAGGGCCTGGTTTCGGGCGAGCGGGATCCGGTCGCCAATATGGCCAATGCGTCGGCGCTGATCTTCGAGACGCTTCCCGACGTGAACTGGGTCGGCTTCTATCGTAATGTTGGTGGCGAGCTGGTGCTTGGCCCGTTCCAAGGCCGCCCGGCGTGCATCCGGATCGCGTTCGGGAGCGGCGTGTGCGGTGTCGCTGCGGAGACCCGCCAGGTGCAGCGCGTCGAGGACGTGAACGCCTTCCCCGGCCACATCGCCTGCGACAGCGCCTCGGCAAGCGAGATCGTCGTTCCGCTGATCCGCGACGGTGAGCTGATCGGCGTGCTCGACATCGATGCGCCGAGCAAGGGGCGGTTTACCGAGGAAGACGAAGCCGGCTGCGTCCGCCTCGGCGAGATCCTGCAGGCCGTCCTCTAGTCTACTGACCGAGCCAGCGCTTCTCCCAGGCGAACACCTCGTCGTACCACTGGATCGAATTCTTGGGCTTCAGGACCCAGTGATTTTCATCCGGATAGATCAGCAGCCGTGACGGAATATTGCGCCGCTGGAGCGCGGTGAAAGCGGCGATCCCCTGCGTGTAGGGGATCCGGAAATCCTTCTCGCTGGTGATGACCAGCTGCGGGGTCTTCCAGTTCGTAACGAAATTGACCGGATTCCATT
>DATMHP010000084.1:0-8545 GCA_035554875.1 Sphingomicrobium sp.
ATTCACGCCGACCATGCCGACGTTGACCCGGGCGGTGAACTCGCGCGCCGCGTGACCGTTGCGGGTGAAGATTGCGACTCCGTTGCCATATTCATGCGCCGACGGGAGACGGACCGCTTCGTCGAAATCCTTCGCGCGGACCATCTGCAGGACCGGGCCGAAAATCTCATCCTTGTAGCTCTGCATGTCAGGTGTCACGTGATCGAAGAAGGTCGGGCCGATGAAGAAGCCCTTCTCATGACCCTGCAGCGTGAAGTTGCGGCCGTCGACGACCAGCTCGGCACCTTCATCGATGCCCATCTGGATGTAATGCTCGATCTTCTCGCGGTGGGCCTGGCTGACGACCGGGCCGTAATGCGCTTCCGTATCCGTCGAGACTCCGACGCGCAGCTTCTGGATCGCCGGGATCAGCTTCTCGCGCAGCTTGTCAGCGGTCTCGTCACCGACCGGAACGACGACCGGAAGCGCCATGCAGCGCTCGCCCGCGGAGCCGAAGGCCGCGCCGGTCAAATCGTTGACCACCTGGTCGAGGTCGGCGTCCGGCATGACGATGCCGTGGTTCTTGGCGCCGCCGAACGCCTGCACGCGCTTACCGTTCGCGGTGCCGCGCGAGTAGATGTACTGGGCGATATTCGACGATCCGACGAAGCTGATTCCGGCGATGTCTGGATGGTCGAGGATCGCGTCGACCATTTCCTTGTCGCCGTGGACGACGCTCAGAAGTCCGTCGGGAAGGCCGGCTTCCTTCATCAGCTCGGCGAGGCGGACCGGAACGCTGGGGTCGCGCTCGGACGGCTTGACGATGAAGGCGTTGCCGCAGGCGATTGCCGGGCCGAACATCCACATCGGGATCATCGCCGGGAAGTTGAACGGCGTGATGCCGGCGCCGATTCCGAGCGGCTGGCGCATCGAATAGACGTCGATGCCGGTGCCCGCGCCGCCAGTATATTCGCCCTTCAGCGCCTGCGGGATTCCACACGCATATTCGATGACCTCGAGCCCGCGCTGGACGTCGCCGCGGGCGTCGGCGATGACCTTGCCGTGCTCGGACGAAAGCAGGTGCGCGAGCTCGTCCATGTGCGCTTCGACCAGCTCGCGGAACTTGAACATGACACGCGCCCGGCGCTGCGGGTTGGTCGCTGCCCAGGCCGGCTGTGCGGCCTTGGCGGCATCGACCGCTTTCTGCAGATCGGCCGCGGTCCCGAGCTTCACCTTCGCCTGGACCTCGCCGCGGTTGGGGTCGAAGACGTCGCCGGAGCGGCCGCTGGAGGCATAAGCTTCGCCGGCGATGAAATGGTCGATGTCACGCAACATTGCTGTTCGTCCTGAATCTTGAGTCTGTGGGTGCGCGGCTCCCCTAGACCCGAGGCGCTTCAAATGCCAGTTGCGGACCCGAGGGAGAGGTCCATGAAAGTTTTTGCAGTTCTGCTTTCGTCAGTCGCATTGATGGGAGCGGCGCCGGGTCCCGCGCCCGCGCCCGTTCCGGCGGAGCCTTATGCGCAGCTCCAGCAGATCATCGCTCCGGTGAGCGGCGCGGAGATGAAGAAGACGGTCGAGAAGCTGGTGAGCTTCGGGACCCGCCACACCTTGTCGTCGCAGACCGACCCGAAGCGCGGGATCGGCGCGGCGCTCAACTGGACGGAGAGCCAGTTCAAGAGCTTCGGGCTGGAGACGGTGCGGCCGTGCGACACCTTCACCGGCAAGCGGATTCCGACCCCGACTCGCGTGTGCGACATGGTCGCGATCCACCGCGGCACCGAGCGGCCGAACGACGTCGTCATCATCCAGGGCCATATCGACAGCCGCGTCACCGACGTGATGAACTTCACCTCGAACGCGCCGGGCGCCAACGACGACGGGTCGGGCACCTCCGCGGTGGTCGAGGCGGCGCGAGTCTTGTCGAAGCACAAATTTCCGGGGACCATCGTCTTCGCGGCGCTGTCGGGCGAGGAGCAGGGCCTCTACGGCGGCAAGGTGCTTGCGGATTACGCCAAGGCGCAGGGCTGGAACGTCGTCACCGTCCTCAACAACGACATCATCGGCAACAGCTGCGGCGCGGACGGTGTCTGCGACGACACGCATGTGCGCGTGCTGTCGGAAGGGCCGCGCAGCCAGGGGCAGGACGAGCTGATGGCGGCGACGCACAGCCTCGGCGGCGAGAACGACGCGCCGTCGCGCAACATCTCGCGCTTCCTCGACGGGCTGGCCGATCACCTCAACATCGGCCTCGACGTCCGGCAGATATGGCGCACCGATCGCTTCGGCCGCGGCGGCGATCATATCCCCTTCCTGGAGCTCGGCTTCCCGGCAGCGCGGCTCAGCGTCGCGGTCGAGAATTACGACTGGCAGCACCAGGACCTGAGGACCGAGAACGGCAAGGTCTACGGTGACACCATCGACCACATGGACTTCAACTATCTGGAGAAGGTGGCGAAGCTGAACATCGCCGCGCTAGCCGCAATCGCCAGCGCCCCTCCGCCGCCAGCGCCGAAGGTCGAGGGCGCGGTGAGCACGGATACGACACTCACGTGGGCACGGGTTGCGGCCGCAAAATCCTATGAGGTTCGCTGGCGGCGCACCGACGCCAACCAGTGGCAAGAGGTGAAGGCCGTGGACGGGAGCGCCTGCGCAGCGGAATGCAAGGTCGTCCTCCCTCACATCAGAGTCGACGACTGGGTGTTCGGCGTCTCCTCGGTCGGCACGAACGGCTTCGAAAGCCCGGTCGCTTCGGCGGTGCCGGGCGGCGCATTCAAGCCCTACGTCGCTCCGCCGAAGCCCCAGCAATAAGTGGCGCGAGGGGGCCCGCGCGATACCGACCGACCGGCCGAGCAAAGGCCGCTCGCGGGGGTCGCGCTTCGCCTCCTGACCGCGCTGCTGCTTGCCGTCATGTTCGCGCTGGTGAAGCTCGCCTCGACGCGCGGGGTGAATGTGGTCGAGAGCCTGTTCTACCGCCAGTGCGGCTCCGCAATTGCAGCCACGTCGTTCGTCGCGCTTGGGCCGGGCTTCGCATCCCTGAAGACGCAGCGCGTGTGGGCGCATGTCGGGCGGATGGCGCTCGGAGTCAGCGCCATGGGCCTCAACTTTCTTGCCTTCGTGCTGCTTCCGCTGGCCGAAGCGACGACCATCGGATTCTCGGTTCCGATCTTCTCCGTCATCCTCGCAGCGTTCATGCTCGGCGAGCCGACCGGCAAGTGGCGCTGGGGAGCCGTCGCCGTGGGCTTCGCCGGCGTGCTCCTGATCGTGCAGCCGGGGAGCGGCGACGTGCCGTTGCTCGGCGCCTCGGTGGCGCTCGTGGCGGCTTTGCTGACGGCGTCGGTGACGATCGTCATCCGGAAGCTCGGCGCGACCGAGCGGGCCGCGACGACCGTCTTCTGGTTCGCGGTCAGCTCGCTCGTTCCGCTGGGGCTGCTGATGCCCTGGTTCGCGGGTTCCCACGATCCCGCTTCGTGGGGAATCCTCGCCGGGATGGCGCTTGCAGGAGGCCTCGCCCAGCTGACCCTGACCGGCGCCCTTCGGCTGGCTCCCGTCGCGCTGATCATGCCGATGGATTACACCAGCCTGCTGTGGGCGGTGCTGCTCGGCTCCTGGCTGTTCGGCGAGCTCCCGAGCCCGTGGACCTGGGTCGGCGCTCCGATCATTATCGCCAGCGGCCTTGTCATCGTCTGGCGCGAGCACCGGCTTCACAGCCGCGCGGCCTTGGCGGCGGAGGCGGCGACCACCACTTGAGGTGGCAAGGAGATTGCGATGGCCGGCGGATGGACCCGCGACGGAGCGGTTCAGGACCAGATCGACGACACGGTGAAGGACGCCGTGCTTCGCGCCCGCGCGCTCACGCCCAAGGGGGAAAGCGCCGAGGAATGCGACGACTGCGGCGAGCCGATCCCGAAGAAGAGGCGCGACGCGCTTCCCGGCGTCCGCACCTGCGTCGCGTGCCAGTCGGAGCGCGACAAGGCGGTGGTCCACTCGACGATCAACCGGCGCGGGAGCAAGGATAGCCAGCTGCGCTAGGCGCGTTTAGGGCGGCGATATGGCCCGTAACCGCCCAGCCGGACTTCCCTCGCGAAAGCAGATCCTCGATTTCATCGCCGGCTCCGACCAGCCGGCGGGAAAGCGCGAGATCGCGCGGGCGTTTGGTCTCAAGGGCAATGACAAGATCGCGCTCAAGAAGCTGCTCAACGACATGGGCGACGAAGGGCTGATCGAGACCTCGCGCGGACGCGCGTTCCATCAGGTCGGCGGCATTCCCAAGGTCACGGTGCTCAAGATCGTCGAGGCCGACGAGGATGGCGCGGTCTGGGCGCGGCCGGAAAATTGGGAGGCGGACACGCCGCCGCCGAAGCTGCGGGTCATCGAGAAGGGACATCGTGGCGCGCTAGGGATCGGCGACCGCGTGCTGGCGCGGACCGAGGAGCGCGGGAAGGGCCATGTCGCGCACCCGCTAAAGAAGCTCGCCCGGCAGGCGGAGCTGGTGCTCGGCGTCCTCCGCAAGGAGGGGACGCGCTTCTGGCTGACTCCGGTCGAGAAAAAGGAGCGGCGCGAACTTCCCGTCAGCGACGTGAAGGAGGGCGAGGCTGGCGACCTGGTGCTGTGCGAGGTGTCGGGGCGCGGGTCGCGGGTCACGGCCAAGGTCGACGCGGTGCTGGGCGATCCCTTCGCGCCGAAGAGCTTCAGCCTCATCGCGATCCACAAGTACGAACTTCCGCACGAATTCAGCGATGCGGTGATCGAGGAAGCGAGGCGCATCGCGAAGCAGCCGCTCGGCGAACGCGAGGACCTGACGCATCTGCCGATCGTCGCCATCGATCCGGCCGACGCCCGCGACCACGACGACGCGATCTGGGCGGAAGCGGACGGCGAAGGCGGCTGGAACGCCATCGTCGCCATCGCCGACGTCAGCTTCTACGTCCGCCCGGGAAGCGAGCTCGACCGCTCGGCGCGGGCGCGGGGAAACAGCGTCTATTTTCCGGATCGGGTGGTGCCGATGCTGCCCGAGGAGCTGTCGGCGGACATCTGTTCGCTGAAGGCCGGCAAGGCGCGGGCGGCGCTGGCCTGCCACCTGAAAGTTGCGAAGGACGGCACGCTAAAGAGCTGGAGGTTTTCGCGAGCGAAGATTTGCGTAGCTGCAAACATTGCCTACGAAAATGCGCAGGCCGCGATCGATATCGCGAACGAGGAACGCGTCGATGTTTCCTCTCCGGTCTGCTTCATGCCTGAGGTCGAAGGACCGGTTCCGAGCGAGCTTGTCGAGAAAGCGCTGAAGCCACTTTGGGGTTGCTGGCGGGCGCTGCTCGCGGCCCGCGAGAAGCGGCAGCCGCTGGAGCTCGATCTCCCCGAACGGCAGGTGATGCTCGACGAGAAAGGGCGGATCACCTCCGTCGCTCCGCGCGAGCGGCTCGACGCGCATCGCCTGGTCGAGGATTACATGATCGCCGCAAACGTCGCCGCGGCCCGCGCACTCGAAGCGAAAAAGGCGCCGGTCATGTACCGCATCCACGAGCCGCCCGCCCGCGAGAAACTGGAGGCGCTGAAGGACTATCTCGACACGTTCGACATCGCTTTCACGCTGGGCCAGGTGATCAAGCCCGAGACGTTCAACCGCATCCTCGAGCGCGTCGGCGAGGCCGACTTCCGGCCCGAGATCATGGAGCAGTTGCTGCGCACGCAAATGCAGGCGCGCTATGGGCCGGACCGGCTTGGGCACTTCGGGCTGGCGCTCGCGACCTACGCCCATTTCACCTCGCCGATCCGCCGCTACGCCGACCTGCTCGTGCACCGTGCCTTGGTCAGCGCGTACAAGCTGGGGGAGGGTGGCTTGCCGCCTGCGGACGCGGCGAAGTTCGACGAGATCGGCGAGCAAATCTCGCGGCTGGAGCGGCGCGCCATGGAGGCGGAGCGCGAAACCGTCGATCGCTATGTCGCCGCCTTCCTCGCCGACCAGATCGGGCAGGTGGTGCCGTGCCGCATTACCGGCGTTCAGCCCTTTGGATTCTTCGCGACGGTGGTCGAGTTCGGGGGCGACGGGATCGTCCCGGTCTCCACCATCGGCGAGGAATATTTCCGTTACGACGAGAAGGCGCAGCAGCTGGTGGGCGAGGAGACCGGGACGACCTACCGCCTAGGCCAGAAACTGAAGCTTCGGATCGTCGAATCGAACCCGGTGACCGGCGGCCTCAGGTTCGCGGTTCCTCACGACGAGCAGGAGCGCGCCGAACCGCGCCGCGATCGCGTGCGCCCGCAGCAACGCCGCGGGCGGCCGCAGAACATTCGCCACAACAACCGCAGGCGATAGAAGACGAGCAAGAGGAGCAGGAAGCATGGCAACCGCCGTCGCAGCGATCATGGCCAGGGCCCGCCGGGAGGTGGACCAGCTGTTCTTCGACAATGATGCCTTCAGCCCGGATCGCGCGGTCGAGTTCGAGGCGCGAATGCCCGTTCAGCAACGCTATTTGGAGCAGCTGATCGCCGAAGGGATCGTCCATGAGCCTTCGCAGGGGCGGTACTGGATGGATCTGCGCGCATATGAAGAGTCGCGGCGCCAGCGAATGCGAGCGGGTCTCTGGATCGCCGGATTCGCGATCGTGGTGATCGCCGTCGTGTCTGCCGCGAAGACCTGGTTCTAATGGCATCGGCCGTCGCAACCATTCGCGCGCAGGTTTATTGGAGCAGCGAAGAAGGAGCGACCGCATGGCCTATAAAATTGCAATCCTCGTCGGCAGCCTGAGGAAAGACAGTTTCAACCGCAGGATCGCCCGGTCGATCTGCGCGATCCGCAACGACGGACTAGACTGCTCGTTCGTCGAGATCGGCGACCTGCCGCTCTACAACCAGGACTTCGATTCCCTGCCGCAGCAGCCCGAGCAATATGTCCGCTTCCGTGATCAGATCCGCCCGGTCGACGGCGTGCTGTTCGTCTCGCCGGAATATAATCGCGGAATGCCGGGCGTGCTGAAAAACGCCATCGATGTCGGCTCACGCCCCTATGGCAAGAGCGTCTGGGACAAGAAGCCGGCCGCCATCGTCACCGCGTCGCCGGGATCGATCGGCGGCTTCGGTTCGAACCATCAGCTCCGCCAGTCCTGCGTGTTCCTGAACATGCCGGTGATGCAGCAGCCCGAGGCCTATCTCGGCCACGTCAACGACGACAGCTTCGACGAGAGCGGCTGCCTGAAGGACGGCCCGCTGAAGGGACTGGTCGAAAAACTCGCGCACAGCTTCCACGACTGGGTGGATATGATCCACCGTTCGCGGGCGGCTCTCGCCGAGGACAGCGCGCACGCGGCGAAGGAAAAGCAGACGGCCTAAGTGACTTTGCGGCGCTCGCGGAAGCGCGGCTGGTCCCATTCGCGGGTGGCGAGGATGTCGGCGAGAGCGTCGGCGGCGCGCCACGCGTCCTCGAAGCTCGTATAGAGCGGCGTGAAGCCGAAGCGCATCAGGTTGGGTGCGCGGAAATCGCCGACGATCCCGCGAGCAATCAGCGCCTGCATCACCGCATAGCCTTCGGGGTGAACGAAGCAGACGTGGCTTCCGCGAAGGGCCAGGTCGCGGGGACCGAACAGCCGGACTTCGTCGCCGCAGCGCGCCTCGACCTCGGCGATGAAAAGTTCGAGCAGCGACCGGGCCTTCGCTTCCACGTCGGCCATTCCGATGCCGGCGAAGGTGTCGAGACCCGAATCCAGAGCGGTGAGCGCGAGGATCGACGGCGTGCCGGTCAGGAAGCGTGCGATTCCGCCGGTCGGCCGATAGCTTTCCTCGAACGCGAACGGCTCGGCATGGCCCATCCAGCCCTGCAGCGGCGGCTGCAACTCGTCCTGCAAAGCCTCGGCGACATAGAGGAAGGCCGGCGCACCAGGACCGCCGTTCAGATATTTGTAGCCGCAGCCGACCGCGAGCTCGCAGCCGCTGCCATTGAGATCCACCTCGATGGCTCCGGCGCTGTGACAGAGGTCCCAGACGACCAAAGCCCCTGCGGCGCGCGCAGCCTTGTTCACCGCGACCATGTCGACCCGCGCGCCGCTGCGGTAATCCACGTGGCTCAAGGATACGACCGCAGTGTCGGCGTCGATCGCTGCGGCGATGTCCGCAGGATCGGCGCGGCGAAGTTCCAGCCCGAGCATCTCCGCCAGCCCCTCGGCGACATAAGTGTCGGTCGGGAAATTGCCTTCCTGCACCTGGATCGTGCGCCGGCCCGGCCGCGCCCGAACAGCAGCCGCGAGCAATTTGAACAGGCACACCGAAGTCGAATCGGCGACCAGCAACTCGCTCGGCCTTGCTCCAACAATTGGCGCCAGCTTCGCCGCGATACGCATCGGCGCGTCGATCCAGCCATGCTTGTTCCAGCTGGCGATCAGGTCCTCGCCCCATTGCCGCTCGACCGTGTCGAACAGCTGCGGCGACGTCGCCTTCGGAAGCGCGCCCAAGGAATTGCCGTCGAGATAGATCGTGCCCTCGGGCAGAACGAACCGCTCGCGCGCAGCGGCAAGCGGATCGGAAGCGTCGAGCTGCTTGGCTTCGTCGAGCGTCACAGCTTGGGAAGGGTCACGCCCTG
>DATMHP010000085.1:0-8575 GCA_035554875.1 Sphingomicrobium sp.
CCTGCCCGCGATCGGCTCGTCGACGGTGCCGGCAAGACCTCTTGCACGGATGCCGGTCCAAAAATGCCGGATGTCGCGCACCGGAACCTTCAGCCCCAGCCTCTCAAGAGCGTAGAAGAATTTTCCGGACGAGGTCTTTTCCGGCTCGATCAGGCCGACCGGCTTGCCCGTGGCGACCGCATCCGACACCATGGCGACGCTGTCAGCGGTGACATGGATTTCGTCCGCGTCGGCAAGCAGCACCGGATATTGCGGAAAGCTTCCCCAGACGAGGCCGCACACCGACCCGTCAAGGGCCGAAGCAACCGCGTCGATGACGGATTTGCCGGTCCTGCCGCTGCTGACGGCGATCACGCATCCGCCGCGCGATTTCAGCTTTGACGCGGCTTCGCCCACGCGGTCGGGGCGAAGCGCCCACATGAATGTATCACCGCCGATCAGCAGCAGCCGGTGCGGCCGCGGCAGTTTGGCGAGCCATTCCGCTTCCTCGCGCGTCGGTTCGACATGGGGCGCGGTGTTGATGCTGATCGGCAGCTGGAGGACGTTGGCGGCGTCGGGAACGCGATATTGCGCAGTGGTGAGGACCAGGTCGAAGTTGCGCGAAGCGAGGCGTGGATTTCCGATCCGAACGAGCTTCGCCTTGCCGCCCGATAGCCGCCGGATTGCGAGGGCGACCGGAACGCTGCGATTGCCGATGCCGAGCACCAGCGAAGGCCAGGGACCATGCACTTCAGGACGCGACCTCGGCTTGAGCGTCGCAAGACTGGAGCCAAGCAGTTTCGGCGGCAGATAGTGGAGCGGGTTGTACGCCAGCTCCAGTGCCCGGAACGGCAGGCCGAGTTCGCCGGCCAAGCGGAGAAGCTGATTGTTGTCGCCGGCCCCCTTGGCGAGGAGAACCCAGACGAGCGGCGGCCCCCTCATGACGGCGGCAACTCACCCAGCATCTGCCGCAATATACCCCGAACCTCCTCCGCGGCCGCGATGGCCGGATTCACCGTCTTGCTCGCCACTGGCCGCTCGATCGTCCCGGCGAGGCCGTCCTCGATCAAATGGTTGGAAAATCGACGAAGATCCCGCTTTCGGCTGCGCTCGTTCACACGCGGACCCAGAGCGATCCTCCCGATCAGGTTCATCTCTATCGGGACGATCCCGGTCGGCTTGCCGGTGATCACGGATTCCGAAATCATTGAGATGCTGTCGAACGTCGGAAACAGTTCGTCCGCGTCGTCGAGCAGGACCCGAAACGACGGGAAGTCGTGGCGAAGCACGCGCCACTCCGACCCGGCATCCTCCAACCGCTCTTCGATCGCGTCGAGCGCATCTTCGCGTGTGCGCGCGCTTCGCGCGACGATCAGGGAGCCGCCGGCGATCTGCGCCCTGCGAGCCAGATCGGCTGCCCTTTCGGCGATGAATTCCGGACGCATCTTCCAGTGCCGGGTCTTCCCGCCGAGCATCATCAGCAGGTGGGGACGGGGCAGGCTTTCCAGCCAGGTCCGCTCTTCCGCCGTGGCGACGGGAGCTTCGCGATACCGGCTGAGCGCGACGGGCAGCAGGCGCATCGAGGAGCCCGTCGGCGTAAGGTAAGAGCGCGTCGCATAGACGAGATCGAACGTCTCCGGCGGCACCCGCGGGTGGCCGATGAAGACTAGGCGCGTGCGGCCGCCGCTCTGCTCCTGCACCCAGCGGGCCACGGGCACGGGATGCTTGCCGGCGATCAAGATGAGGTCCGGCCAGGGCGGAACGAGAGTCTTCTCGCGTACCTCCTTGACGATCGAGATGGCGCTCGCGCCCATATGCCGTCCGCCGAGCTTGAACCGCCAGTTGTAACGCATCGGCCGGGTCTCGAACGGGAGCCCGAGTTCCTCGGCAAGGGCATAGACCTGGGCATCGTCGCCTGGACGATTGCCGGGGAAAACCCAGATCCGCGGAAAGCTCATCGATTCCGAACCCGCCGGTATTCGCGCAAGAGCTGGACAGTGAGGATGAGGACCATGGCGGCCGTGCCGATGACGAACGCGGCCGCTGCACCGGCGAGACCGAAGCGCCACGAGAGCGGAGCGACGATCAGCAGATAGATCACGGTCCCGACCAATCGCGAGACAAGCGGCGCCTGGTCCCGGTGAAGGGCATAAAGCATCGCCGGCATCGGAAAGGAGATCATCGCCAGCAGCGGAGCGATGATGAGAACGATAAGTGCCGGATAGGAGCCGACGAACTCTTCGCCGAAGATAAGCCTGATCAATTCCTCACCGGCGACGGCCACGATCAGCACCGCGGCCACAGCGAAAATCCCGGCTAGCGCTCCACCCCTGAGCATCAGCCTCCACGGCTTCTTCGTCCTCGGATCCATCCGCATCACCTCCGGATAGAAGGCACGCGACAGGAAGTCGGTCGGTTTCTGGGCGCTGTCGGCGAGGGTAGCGGCCACCCGGTAAAGGGCCGCGCTGGCCGGTCCGAGCAATCCGCCGACGATCAGCCTGGCGATCGGACCCCAAGCGGCGGCGAGGCTGGAAGCGAGATTGACCCGGATCGCGAAACGCCAGGCGCCCTTGAGCGGATGGGGCTTCAGGGTCGGCCGAAGCGCATCGCTCATTCCCTGGCGCCGGAGCTCGCGCCAGGTCAGCCACCACAGGTAGAGGTCTCCGGCAAGATCGGTCAGGAACCAGATCGCGACATAGACTTCAAACGGAGCGCCCGCTGCCCACGCCGCCGTTGTCAGGATCATTCGCGAGATCGGATCGACGACCCCGCCCCAGCTCGAGAGATCGAAGCGATCCAGCGTGCGCAACACCCCGCCCGGAGTCATCGCCTGCATCGTCGGGATGACGAGGCAGTAGAGCAGGGCGATGGTCATGTAGCGGTCGGGGACGCCGAACCATGGCCCGATGAGGGGCAGCAGCGCCATCGCGCCCACCATTCCGACAACCCCGCTCACCAGGTCGAGCCCGAACGAGAATCCGGTCGCGACCTTGAAATCCTCCGGGCGGCCGGCGGCGAGCCCCTGGCCGCCGTAGCGGATCACGATCTGCCAGGTCTGGAACTTGCTGAGGCTGCTCGCCGCCTGCGCATAGCTGTGAATGAGGATGAGGATGCCGAACAGCATCACCCCAAGCGCTCGGCCAGTGAGCGCGAGAGTCACGACCGAGGCCACCGCGGCGACGATCCGCGATGCTCCAAGGTAGCTGCTGTTCTTCAGCAGCGACCGCATGTGCTGGTCTTTGAACCAGTGGCGCATCGGCGCCGCTTAAGCGAAACAGCTGTCGCTGTCGCTAGGGACTATGCGGGTTCGGGAATCCGCTGCTGGACGACCTTGTCGGCAAGTGGTCCATTCAGCTCGGCCAAATGGTCGAACTCGGCCTCGTAGCTCGCGAGTCCCTGGCTCTGAGAGCGGAGCTCCGCCTCCAGCCCGTCCAGCTCCGCCTCGGGGAGAATCGCTTCGATGCGGTCCCAGCCGGTCCAGCCCTCGCGCGGGCCCATTCCGAGCATCTGTCCGCGCCTGCTCGCAACCGCCGAGCTGACGCGGCTGGTGGCGCTCGACGGACAGACGACCGTCACCTTGTGCATCGGCTCGAGGAGGTGCGGATTGGCCGCTGCCAGCGCTTCGGCCATCGCCATCCTTCCGGCCAGCCGGAAGGCCAGCTCCGAGCTGTCGACGCTGTGATAGCTGCCGTCGACCAGGACCACCGCGACGTCGACGACCCGGAAGCCGAGCGGCCCCTTGACCATCGCCTCCGCGACCCCTTCTTCGACGGCCGGGATCCATTGTTTCGGGATTGCGCCGCCGGTGATCTTCTCGCTGAACTGGAAGCCGGAGCCGCGGGGCAGGGGCTTCACCTCGATGATGACATCGCCGAACTGGCCGTGGCCGCCGGACTGTTTCTTGTGGCGGCCCTTTTGCGTGACCGGTTTGCGGACCGATTCGCGGTAGCCGATGGTCGGTGCGTGCGACTTCACCTCGACTCCGTAGCGGCGCTTCAGCCGGGCCAGCACAGTCTTCAGATGCTCGTCGTTCACTCCGCGAAGGCGCATTTCGTGCGAGCCTTCGTCCTGCTCCAGGATCAATGCCGGGTCCTCTTCGAGCAGGCGGTGGAGCGCGCCTGAAAGCTTCACGTCGTCCTTTCGGTCGGCTGGCTCGATGGCGAGCGCGCAATTGCGTGACGGATAGTGAACGTCGACCGGCGGCGGCAGCGTGCCGCTGCTCAGCCACTCGCCGACTTTGACATTGTCGATCTTGGCGACAGCAACGATGTCGCCGGTGATGGCTTCGCCGACCTTCTGGGTCTTTTCGCCCTGGACCCGGAAGAGCGCGCCGAGCCGCGCCGTTTCGCCGCTTCGAGTCTTCAGGTCGGAACCTTCGCTGATGCGGCCGCCGAGCGCGCGGGCGAGGGCAAGGCGCCCGACCGTTCCGCCATTGTTGATCTTGAAGACGTACAGCGCCGGATCGCTAACCTGCAGCCGGGCGGCTGCGCCATCGGGCGCGGGTGTCTCGTGGCGGAGCGCCTTCAGAAGCCGGCCGATTCCCCACCCACTCTCCGCGGATCCGAACAGCACCGGTACGCCAAGGCTTTCGCCGGTCTCGCGCGCGAGATCCTGGAGGATTCGATCCTGGGCCGGGCTCTGCTCCATGACCAGCTGCTCCAGCAGCTCGTCGTCATGGTCGGCCAATTGCTCGAGCATCTGGTTGCGGGCTTCGTGCTCGCGGTCCTGGAGATCGCCCGGAATGTCGATCTGCTCGCTGTCCTTGCCATTATAATGGAACGCCCGTTCGAGAGCGAGGTCGACGAAGCCGGTGATCCTTTCGCCGTCGCGGATCGGGATCTGGCGAGCGATGAGTTGCGAAACGCTGATCGGCTGGAGCGCGGAGAGGAGATCGCGGATGCGCCCGTGGGCTTGGTCGATGCGATTGACGAAGAGGATGTGCGGAATGCCCTGCTCATCGAGGGCGCGAAGAGCGGGCGCTGCGAGCGGAGCGCGGGCCGGGTCCGGATCGACGACGACGATGGCGAGATCGGCGACGGACACCGCCCGGGTGCCGTCGGCGGCGAATCCCACCGAGCCTGGCGCATCGATCAGCGCGAAATGATCGCCGAGATAATCGAAATTGTAGAGGTTGAGCTCGGTCGAGCCTCCGCGTGAGCGGGCTTCGGGGCTCGAGTCGCCGATGCTGCTGCCATTCCCAACGGAACCGTGACGGTCGGTGCCACCGGCCGCGTAGACAAGGGCCTCGGCAAGGCTGGTCTTTCCCGCGCCGGCCGGTCCGACCAGCGCGATCACTCGAGTGCCGTTGGTTTTAGCGCCGTTGGTGGTGGGCATGCGACTCTCCTCTCGTCCGTTCGCTACGGGCGCCCGAGTCGCGTGAAGGCGCTCGCGGCGCGCTTCGAAACGGACAGCGTCGGACGGATTGGCGGCGAAGGCAAGCCCCCCGGAACAGCGGTTCGGCTCAAGTTTTCTTCGCCTGATGCCGAAGAATGGGAAAAGACGAAACGAGTCCGACGGGCACTGGGCGCGGTCGCCGTGGCAGATGCCCTGGCGCGCCTGGAAACAGATCGCCTCGCGTACGTGGATACGAACCTGGCAGGACAATGTCGGGCTCGTTTCGGCGGGGGTCGCTTATTACGGCTTCCTCGCCATCGTCCCACTGCTCGGGCTCATCGTTCTCGCCTACGGCCTGCTCGCCGATCCGCAGAAGGTCGTCGACGATTTCCGGATGCTGGCGTCGATCCTTCCGGCCGATGTCGCCAGGCTGATCGCGGAGCAGCTCCTCGGGGCGATCAAGAGCTCGAAGGAAACCAAGGGCATTGGCATCATCGTCGGACTGCTGGTGGCGCTCTACGGCGCGACCAATGGGGCAGGCGCGATCGTGACGGCCCTGAACATCGCCTATTCGGAGAAGGAGAAGCGCAGCCTGTGGCGCTTCTACCTGACGACGATCGTGATCACGCTGGTCGCGGTGGCGATCGCGATTGCGGGCCTGGCGGCGATGACGGTCCTCACCTTCCTCGGCCATTTCCTGCCTGAGGCGAGCCCCTTCGCGATCTCCCTCACACGTCTGGGCGCACTTGTTGGGCTGGGCCTCATTGCCGCGGCGGTCGCGGCTACGCTTTACCGTTTCGCGCCGTCACGTGAGGAGGCGCGCTGGCAGTGGATCACACCGGGCTCCGTCTTTGCCGGCATCGTGTGGATCCTGCTCACCAGCCTGTTCAGCTATTATGTGACGAACATCGCCAATTATAGCGCGACCTACGGCTCGCTCGGCACCGTGGTTGTGCTGCTGACATGGATTTACCTGTCAGCCTACGCACTGGTTTTCGGCGGCGAGCTCAATAGCGAGATCGAGCACCAGACGGCGCGGGACAGCACCACGGGCGAACCGCTGCCGATGGGCAGACGCGGGGCTTGGGCGGCTGACCATGTCGCGCAGAGCGACGAACCCGACACGAAAGACACGCCATCACTGGCGGAAGCGACGCCAGAGGCGCCGACGACAACGGAAAGCAAAGACCGGAAGCGAAGCTAAGCGGCGGGAAGCAGCTTCTTCTCCCCCGCCAGCCGGATCAGCGCCGCCTGCAGCTTCTCGAACGCGCGGACCTCGATCTGGCGGATGCGCTCGCGGCTGACGCCATAGACCTGGCTCAGCTCCTCGAGAGTTTTGGGATCGTCTGTGAGGCGCCGCTCGGTCAGGATATGCCGCTCGCGCTCGTTGAGGCTCTCCATCGCGTCCATCAGAAGGTCGTGACGGACGCGGCTTTCCTCGTCCTCGGCGATCAGCTCGTCCTGAAGCGGACCGCTGTCGACCAGGAAATCCTGCCACTGGCTTTCGCCGCCTTCGTCGCCCTTGAGGCTGACGTTGAGCGAGGTGTCCCCGCCCATCGCCATTCGGCGATTCATCGACACGACCTCTTCCTCGGTAACGCCGAGATCGGTTGCAATTTTGGTGACGTCGGCCGGCTTGAGGTCGCCTTCCTCGAACGCGTCGATCTGGTTCTTCATCCGGCGAAGGTTGAAGAACAGCTTCTTCTGCGCAGCGGTGGTGCCCATTTTCACGAGGCTCCACGACCGCAGGATGAATTCCTGGATCGAGGCCCTGATCCACCACATTGCATAGGTGGCGAGGCGGAAGCCCCGGTCGGGCTCGAATTTCTTCACGCCCTGCATCAGGCCGATATTGCCTTCGCTGATCAGCTCGCTGACCGGCAGGCCGTAGCCGCGGTAGCCCATCGCGATCTTTGCGACGAGGCGAAGGTGCGAATTGACCAGCTTGGCGGCTGCTTCGGTATCCCCGTGCTCGCGCCAGCGCTTCGCCAGCATGAATTCCTCCTCGGGAGAGAGGATCGGGAATTTCTTGATTTCGGCGAGATAGCGGTTGAGTCCGGCCTCCCCGCCTGATGCGGGTAGCGACACCATTCCGCCTGACTTTGATGCCATTCGATCCGTCTCCCTGGGCCGACGCCTCTTCTCGAGCGCCTGGCCTTCATCCTTATACACGAAGTTGATTGAACAGTTCCTGCATGTCCGCTGGCATGCCACTAGAGAACGATAGGCGGTGCTTCGTTACGGGGTGAGTAAAGCCGAGCCGGGCCGCATGTAACGCCTGCCGGTGGAAGTCCAGACTTTTCAGCAACTCGCGGTGGCCCCTGGAACGGCCGTAAACCTGGTCCCCCACTAACGGATGGCCGATCGAGGCCATGTGCACCCGCACCTGGTGGGTCCGCCCGGTCTCCAGCGTGCATTCGACCAACGCGGCATCGTCGAGGATTTCGAGCCGCTTCCAGTGCGTAACCGCCCGTTTTCCGCGATTTCCCTCGACGATCGCGATCTTCTTCCGGTTGGCCGCCGAGCGGGCGAGGGGGGCGTCGACTTTTCCCTCAGCCGTTTTCGGGACGCCCGAGACGATCGCGAGATACTTCCGCTCGATGCTGTGCGCGGCGAACTGCTTCGCCAGCCCCTCGTGCGCGACATCCGTCTTGGCGACGACGAGAAGGCCCGATGTGTCCTTGTCGATCCGGTGGACGATGCCGGGGCGAGCGACGCCGCCGATGCCCGACAGCGAACCACCGCAATGGTGCAGAAGAGCGTTCACCAGTGTGCCATCCCGGTTCCCGGCTGCGGGATGGACAACGAGGCCCGCCGGCTTGTCGATGACCAGCAGGTGCGGGTCCTCGAAAACGATCGTCAGCGGGATGTCCTGCGGCTCGTTATGCGCCGGCTCCGGCTCCGGCACTTCCAGCCGGAAATGCTCGTCTCCGCGAACCTTGGTAGCGGGGTCGCGGACGGCAGCAGAGCCGGAAATGAGATTGCCGGAGCGAATGAGCGCCTTCAGCCGCTCGCGCGAAAGCGTCGGGACGACCGCGGCAAGTGCGCGATCCAGTCGCCAGCCGGAGTGCGCCGGCTCGAGCTTCACCTCGATTGTCTGCGTTCCCCCCACCCGTAGGATATTGGGACTCCGAAACGGCCGTTCAAGTTCAGCGGGATGACGGTTGGACGAATGACCGTTACTAGAGCTGCCATGAATTCCGTCGATCTCGCGAGCCTTCTCTGCTCACGGCTCTGCCATGACCTGATGTCGCCGGTCGGG
>DATMHP010000086.1:0-13180 GCA_035554875.1 Sphingomicrobium sp.
TCCAGACACTCTGCGCGACGCACACCAAGAACGGCGACCGTTACACTGCAGGGCTCGGCTTCTACGCGTTCCTGCGCTTTCACGTGGACAGCACCAAGTTCCGCCGCTGGAACATGGACCCGGCCGTGCTCGCCCTGTGCCCGCCGATCGTCCATCCGTCGGACGTGGCTTCGGTCGGCCAGCCGCTTCCTGCCCAAACGCAAGCCGCGGAAACAAAAGCGCAAACTCCCGTTACCCAACCGCAGGAGATTTCGCCGCCGCAGCAGTAGCGGGGCATCGCCTTGTGTTGCTGTAGCGCAACACCATATCGCTCCCGACCGAAGAGGGGGTTCTGAATGGACTTTGAGAAACTGACCGACCGCGCCCGTGGCTTCCTCCAGGCCGCGCAGACGATCGCAGTCCGCGAGCACAACCAGCAGATCACGCCGGCGCATTTGCTGAAGGCATTGCTCGACGACGAGCAGGGCATGGCCGCCGGGCTGATCCAGGCCGCGGGTGGCGACGCCAAGACGGCCAAGCGCGAAGTGGACGCGCTCGTCGCGAAAATCCCGACGGTGACGGGCAGCGGTGCGACGTCCGCTCCGGCGATGGACGGCGACACGATCCGGATCCTCGACCAGGCTGAGCAGGTCGCGAAGAAGGCCGGCGACCAATATGTGACGGTCGAGCGTATCCTTCTTGCGATGACGCTGGCGAAGGGCACGAGCGTCGCCAAGGCGCTCGAGACCGCAGGCCTCAAGCCGCAGAACCTCAATGCCGCGATCGACAAGCTTCGCGGCGGGCGCACGGCCGATACGCAGAGCGCCGAAGACCGCTACGACGCGCTGAAGCGCTACACACGCGACCTCACCGAAGCGGCTCGCGAGGGCAAGCTGGACCCCGTCATCGGGCGCGACGAAGAAATTCGCCGAACCGTGCAGGTGCTCGCTCGCCGGACCAAGAACAACCCGGTGCTTATCGGCGAACCCGGCGTCGGCAAGACCGCGATCGCTGAAGGGTTGGCGCTGAGGATCGCCAATGGCGACGTGCCCGACACGCTAAAGGACCGGCGGCTGCTCGCGCTCGACATGGGCTCGCTGATCGCGGGCGCGAAATATCGCGGCGAGTTCGAGGAACGGCTGAAGGGCGTCCTCGACGAGGTGAAGCAGGGCGCTGGCGAGATTATCCTCTTCATCGACGAGATGCACACGCTCGTCGGCGCCGGGAAATCCGAGGGCGCGATGGATGCGTCCAACCTGTTGAAGCCAGCGCTGGCCCGCGGCGAGCTTCACTGCATCGGCGCGACGACGCTCGATGAATATCGCAAATATGTCGAGAAGGACGCGGCTCTGGAGCGGCGCTTCCAGCCGGTGTTCGTTGGCGAACCGACCGTGCCCGACACCATCTCGATCCTTCGCGGACTCAAGGAGAAATACGAGCTTCACCACGGCGTCAGGATCACCGACGCGGCTATCGTTGCCGCGGCGACGCTGTCGAACCGCTACATCACCGACCGCTTTCTGCCCGACAAGGCCATCGACCTGATGGACGAGGCCGCGAGCCGGATCCGGATGGAGGTCGAATCGAAGCCGGAGGAAATCGAAAATCTCGACCGGCGGATTATCCAGCTCAAGATCGAGCGCGAGGCGCTGAAGAAGGAGCCGGACAAGGCGTCGCAGGAGCGGCTTGCGAAGCTGGAGAACGAACTCGCCAACCTCGAGCAGCAGTCGAGCGAGCTGACGCAGCGCTGGCAGGCGGAAAAGGAAAAGATCGCCGGCGAAGCGAAGATCAAGGAGCAACTCGATGGCGCGCGGCTCGAACTGGAGCAGGCACAGCGTTCGGGCGATCTCGCCAAGGCGGGAGAGCTTCAATACGGTCGCATCCCCGAGCTGGAGAAGAAGCTGGCGGAAGCGCAGGCCGCCTCAAAGGGCGCGATGCTCCGCGAGGAAGTCACCGATCAGGATATTGCCGCCGTCGTCAGCCGCTGGACCGGAATCCCGGTCGAACGGATGATGGAAGGCGAGCGCGAGAAACTGCTGCAGATGGAGCAGGCGATCGGCGCCCGGGTGATCGGCCAGGAGGATGCGGTAAAGGCCGTTTCCGCAGCCGTCCGCCGTGCCCGCGCCGGCTTGCAGGATCCGAACCGGCCGCTCGGCTCGTTCCTGTTCCTCGGCCCCACCGGCGTCGGCAAGACCGAGCTAACCAAGGCGCTCGCCGAATTCCTGTTCGACGATGCAGGCGCGATGGTCCGCATCGACATGAGCGAGTTCATGGAGAAGCACGCGGTCGCGCGGCTGATCGGCGCTCCTCCCGGCTATGTCGGCTATGAGGAAGGCGGGGTGCTGACTGAAGCCGTCCGCCGCCGGCCCTACCAGGTCGTGCTGTTCGACGAGGTCGAGAAGGCGCACGGCGACGTGTTCAACGTGCTCCTCCAGGTGCTGGACGACGGCCGCCTGACGGACGGCCAGGGCCGTACGGTCGACTTCACCAATACGATCATCATCCTGACCTCGAACCTGGGCTCGCAATTCCTCGCGAGCCTCGGCGAAGACGAGCCGGTCGAGAAGGTCGAGCCGCAGGTGATGGAGGTGGTTCGCGCCCATTTCCGCCCGGAATTCCTCAACCGGCTGGACGAGATTATCCTCTTCCACCGCCTCGGCGTCGCTCACATGGGGCCGATCGTCGATATCCAGGTCGCGCGGCTGCAGAAGCTTCTGGAGGACCGCAAGATCAGGCTGGACCTGACTCCGGCGGCCCGCGAATGGCTCGGGCGGGTCGGTTACGATCCGGTCTATGGCGCTCGACCGCTCAAGCGCGCGGTGCAGAAATATCTGCAGGACCCGCTCGCCGACGCCTTGCTGTCGGGGAAGATCAGGGACGGCGAAATGGTGCGGGTCGATGAGGGCGACGGCCAGCTGGTGCTGGAGCCCGCAGGCGAGGTCCGCGAGGCCGCCGAGTAAGGCCCTTCCGGCGCGTCGCCCGCGCCGCTACGCATCGAACATGGACCGGGAAACGGCGGCATTGCTGGAACGCGCCGGGGCGCTTCGGCGCGCGGGGCGCGTCGACGAGGCCATTTCCGCCTACCGGGCGCTGCTCGAGCGTAAGCCCGATCTTCCGGACAGCTGGTACAATCTCGGCTGGCTCCAGCGGCAGGCGCGGCAGTACGAGCCGGCGCTGAACTCCTATTCGGAAGCACTGAAGCGCGGTGTGCGCGACCCCGAGGAGGTCCATCTGAATCGGGCCGTGATCCTGTCCGATCATCTGGCGCGGCACGACGACGCCGAAGCCGAGCTGAAGGCGGCGCTCGAGCTCCGGCGCGACTACCTCCCTGCCCTACTCAACCTCGGCAATCTTCACGAGGATCGCGGCAAGCGCGAGGCGGCGCGTTCAGCTTATGAGCGCGCTCTCCAGGTCGCTCCTGACAATGCCCTTGCTCTCAGCCGTCTTGCGGGTGTGGCGGAAGGGAACGCCAGCGAAATCATCGATCGGTTGAAAGGCGCGATTTCGCGAGAGCGAGAGGTGGCGGCGCGGGCCGATCTGGGTTTCGCCCTGGGCCGACTGTTGGACGCGCAAGGGAAATATGGCGAAGCGTTCGAGGCCTACGAATCCGCGAATCGCGCCAGCCGCGCAAGCTTCGGGCCACAATTCGATGCCTATGACAGCGCAGCGCAGAAGCGCTTCGTCGACCGGTCGATTGCGGCATTTCCGGCACCGGCCGAGGGCGGCTCCGTGGCGCCGGCAATCTTCATTCTCGGCATGTTCCGCTCAGGCTCGACGCTCCTGGAGCAAATTCTTGGAGGCCATAGCCGCATCGTCTCGGGCGGCGAGCTGGACCTGATCCCCACCCTTGTGTCCGGCATCGAGCCTTATCCCGAAGCGGTTGCCGAAGCGGACGACGCGAAGCTCGGAAGCTGGCAGAAATTCTATCTCGACGGCCTGGCGCCCTTCGCCCGCAAAGGGTCATTCGTCACCGACAAGCGTCCCGACAATTTCCTGCACGTCGGGCTAATCAAGACGCTCTTCCCGAACGCGAAGATCGTCCACACCCGGCGCAACCGCCTCGACAATCTGCTGTCGCTCTATTTCCTGCATTTGGGACCGGGCATGCCCTACGCCCTCGACCTTGCTGACGCCGCGCACTGGCACAGCGAATATGAGCGACTGATGGCGCACTGGAAGCGCCTATATCCGAACGATATTTTCGACGTGGATTATGACACGCTGGTCCGTGAGCCGGAGCCGCTCATCCGCGATCTGCTCGGCTTCCTCGGCCTCGATTGGGAGGACGAGCTTCTCGATTTCCATCGGCGCCGCGGCGCCGTCAAAACGGCGAGCGTCTGGCAGGTGCGCGAGCCGCTGCACGCGCGGTCAAGCGGGCGTTGGAGAAATTACGAATCGCAGCTGAGCCGGCGGATCGGCGGCAGCCTCGACGGCTGATCAGTCGCCCGAACTCGGGCCCTTAACGCCTTGCTGAACGCGCTCCATCTGGTCGCGATCTTCAGCCTGCCGCTCCTGCCACTGCTGCACCGTCAGACAGACTTTCTTCGCCGCCAAACGCGACCCGATCGTCTCTTCCTTCTTGCAGACGAGCTTGTTCACGTCGGATTTTGCAGTCGGCGCCGGGACGGGCTGCGGGTCAACAGTCGTTTGCGCGGCCGCAGGCACTGCGACGGCGATACCAATGACAATCAGAAACGCTGACTTCAACATTTGCACCTCGCTTCCAACCACGAGTTTAGGCCGAAACCGGGAAGCGAGCAAATTCACAGGACTAAAGCCATGCGGCTCGCATCATTGCACCGGCAGATCAATGTGGCGGGCCACCCGAGAGGCCTTCGCTGGGGCAAGGCGGATTTGCGCAAACACGCGTTCCGCCTTGAACGCTCTCGGTCTGATCACGATCGTCGCGCTGGCGTGCCTGCCATTCGGCCACGGTCAGACAAACCTTCTTGGCGCCGAGGCGGGTGCCGATCGTCTCTTCCTTCTGACAGACGATCCGGTTGGGATCGCCCTTCATCGTCGAGGGATTGTTGGTCTGATACGACGTAATCACCTGCGCCGGAGCCGCTACGGAGAACAAAAGGCTGAGCGCGGCGAGTTGCTTGAGCATGGGCCCTCTCCTCCGCCGCAACTTTACCACCAATTGCCCTCGACGAACACTTGAGGCGATCAGCGCGCGCTGGGCACCGCCACGTCGAAAGCAACCGTGATGCGCTCGCCTTCGCCGAACGGCCTAGTCCCGTGCCAGGTGTAGGACGGGAACAGCGCCAGGCGCCCCGGCTTGGGCTCGACGGTGCGGAACGGCGGCATCTCCAGCTGAAACATCGGCGCCCGCGGGTCGCCGAGCGTCAGGAACCCCGCCTCGCCTTTGCCGAGATCCGGCGGGAGCACGATGTAAAGCGCCGAGCTGATCCAGCCCATCGGGTGGACATGATTGGCGTGGAATCCGCCGGTCTTCAGCCACACGGACCAGCTGCCCGAGAAGGCGATCGGCTGCCGCGGCGGCCCCAGCAGCGGGTGCTTCGGATCGGATTCGGGCAGCTGGGCAACATGTTCCGCGACAGTTGCCCGGATCGCCTCGCGAAGCTGCACCAGCACCGGGTCGACGTGCATGAAGATGTCGCCCTCGGTCTGGGTCCCGCCTCGGAGCGACTGCTCCAGCGGCTGCCCCTCCAACGAATGGAGGCCGCGAAGCTTGTCGGCCAGGACATCCAGCGGCGGCAGCCGGTCGGCGATGTCGTAGACGCCGACGAAGCGCTCGTCGCCTTCGAGCCAATTCCAGCGCGAATCGTCCAGCATCCGCCAGGCGATCGACGCATAGGGCCAGAACATGAAAGCTTCGGGGCGGCCGGACCAGTTGCCGATGATCGCGTCGGCCTGGTCGGGCCTGCCCCAGCGGAGGTAATGGCGGACCCGGCGCACTTGCACCGTCGGATCATCAATTTCCGTGAAGGGGGTAAACAGCGCTTCAGCGGTCTCGAAATCGCCCGTTTCCGCCGCGATGATCGCTTCGTTGACGGCGAAGATCGTGTTGTCGCCGACCGCAGCGCGCCCTTGCGAGATAACGCGGCGCGCCTCGTCCCATTGTTCGGAATGCATCAGCGCGATCAACCACTCCCGCCACAACAGGAGATTTTGCGGCTGCGCGGCGACAGCGCCGGCGAAGCTCCTGGCGAACTGGTCGCGCTCGCCCTGCGCCCAGCGGAGGCGGGCCAACAGCGAATGCCCCTCCACCCAGTGCGGTGACCGATCGAGGAGATGCGCAAGCCCGTCGATCGCGGCATGCGCCTGTCCCTCAGCCGCGCATGCCGATGTCATTCCCGCCAGGACTTCGGTGTCGGCCGGAGCGAGCCGCACGGCGCGACCATAGGCCTCCAGGCTCGGCAAGCCGGCTTCGAACACGGTTCGCGCCAGCGCGTGCGCGATTGCTGCAGAATTCGGAGCAAGCTCGGATGCTCGTCGAAGCGACCGGATGGCCTGGTCCCGCCTGTCCAGCTGGCGGAGGATAAGGCCGTGCAGGTGCCAAAGGCCCGAATTGCGGGTGCCGCGCTGCATGACCGGTGCGAGCAGCGCCAGGCCCTCTTCCGCGCGCCCCGACGCAAGGGCTTCGGATGCAGCGTCGAACAGCTCGTCCTCGTTCAAATCTGTGCCAAGCGCCTGCGCCATGGCCCAAGGCTAGCCGCCGCCGGTCGGCTGCGCACCAGCTAATTTGGCCATTGCCATTGGCATCTGGCGCTCTGCGAATAGAAGGTCACCATGACCGACCTCTCACCCGCAGGCCGCAAGGCGATCGAGCTTGCGCGTCAAGGCGATTACGATGGCGCCCTGGCGACCGCGACGGCGGCAATCGCGGAGCAGCCGGAGGATGCGGGCCTGCGGTTCTTCACCGGGATGTTGTACGTGCGCCGCTCCGAGCTCGCCCTCGCCGCCGACCAGCTGCGCAAGGCGCACTCGCTGGAGCCGCGCGATCCGATGGTTCGCGCCGAGCTCGCCCGCGTCCTGGTCGCCCTTGGCGAGCTCGACGAGGCGGAAACGCTCGTTGGCCACCTGCAGCCGCGCGAGCGGCAGAGGCTTGGAGCGATCATCGCCGCTCGGCGCGGCGATCATGCGCGAGCAATCGGGCTGCTGCGCGAGGTGGTGCGGACCGACCCACGCGACTTCGAATCCTGGGGCAATCTCGGAATCTCGCTTCTGGCGGCGGGAGACGCGGCGGGGGCTGCATCCGCTCTCGATCAAGCGCTCCGGTTGAGGCCGCAGCATTCCAGCTTTCGGGACAAATGGGCCGAAGCAGTTGCACAGGCCGGCACCGCCGACGAGGAGCTGCCGAAGCTGTATGAGTTCGCCGGCGCCGATTCAGCCGCCCTGCTGACAGCCGCGCGGCTCGAGGACCTCGAAGGGCGGCCCGATCGCGCCGTCGAGGCTTTGCAAAAGGCGCTCGAGGGTGAGCCCGGCAATGAGGCTGCGCTGGTCGCGCTCGCCGACCTTGAGGAGCGGGCCAACCGCATCGAGGCGCTCGAAGCGACCATCGCCCAGCTGGAGCAGCACGCCCCCTCATCGCAAAAGCTCCCCCTTCTTCGCGCTCGCGCCGCTTATCGCCGGGGCGAGATGGAGACTGCGCTGGAGCTGGCCGGGCAGGCGCCAGCGGATGTCGACCCGGCGACGAGGGCGCAAGTCATCGGACAGGTCAACGACCGACTCGGCAATTACGAGGTCGCCTTCGACGCGTTCGAGCAGATGAACGGCATCGACGCGTTCGCGACCGAAAATGCCGCGGGAAAGGCCGCGGATTACCTTGCCACTTTCAAGGAGCGGCGGACGGACGTCCTGACGGCCGATTGGGTCGACCGCTGGGCCGATGTGTCACCGCCGGAGCGCGAGCCCGCCTTCCTCGTCGGCTTCCCGCGCTCGGGCACCACCTTGCTCGACACTTTGCTGATGAACGATCCGGGCATCGCGGTGTCGGAAGAAAATCCAATGCTGACGAACCTGTCGCGGAAAATCGGCGCGTTCGAGCGAATTGCCGATCTCGGACCGGGCGACGTCGAAAGCCTCCGTCGGGCCTATTTCGACGAAGCGGAGAGCTATGTACCGAATTCCGCCGGACGCCTGCTGCTCGACAAATTTCCCTTCGCGCTCGGGGCTGGGCCGCTCATCCATCGGCTGTTCCCGACCGCGCGGATCATCTTCCTGTCGCGCCATCCCTGCGACGTGGTCCTGAGCTGCTTCATGAACCGCTTTCAGCCGACCGACATCGGCAGCACGTTCCTTACGCTCGAAGGGACGGCCCGGCTCTACGATGCGATGATGGAGCTATGGACCCGCAGCCGCGAGCTGCTTCCGCTTACGGTGCTCGACATCAAGTACGAAGCACTCGTCGAGGAGCCGAAGCCACAGATGCAGCGTGTCGCCGAGTTCCTTGGAATCGCCTGGTCCGACAAGCTGGTGGACAACCGCCCGGCGGCAAAAAGCCGCGGTTTCATCAAGACGCCGAGCTACTCACAGGTGGCCGAGCCGATCTACCGCCGCGCCGTCGAGCGCTGGAGAAACTATTCCGAGCATATGCGGCCGGCGATCGCGATCCTGCAGCCGTGGATCGACAGGCTCGGTTATGAGACCTGACCGCCGCGATCAGCGGGCCGCGGCGGCTGCCGCCTTTTCCCAGATGGCCCTCGCCCAGTCCGGCTCCGGCTGGTCGAGGTCATAATATTCGAAGATGAGGTGAATTCGGTCGGTCGAGCCGCGATTCTCGACCGCGTGCTTGCCCATATTGTTCACTTCGACCGCTTCCCCCTCGGCGAGGTGGAACGGCTTTTCGTCGACGAAGAAGGTGACGCTCTCGTTGGTCTGCAGCGGAACGTGGATCTTGTGCGGCCACTTTGCCGACGGGCTGGCATCCTTGTGCGGGTGAATGATGCCTCCCGGCGCCATTCTCGCCAGCATCACGCGCGGAAACTCGCCGCGGGCGTAGCCATAGTCCTTCGTCGCGTCCGTCAGCACCGGGAGGAGCAGGTCGCGCCATTCGCTCCACAGCGGCCGCTCGTAAAACGTGCGCCAGTCGTAGAGGCTGGAAACGAAGCGGAAGACGATGTGGCGGGTCGCGTCGAGCGCCGCGAAGCGGTTTGGCTTGGACGCATTCTCCTGGTCCCACATCTCTTCGGGAAGGCGCGCCACCGCGGCCTGCAGCGCCGAAATATCGACCTTGCCAAGCCGCCGGACGGTCTGCGTCTTCCTCGGATTGGGCGGGATCTGCAGGTTAGAATTCATAGCCAAACAATTCTAAGTCCCGCGCATACAGCTTGGCGACCCCCTCCCTGATGCGGTCGTCATAATATTGCCGATAGTCCGCGCGGCTGGATTCGTTGGTTTTTTCGAGTGTCGCGCGCGGAATCCCGATCCTGTCGCAAATCTCGTCGAACGAGCTCTGTATCTGCTCGACGCGCCCGATATAGTCGGTCAGCGGCCTGCCATCCGAGCCGACGATGAAGCTGCACTGCGGCTGGAACAAGATGTGCGCCCTGGGGCCCGGCGCGGTCAGGATGTGCCGCATGACGCCCTGCGGATCCTTTTCGAACTCGCCGCCCTTGCGGGTCATGAACGCGCAATAGGAAACGAAGCGGTCGAAGGGATTCCGGACGAAAGCGAACTTGAAGTAGCTGTCGAACTTCGCCGGTTCGAGAAACGGCTTGAGCTGGGCAAGGCTGATGTGGCCGTGACGAAGACTCGCGAGCTCCGGGATCGGAAATTTCTTTTCCTCGAACAGGCGGACCTGCTCCATATCCTCCTCGCTCATGTGCGGCCTGAGCGCGCGCCGGACCGAGTGAGTCCCCGTCTTGGGGATGGCAACGAAGATGAACTTGAGGCTGTCGGAAATGATCATTGGCTGGTTCGGCAGGTCTGGCCGCTGACGCGCGGCAGCCTAGGACGCCTTCCGCAAGGCGACACCCGCGGGCTGCGGCCGCGGCTGCCTCGCGCTCTGGAGCGCCACTTCGACGATCAGGCGTTCGAAAATGTGCTGCATCAGCACCTCGTTCCTGAGGCGGATCTCTTCGGCGCCGGCAGCCGCGATGTCGCGGCGGACGCCCATCAGAAGCTGGCCGTAGCGGGGGACGGCCCGCTCATCGGCGCCGAATTGCGCCCACAGCGCCGCCCAATCGTCGATAAAGCGGCTAATCCTGTTCTGCACGGCCTCCAGCTTCGGATGAGCGCTTGCATTGCTCATGATGAAATCGACGTGGCAGCGGATTTCCCAGGGCGACATCACCTCGGGCAGGTTGATCCGCTCGAACGCCAGCTTGGGTTTTGCCGCGGCGGACGGCTCTACGCGCTCAGTCTTTGCAGCGCTCGCCTCTGCAGCCTCGATCAGATCGTAGAGGCGGCCGCCGCCGACGGTGTCGAGGACCAGGTGCACCCGAGTCTCGCTGCCGCGATTGTGGACCTCGTGCTTCAGGAAGGAATCGAAGACCCAGCATTCGCCGGCGGCCATATGGACGGACTCGCCGCCGCAGGTGAACGACACGTCGGGATTGGTGATCACAGGGATGTGGATGCGGATGTGGGTGCGCCAGTAATAGTGGCTGTCGACGTGCAGGGGGACCGAGCCTCCGGGCGCGAGGCCCATCAGCCGGCTCCTGCCCCACACCGAGCCGATGCTGTCCATGATCTGCATCATGTAGGGACAAGCCAGCAGCTGGGGGGTCGGCTCCATGGCGCCCTCGATGGCGTCGGTCGCCTGGCCGCCCGCTGTGATCAGCCGGACCGCGCTGTTGCCCGGGAATCGCTGCGGATGCGCCGTCCAGGCGGACGCCGGAAGCGCGCGCACTTCGGCCTCGAGCGCCTCGGCAGAAAATTCGATCGGGAGCCGCAAGAGCGGCGTTGAGAAGCGCATGTGCTTGTCCAGCCAATTATATCCCGGGCGAGGCAACTGCGGCGGGCCCCGCGGGTCATCGCCCGACTGTGCGGACAAATCAAGTGACGGGGCCGGGGCGGAGCGTGCGGATCAGGCGCCCTTGAAGCTGACTCCAGCGGACGAAATGATCTTCGCAGCGCCTGTGCGCTCAGCGGAATCGAGCGAAGGCGCCCACAGGTCGAAGATGAGAACGACACGTAGCTCGTCGCTGTCGTTCCAGGCTTCGTGCTCGATCGTGTCATCGAACACGATCGCCTGTCCGACCTGCCATTCGATGGTCGTGCCGCCGACGCGGAACCCGCAGTTTGGAGGCACGATGAGCGGCAGGTGAGACACAAGCCGGACATTGGCGACGCCGGTGTGGGGCGGGATGTGCGTGTGGGGCGCGAGGAGCGAAAACATCGCATTGGGCGATGCTCCGGGAATATCGGGCTGCGGCAGCTTGGACAGCAGCTCCAGCGTCCTGGGACAATGTTTCGCGTTCGCTTCGACCCGCTCTCCGTTCTGGAGAAGGTGGATGGCCGTCCAGTCGGGATTGTTGTTGAGCTCTTTCCACTGGGCGAGCGGGACGTGGTCGGGATATTGGCTGTAGGGGACGAGCTCGGCCGTCTTGAGCTTTACAAGCGCTTGATATTCAGCCCGGATTTCATCCGTCGCAGCCTCTACGTTCCGTATCCCGGCGAACTCGCCCGGATCGTGAAATTCAATCTCCGGCATCTCTGGGAAATGGAAAGAGGTCGGTTCCTGGTGGAAGTGCCGGGTGCGCCGAGACGTGTTGGATGCAAAGCGCTCGAGCTTCGCGCGCTGCGCGGGCGCAAGGTCTGAAGGTAGGGACTTGAGAAGGCGCTGCTCCATCGCGTCCTGGTGCTCCGCGGCCCGCTTTTTGGCGTGCTCAACTGCCGGCACCAGCCCTGCCGGGACATCCTCTCCAGGCGGGAGCTGGGCCACGGCCTTCCTGAAGGCCGCTCCGGCCTGCGGGTGGCCGGAGCGCTCGAGCAGCATCGCCCGGGCAAGCAACGCCGAAAAGTCGAGGGGGGAAAGCGTGAGGCCCCTGTCGATCGCTTCGAGAGCGCCCTGAGTGTCGCCAAGGGCCCGCCGAACGGCGCTGAGCTTCATCCAGAGATCGAGAGTGGCTTCGCCGCTCGTAGCCGCCTGCTCGAGCGAGCGTCGCGCGGACACAAGGTCTCCCGCCGCAGCCGCCCTGTCCGCCTCTGTAACCAATCCGGCCACCATGTTCATCCGCACATCTGTGCCGAGCACTGGCTCAAAAGCAATCTTTCACAAAAGAAAACGGCGGGCCTCCGAGGAGACCCGCCGCAATCTTTGCTTCTTCGCGGAGACTTAGAAGTCGACCGTGAAGCCCGCGAACAGGTAGCGACCCAGCGAGTCGTACACCTGCGGGAAGGTGTTGCCGTTGCCGAAGCCGGCCGGAACGACCTGGCCACCTGCGAGCGGCGGATCGGTGTCGAAGATGTTGTTCGCACCGAGACGCAGATTCAGGCGCTGAGCCAGGCGAGCCGTGAAGGCGAGGTCGAAGTAATCGGCCGCGCTCAGACGCTCGTTGCCCGGGATCGGATTGGCAACCGTTCCGCAACCCGTGTTCGGGATGCCGGCTGCCGGGTCCGCCGGCTGGCAATCCACGCCGGAGAAGTGCCGCCAACGGGTCGAAATGCCCAGACCGTTCGGCAGCGTCAGGCCGAGGCGCATCGTGTGCCTCCACTTCGGCACCGGCTGGAGACCGGCGAAGCTTCCGACGTCACCGACGCCCGCGCCCGCTTCATCCGTCAGCAGCGTGCCGACGAACGAGGCGTTGAGGGTGCCGAGACCGCCAAGGCGACGCGAGTAGCTGCCCTGGAAGTCGAAGCCCTTCGTCAACAGGCCCGTTCCCGGGAAGTTCCGGTTCAACAGGATGATGTAACCAGCGGTCGCGAGATCCGAACCCTGCCACAGCGAACCGGTAGCCGTGTTGCGGTGGATGAGGGCGCAGGACGATGCGTCGCCGGCGATACAATCGTTGATGACGTCAAGGAAGGCCGGACCACCGATGACGTTCTTCACCTTGATGTTGAAGTAGTCGACGGTGAGGGCGAGGCCCGGGACGAACCGCGGCTGCAAGATCGCGCCGAGGGTCCAGGTGTCCGCCTTTTCCGGAAGCAGGTTCGGGTTACCGCCGAACAGAGCGCTGTACTGGTTGGCCGGGTTGGCAGAGATGTTGCCATACTGACCCGGTTTCACGCCGGTGAGAGCGCACTGGGCCTCTGTCGCTGTCGGGGTAGCACCCGCGCACGGATCAAC
>DATMHP010000087.1:0-18500 GCA_035554875.1 Sphingomicrobium sp.
AGGGCGCGCAGGTGATCCTGCCCTCGGAGCTGTTCCAGGGCCCGTACTTCTGTGTCAGCCAGGAGGAGCGCTGGTTCGCCACGGCCTATCCGTGGCGCGAGCATCCGTGCGTCGTCGCCATGGCCGACCTGGCCAAGGAACTGGGCGTGGCCATCCCCGTCTCGATCTTCGAGCGCGAGGGGCCGCACTACTTCAACAGCCTGGTGATGGCCGACGCCGACGGGTCGCTGATGGGCGTCTATCGCAAGAGCCACATCCCCGACGGGCCGGGCTATGAAGAGAAATTCTACTTCCGGCCCGGCAACACGGGCTTCAAGGTCTGGAATGGTCCGCACAAGGCGACGCTCGGTGTCGGCGTCTGCTGGGACCAATGGTATCCGGAAACCGCACGCGCGATGATGCTGATGGGTGCCGATCTCCTCTTCTACCCGACCGCGATCGGGTCCGAGCCGCACGATCCCGATCTCGACACCTCGCGGCTGTGGCGGCGCGCGATGATCGGCCATGCGGTGTCCAACGTCGTTCCGGTGGTCGCCGCCAACCGCATCGGCACCGAGTGCGGCCAGCGCTTTTACGGCCACAGCTTCATCTGTGACGAACGCGGCGACATGCTCGCAGAATTCGGCGCGGAAGAGACGGGTGCGTTGGTGGCGACTCTCGATCTCACCGCGGCCAAGAAGCATCGCGCCGCCTTCGGCTTCTTCCGCGATCGCCGTCCCGAGCTTTACGGTCGTCTCACCGAGGACATCTGAGCTCGAGCGCCCGCTCGAACACGTTTTCGAACATCTTCCGCGTCAGCCTTCCCGTGTTCGTGTTTTGGCGCGAGCAATGGTAGGTCGAGAGGAGTACCCGGCCGTCCGGCGCAATCGCTTCGGCCCCGTGCGAGAACTTCGCTTTCGGCCATAGTCCCAGCGTCTTTGCCGCGGCGACGTGGGCGATCTGGCCCAGCGCAATCACCACCCGCACGTTTGCCAAACCTGCCAGTGCCGCTTCGAGATAATGACCGCAGGTGGCGACTTCCTCCGGCGTCGGCTTGTTGGCCGGCGGTAGGCATTTGACAGCGTTGAGAACGATCGCGCCGTGCAGTTGGAGCGTTCCTGGCCGCTCGGAATATCGGCCAGTCGCGAGTCCGAGATTGAGGAGCGCGGTGAAGAAGAACTCACCGGAGAAATCACCGGTGAACGGTTGGCCGGTGCGGTTGGCGCCCCTTCTTCCGGGAGCCAGACCGACAATCGCAAGCCAGGCTTCGGCCTCGCCGAACGCCGGGACCGGCGCATTCCACCAATCGGGATGCTCGATGCGCAATTCTTCGCGCAGGCGGACGAGGCGGGGGCACAAAGGACAGTCGCGCGGCGCCTCTGCCTTCCGGATCGGCGAGAGGTCGGCGGGGCTGGCGAAGGCCATCCGCCTGCCGTAGGCGAGCGGGGGTGGAAGGCGCAACGCAACTTTACGCAATCGCCATCGGCTCGAACCGGCAGCACGGGCGCTACGGGCGTCCCCCGCAAGTCGTGGAAACAGCCATCGCGCGGCTCGATGCGGAATTCGGCCTGTTCGACGCCTCGCCTATCCTTCTGAACAAGGCGATGGGCGGCGCGGGGCGTGACTTCGCCAACGCTGTCGCGCTCGTCGAGAGCGATCTCGATCCGCCGGAAATGCTACGCCGCCTGAAGACGCTGGAGCGCGAGTTCGGCCGCCGCCGCGGGCGCCGCTGGGCCGCGCGTGTCCTCGACCTCGACATCATCGACTGGAGCGGCGGCAAGTGGCGTTCACGGTCGCTCAACGTGCCCCACCCGGCCGCCGGAAGCCGCGAGTTCGTCATCGAGCCGCTGGCGGCAATTGCGCCGGGGTGGCGTCTTGAAGCGCCGCTCACCGCCCGCCATCTCGCGCATCGCCTTGCCCGCAGGCGCCCACGTCTGTAACGGCAGCGCTCGCTGGTCGGGCCCATAGCTCAGTCGGTAGAGCAACTGACTTTTAATCAGTAGGTCGCTGGTTCGAATCCAGCTGGGCTCACCAGCACTTCTCGTTGCAATCGAACCAGCTAGGTCTTTGTCGAACGGATCGGGCAAGCCGATCCTTTGGGTTCGAATCCAGCTGGGCTCACCAGCACGTGCCGCACTAAAACAGCAATCGGAACCAATACTTACGGGTACGGTTCGATTCCTGAACGGCAGGACCGAACCCATATGAAGTTTGTCGTCTTCGGACTGACGATCAGCTCATCCTGGGGAAACGGGCATGCGACGCTTTGGCGCGGGTTGATGCGGGCGCTGACCTCGCTCGGCCACAGCGTCACCTTCTTCGAGCGCGAAGTTCCCTATTATGCGAACAACCGCGACCTCTGGGAATTGTGGGAGGGCGCCGGGCTCGTCCTATACGACGACTGGCGCAACGTCGCGGCTAAGGCGATCCGCGAAATCGAGGCGGCGGATGCGGCAATCGTCACCTCCTACTGTCCCGACGGGCGCGTGGCGGCAGCGCTCGTTCTCGAGCATGCTCCCGCACTCCGCCTGTTCTACGATCTCGACACCCCGGTGACCCTGGCGAGGCTCGAGAGCGGTGAGCAGGTCCCTTATCTGCCCGAGCACGGCCTCGGCGACTTCGACCTCGTGCTGAGCTACACCGGCGGCGGGGCGCTCGACGCGCTTCGCGAGCACTTGGGCGCGAACGTCGCGGCTCCGCTCTACGGCCATGTCGATCACTTCTGGCACAAGCCCGCGCCGCACGAGCCGTGGTATTCCGCGGACCTCTCTTATCTCGGCACTTATGCGGCGGACCGACAGGAGGCGGTCGAGCAACTGCTGATCGAGCCGGCGCGGCGCTGCCCCCAGTCCGACTTCCTGGTGGGCGGAAGCGCCTGGCCCGAAGTGATGGAATGGCCGGGCAATGTACGGAAGCTCGACCACATCCCGCCATCGCACCACCCGAGCTTCTTCAGTTCCTCGCGGCTGACTCTGAATGCGACTCGCGCTGATATGGCTCGCTTTGGCTGGTGTCCGTCCGGCCGCCTGTTCGAGGCGGCGGCCTGCGGCGCAGCGATGGTCAGTGACGCCTGGGAAGGCCTCGACCAATTCTTCGAGCCCGGCGAGGAAATCCTGCTGGCGACACGACCGGAGGATATCGTTGCGGCTCTCGAATTGCCGGACGGCGAGCTGAAGGCGACCGGTCGGCGCGCCCGCGAGCGGGTACTGTCCGAACATACCTCGCTGCACCGCGCGCAGGAGTTGATTGAGCTGATCCGCGGCGCCCCTGGGGAATCCGAGCAACAGCTGCAGGAAGTTGAAGCATGTGGGGCGTGATTCCCGCGGCAGGCAAGGGGGCCCGGATCCAGCCCCTCGCCTTCTCCAAGGAATTACTTCCGGTCGGCGGCCGCCGCGATCAAACCACGGAACGCCCGAAAGCCGTAAGCGAATACCTCGTCGAACGGATGACCCGCGCCGGAGCGGACAAGATCTGCTTCGTCATCTCGCCGGGCAAATCGGACATTGTCGAATATTACGGACCCGGCCGCGCAGCCTCCGCCGACATTGCGTTCGTCGTGCAGCCCGAGCCTGTCGGTCTGTGCGATGCGATCTTCCGGGCGCACACGGTCGTTCCCGAAAATGAGCCGGTGATGGTCGGGCTGCCCGACACAATCTGGTTTCCGGAGGATGCGCTCGCGGCTCTTCCCCATGACAGGCTTTCGTTCCTCCTCTTTCCGGTCGAGCAGCCCCAATTCTTCGACGCGGTCGTGACAGACGAGCAGGATGGAGTCCTCGAAATCCAGGTGAAATCGCCGGAGGCGCGGTCGAACTGGATCTGGGGCGCATTCAAGATGCCCGGAAGGATCTTCCACGAGCTGCGCAGCTTCTGGATGGGGCGGCCGGAGCCGGACGAATATATCGGCACGCTGATCAACGCCTGGCTGGCCGAAGGCGGCGAGGCGGTCGGGGTGCGCGCCGGAACATCCTATGTCGATGTCGGCACGCTCGATGGTTACCGTTCGGCGATGCAGGTCCTCAACCCTTCGGTCGCGGCGCAATGATCAGCGAAGGCCCGAGGAATCGAGGCCGAAGCTTTCGAGCCTGGCGGCCAAGGCGGACGCAATCCGCTCCAGCGATTCTTCGCTTGCGGCTTCGCAGCGGACAGTCAGCTTCGGCTCGGTGCCCGAGCCCCGCAGGAGCCACCAGCCACCCTCCTCTGTGACGCGGAGCCCATCGGTTTTGCTGAACGGAAGCCCCCGCGCCCGCACCTGCATCTCGATCGATCGGATGATCTCGCTCTTGCGCTCGTCCGGGCAGCCCAGCCGCACTTCCGGTGTAGCGAACGTGGTCGGCAAGCTCTTTCGAAATTCGGCGAGGCTCATGCCCGATCGCGCCAGCGCCCGCAGCATTCGCATTGCGTTGTGGAGAGCGTCGTCGGCACTGTGCCAATCGCGGTAGAAGATATGCCCGCTCATCTCGCCGGCGAGGGGGGCGCCCTCGCGGAGCATCGCCTCGCGCACCAGGACATAGCCCGACGGGCTCATCACCGGCCGCCCGCAGGCTTGCTCGATTCCGGCGAACAGAAGCTCGCTCGACTTCACGTCGCCGACGATAACGGCACCCGGCCGGTCGCGGAGCATGTCCCGGGCGAGCAGGAGCAGGAGCTGGTCGGCCCAGACGATCTCCCCCTCACCGTCGACGACCCCAATGCGATCGCCGTCGCCGTCGAAGGCGATGCCGAGGTCGAGGCCCTCTTCAACCACAGCGTGCCGAAGGTCGGCGAGATTGTCCGGCACGGAAGGGTCGGGATGGTGATTAGGGAATGTTCCGTCGATGTTCGTGAACAGCACCTCTTGCCGGCCCGGCAATCTCGCGGTGAGCTGCTCGATTACCGCACCGGTCGCCCCGTTGCCGCTGTCCCATGCCGCGCTGGCAACCAGCAGGCTCTCCACGACCCCAAGTAACGCATCGACATACTCACCGGTGAGATCGACTTCTTCGAGGAGGCCTCCCGATCGCTGGGCAGGCTCGACCGTCCACAAATGGCCGAGAGCGTCCCCGAAGACCGGATTTCCCCCCAGCATGAGCTTGAACCCATTCTGGTCCGGCGGGTTGTGGGAGCCGGTCACCACGATGCCGCCGTGCAAACCCAGGCGCTCGATGGTGAACGAGACCAGTGGGGTCGGCCCGAGCGGCATGCGGTGCACGTACATCCCGCCTTCGACCAGTCCATCCACGAGCGCAGTTTCCAGTTCAGGAGAGCTTCGGCGCCCATCTCGGGAGACGGCGATGAGCCGAAAGCCGGCGCGGGCCGCGATTGCGGCATAGGCGAGGCCGACCGCGTGTGCGTCGGTCGTTGTCAGAGTCTCGCCGACCCGTTCCGCGAAGATCGTAGGAACGCCGGAGCTTTGGATTGATTTGTGTCCGTGCCTTCAGCGCCATGGACGCTGAACGGCCGGAGTGGCTTATCGTGCCGCCAGCAGCACCTGGTCGAGACTGCCGGTCTCCGGAAGGATCACGCGCAGCTTCTTGTTGGCGAAGTCGATCGATACCTTCTTGAAGGCCCGCAGCGCATTCATTCCGAGGAGCAGCGCCGGGCGCTTGTCGAGCCCGAGCTTCCCGAAGGTGTGCGCGTCGGCGAACACGACGGCGAGGTTCGCGAGGTTCACGTCGCCGACCTCCAGCCGCTTCACGAACGTATATTCGCCCTGCAGGATTTCGCCGGTCACCGATTCCAGGCCGACGGCGCCGGTGCTCTTCAACAGGCCGGCATTGCCGAGACGGCGGCGCAGCGCTTCATTGCCGATGCTGACTTCAGAACCGGTATCGAGAACGACCGTGATGACGTTGCCGTCAGCGACCGCATTGGTGACGATCAACCGGCCGTTCTTGAGCTTGCCGGTGACGACGATCGTCCCATCTTCCTGTGGGACGCGCTGCTCGGCGGGAACGATGGTCATCACATTGTTCTTAAAGTCGAACACGACGCGCTGAGAGCGAAGCGAGTCGGTCCCGAGTATCCCGTCCGCTCCCATGTTCTCCGCCTCCAGGATCGGTGCGTCGACGACCTTCAGATCCTGCTGGCTGAGCTTGATGTTTTTCACGGTTGCCGTCCTCACCGTGCTGATCCCGGTCACCGTGTGAAGCGAAGCCTCTTCGCTCGACTGAAGGCCGAGCCTCGCAGCGACGGCGCTCGAAATCGCGGTCCGGTCGGCGCCGGTATCGACGAGGAACCGGAACGGGCCGGTCCCGCCGACCGTCACCGGTACAGTCATCCGGTCCGTCGTATCCTTGCGGATCTTCACGTCGTCCGCCTGGGTGGTCGAGTCGACCTGCCCCCGTTGCTGCACGGTGTCGAAGACGTTCATCATGTTCTGGGCCGACGCGGGCGCGGCAGCGGCAACAAGCAGGACAGGAAGCAGGGGAACTGTGCGCATGGGCACCTCCGAAACGATCTTGTACACAGCGCTTCCAAGCTCCGCTACAGCAGTGTCGTCAAATCGAGACGTCCACGCTAATTTCCGGTAGCTTCAACGAGACTGCGGTGTTTGCCTACAAATTCTGATGCAGCAGAGACGGGCGCAGGTTCATGCAGCAGCGAGGAAAAGCACCACCGGAACAAGCACAGGCACAAGTACGGCCACTGACTGCATCACAGGAGACACCTCGTTCGGCAGGTCGCTTTGGCCGCCTGATTTCCGCGATCATCCTGGCCTTCTCCTGGTGAACAGAGTCGGCGACACTTCCGGTTCCGGGCCCGCGGTCCGGACGTCCTCAAGGCATCATTAGCAACTTGTTAGGTCCCTTGGACGCACTTTGCGCCCCGCTAATTGGCCGGATCATCGAATGACTGAAAGAATCTCAGTCACAACCTTCGTCATGGGACCGCGGCTCCCGTGGCCCGATGACTCGCGTGTGCTGGACGACGAGGGCCCGTTCGAAAGCGGGGTCATTCACAACAGCGGCTTTCGCCAGGACTGCTCGATCCGAAAAATCTCGACGCTTGGAGCGACCGTCCGCTCGAAGGTGCAGAATGCGCCTGGCGAGGAACTGACGGTCGAGCTCCCGAGTGGCCAGCGAACCGCCGCGACAGTCGAATGGGCCCGCGGCGGCGAGACCGGAATCCGCTTCGCCAAACCGATCGATGTGCTCGCGCTGATCAACCGCAACCTCGTCAACCAGCCGATCGACCGGCGGGCGATGCCGCGGGTGGAAATCCGCTGCAGCGCCTACATCAAGCGGGCGGAAGACTTCGTCGCAGCAACGGTGCGCAACATCTCGGCAGGCGGGCTCCAGCTCGAAGGCGACTCGCTTCCTCCGGCCGGGACCTACGTCTCCGTTTTCCTCGATGGGCTCAATGTCCCTCCCGGCGAGATCGCATGGCGGAAGGACAAGCTCGCCGGGATCGAGCTGTTCGAGGAGCTGAGCTGGGCCTCGATCATGCCCTGGATCCGCGAAACGGTGAAAAAGCAGGCGAACTGACCCGCCATTGGTGGTAACAGGCCGCCATAATGAGCGACCTTACCGACCTTCGCTTCGACCTTACGCCCCCAACCGACGAGCAACGCCGCGAGCTTCAGGCAAGCCTGAGCGATGAAGAGCGGCACGTCCTTCTGGAGCACGGCACCGAAGCGCCGTTTTGCGGAATCTTCGTCAACGAGAAGCGTCAGGGCGATTATGTCTGCCGGCTGTGCGGACTTCCGCTTTTCCACGGCGGCACGAAATTCGAGAGCGGAACCGGATGGCCAAGCTTTACGCAGCCATTCAGCGAGGAGCACCTGAAGACCATCCGTGACACCAGCTACGGAATGGTGCGGACGGAGATCGTCTGCGCCCGCTGCGGATCGCACCAGGGCCATGTCTTCCCCGACGGCCCGCCGCCGACCGGGGAGCGTTACTGCATCAACTCGGTGAGCCTCGAATTCGTGCCGGAAGGCGAGGATTTGCCTGACAAGCTGGGCCGTGGAGCGCCGGAAGGAGAGCCTGCGGCGGCGTGATGTTGCGCAACCGTTCTTACAATTTGGCGCCACAGTCGCTATGTAGGTCCTGCTATTAGTCGCAAATTGACGGTTCAGAGCGCTTTGCGGCTCCCTATTCCTTCTCTTCGCTTCTCCTAGCACCCGAGGACCGACAGCCGGTCCGACCACAGAAGGAATGCACCCATGCCGATCGGCACCGTAAAATTTTTCAACGCGCAGAAGGGCTACGGATTCATCCAGCCCGAAGACGGCGGCCAGGACGCTTTCGTCCACATCACCGCGGTCGAGCGCGCCGGAATGCGCACGCTCAATCAGGACCAGAAGGTCAGCTATGAGCTCGAGCAGGACCGGCGCGGCAAGACCAGCGCAGTCAACCTGCAGCCGGTCGACTGACCGAACACGGAGAGAGGCCGCTGCCGCGGCGGCGGCCTCGCTTCCCAAATCAAACTACGAAATGACAAGCATGACTGACCGAGAGATTTACCTGGCCCGAGCCGCACAGGCCCGGGCCGACGCCGACGCAGCGACGCTCGACAATGTGCGCGACCGCTGCCTTCGTTCCGAAGCGGCGTGGACCGAAATGGCCGCACGCGCCGAGCGCACCGAAAAAATGCGCCAGACGCTCCTGGCCGACAAAGAAAGAGCCGCAGCCGAGGCTGCGGCCGAAAGCTAACGAAAACGAGAACACGTGAATATCAACAGACGTAAGAACCGGCGCGCGAAGGATCGCCGCCGCAATGACCACCTTTCCCTCTTCCAGCGCCTGAGCCCGGCCGAAAGCCGCGAAGCTCGCGCAATCGCCTACGAAGCCGCCCTCGCCGTCATCGGCTAGGGCAGGCTCCGGTTCCCGGCAAATCAATTCCGGCATTCGAAGCGATTGCGAGGCCTCGGAGCTCCGGATTGTAATCTTCCGCTTTTATTTCTTAGGTTGAGCGATGCCTGCGCTCGTAGCGATACTCGCCACCGCCCTTGCTGCTTCCCAGCCGGCCCCTGCCGCCGCCGCCGCCAAGGCCTATTCGCCGGGCGACTTTGCCGAGCTTCAACGGATTCGCGCTCACCTTGAAAAGCCGAGCCAATATGCAAGGCTGGTCAACTCGGACGTCGTTGCAAATGCGATGACCTATCCAGACGCGTCACTCGACAAAGACGAGCAAGGAACGACCATTGCATGGCTCCTCGTCGGTCCGACGGGCGACATCGAGCGATGCGGAGTGATGGTCAGCTCCGGTTCTCCGTCCCTCGATTCCAAGGCCTGCGATATTCTGATTGCTACAGCACAATTTTACCCGGCGAAGGACGCCAGCGGAAAAGGGATTCCGAGCGTTTTCCAGCAAGCGATCCGATGGAAAATCGCCGACGATCCCGACGAAGGGCTCCTGGCCGAGGGTCGAGCGCTGGCGGATCTGAAAAAAACAATTTCGAACAACCGGCCGGCGAAACTGCTGAACAGCGGCGAAATCGCCAGTGCCATGGATTATCCGATCGAGGCGCTTCGCAATTCCGAGGAAGGCGAGGTTCGAGCGCTGTTGCTTGTCGGCCCGGACGGCCGCGTCGAGCGCTGTGGGGTCGAAGCAAGTTCGGGGTTTGGAAGCCTGGACACTCAAACGTGCAACCTGCTCATCGCCCATGCTCAGTTTCGACCCGCGGAGGACCGGCGCGGGCGGCCCGTCGAGGCGCTGTATCATCAAAAAATCGTGTGGAAACTCCAGCAAATGAATTCCGCCGCGGAACACGATGTCGCGACCAGGACGAGAGTGATCGTCGGAGCCGACAGATCCCTGCGCGACTGCAAATCGGAGATATTCATCGACGGCACGTGGACCGACGCACCAGAGCAATTCTGCACGGATCTGACTGCCCGCGATGGCGGGCTTATCGAAGACGTTGCCGCAAAATCCAGAGCGTATGAGCCGCTCGTGGTCTTCGAGACCTGGAACGTATCGAGCGCCAGCTGGCAAATTCCAAGCGTTGGCAGGGGACCGGGAGAGGTGCTGGTCGGACTCCGTTCCGCAAGCGCCAGTTATGCCGCGGATGGATCGCGTACACATTGCGCGCCGGGCGAAAGCGTCGGGTTTCCAGACATGGGAGAGGACCCATGCCAAGTTGGATCGACCAGCTTTCCCGACCATGTCGGACCAGCGCCAAGAAAGGCCGAACGGACAATCCGCTTCCTGACTGCGGTCTACCTCAAGGGCGAACCGGAATAAGACCTCACCCCGCGCGTACGAAGCTGTCGAACATCTAGTTACAAGCTTAACACTCAGCCTCTTCTACCCGCGCGGGACGGATGTGTGGGCGTGAACGATTGTCCAATTTCCATCGATGCGGCGGAAGCCCAGCGTGGAGCGCATCCAGAGGTCGATCGGCTGGCCGTTCCGGCTTGCGACTAGCCGGTTGAGGCTGTGGGCAAAGGCGACGTCGTCGCCGACGTGGATAGCGAGATCGGCGATTTCGATGTGAACTGGGCGGTCGAAGCTTCGAAGCCACGCCTCTGTGGCGGCTGCGTCCAGGACCTGGTCGGAAGGCATGGCCAGCGGTCCGGCGACCTCGAACGCGACGACGTCGGGAGCGAGGCTGGCGACCGCCGCTGACCCGTCGCCCGCCTCCAACGCGGCGACGCGGGAATCGATGAGTGCGCGGATGGCCTCTTCGTCCGTCACCCGGCGCTCACGAAGCTGTCGAGCACCTTCTTTCGCCCCGCGTGCTCGAAATCGATCTCCAGCTTGTTGCCTTCGATTGCCGCGATGGTGCCGTGGCCGAATTTCTCGTGGAAGACCCGCTGGCCGAGCGAGAGGTCGTCGCGGCCCTTGTTGCCGAGGCTGACGGCGGAAGCGCGGGCTTCGATCACTCTGGCCGGTTCGGGATTGAAGCGACCCGAGGACGCAGCGCGCTGCCAGCCGGGGCCGCGGGTGCTCGCTCGCATGGATTGCGCCGGCCCGAGGTGGGCGAAGGGATCGGCGCGTTCGGACCATTGGGCGCGCCACAGGCTTTCGCCGCCGCTCATCGTGGTTTCTTCTTCGATGTGCGGGCCGGGCAGCTCGGCGACGAAGCGGCTCGGGAGGGAGCTGGTCCACTGGCCGTAGATGCGGCGGTTGGCGGCGTGGAGGATGGTCGAGCGGCGCTTGGCGCGGGTGATCGCGACGTAGGCTAGCCGCCGCTCCTCCTCCAATGAGGCGAGGCCGCCCTCGTCGAGCGCGCGCTGCGACGGGAAGATGCCCTCCTCCCAGCCGGGCAGATAGACGGTGTCGAACTCGAGGCCCTTGGCTGCGTGGATGGTCATGATCGTGACCTTGTCGCGGTCGCGGTCCTCGTCATTGTCCATGACCAGGCTGACATGCTCGAGGAAGCCCGCGAGATTGTCATATTCCTCCATCGCTCGAGCGAGCTCGGCGAGGTTTTCGAGGCGGCCGGCGGCTTCGGCGCTGCGCTCGGCCTGGAGCATCGCCGTGTAGCCGCTTTCGTCGAGCACGAGCCGCGCGAGCTCCGCATGCGGCATCTGGTCGGCCATCCCCCGCCAGCGGGCAATATCGGCGACGAAGCGGGCGAGCGAGTTGCGGGCCCGGGCCTGGAGCTCGTCGGAATCGAGGAGGGAGGCGGCGGCGATCAGCAGCGGCTGCCGGTTGGCGCGGGCGGCGGCGTGGATCGTCGCCAGCGCCTTGTCGCCGAGGCCGCGCTTCGGCTGGTTGACGACCCGCTCGAACGCCAGGTCGTCGGCGGGCTGGTGGATGAGGCGGAGGTAAGCGAGCGCGTCGCGGATCTCGGCGCGCTCGTAGAAACGGAAGCCGCCGATGATCTGGTACGAAAGGCCGATGGCGATGAACCGCTCTTCGAATTCGCGGGTCTGGAACTGGGCGCGGACAAGGATGGCGATCTCCGACAGCGGCTTCCCGCGCGCCTCCATCCCCTCGATTTCCTCGCCGACGCGGCGCGCTTCCTCGGGGCCGTCCCAGACTCCGATCACGCGGACCTTCTCGCCCTCCCCCGCGTCTGTCCACAAAGTCTTGCCGAGACGGCCGGCGTTGTTGGCGATGACACCGTCGGCGGCCGAAAGGATGTGGCTCGTCGAACGGTAATTCTGCTCGAGCCGGATGATCTTCGCGCCGGGGAAGTCCTGCTCGAACTTGAGGATGTTGGCGACCTCGGCCCCGCGCCAGGAATAGATCGACTGGTCGTCGTCGCCGACGCAGCACAAGTTCCGCCGCGGCTCGGCGAGCAGCTTCAGCCATTCGTACTGGGCGCTGTTCGTGTCCTGATATTCGTCGACGAGGATATATTTGAAACGGTCGCGGTAGCCATCGAGCACGTCGGCGTGGGTGCGCAGGATCACTAGCATGTGCAGCAGAAGATCGCCGAAGTCGCAGGCGTTGAGAGTCTTCAGCCGCTCCTGATAGGCCGCGTAGAGCTCACGCCCGCGGCCGGGGCCGAAGCTCTCCGCCTCGCCCGCGTCGACCTGCTTCGGAGTCCAGCCGCGGTTCTTCCAGCGGTCGATGAGACCGGCAAGCTGGCGCGCGGGCCAGCGCTTCTCGTCGAGGCCCGACGCGCTGATCAGCTGCTTCATCACGCGCAGCTGGTCGTCGGTGTCGAGGATGGTGAAGTTGGACTTAAGCCCGACCAGCTCGGCATGGGCGCGGAGCATCCGCGCCGCGACCGAGTGGAAAGTGCCGAGCCATGGCATCCCTTCGAGCGCTCCGCCCGACAACGCGGCGACCCGTTCCTTCATCTCGCGCGCCGCCTTGTTGGTGAAGGTCACGGCGAGGATCTGGCTCGGCCAGGCAAGGCGGCTGGCGATGAGATGGGCGAGGCGCGCGGTCAGCGCCGCGGTCTTCCCGGTGCCCGCGCCGGCGAGGACGAGTACCGGCCCTTCCGTCGTCAGCACGGCTTCGCGCTGCGGCGGGTTCAGGCCCTGCAGATATCCAGGCTCGGGAGCGACTTGCGGCGATTCAGGCACCGGCCGGAGGTAGGCTTGGGGGAACGAAACGGCAACCGATTGGGCGGGCTGCTATCGTTCGCTATCGGCCGTTGCCGCGAATCCAAAAAGGTTCCTCCGGTTGTTCCCGATATCCACGTTATCCACAGGCTTGTTCGCACATTTTTCGCTTTGCGCGACTCGCAAGCCGGAGTCAGTGTGCATGGGTGATCGGGACGGCGGTCCCGGCCTCATCGGAGGGTCGGAAACGGCTTCGAAGGTGCGGCAGGTGACCAAAGGTCCGATCTCCGCGGCAGGCAATGTGGAGGCTCTTTCGGGAGCGGAAACGGGGCCAGCCGGGACGAGGCGCCGGAAGAGATGATCTTTCGACCAGCGCGACGCGGCTTCCAACGGTCTTCGGGTCGAGGGGGGCAAAGCGGGACGCAGGAGTGGGTCATCCCAAGAAGGGCCGCGGAACATCGGTCGGCTTTGACTTCGGTCAGGCCGGGCGGCGCGAAACAGAAGCGAGGCTTCGGCCGGCGCACTGGAGTAGAGGCTGCAAGGCTCCTCTTCGGAGGGAGTGATCGGTGGAAAGCGACGCCTGAGCTGGTGAGCCGAGATTCGGGAGCGGGTTCCCCTGGGACCTTATTCTGAAGTTTGGCGGATCCTTCGCTCGGCGCAGTGGGGGCTGGCAGAGATGCCGGCCCCCATTTCTCTTTGGGGCGACAGAGCTTCCGGTCGCGCTCCTGACGATCGGGTTGTCGAGGCCCGCTTCATTACAATTCGCGTCTCCGCCTCGCGGTAACCCCCCGGCTCTGCTATCGAGCGGGCGCAGTTTGCGTTCGCGTCACATGGCCTTGGGGGGCTGGCATGGTTGCGAAGCACGACACGGCAGCCGGGGAGCTGCTGCGAATTCTCGGAATCGGATTCGGCCTCGCGGTGGTGGTCGGCGGCATCGTCGGCCAAGGCATCATGCGAACGCCGGGAATTATCGCAGGCGCATTGCCGAGCCCGATGCTCATCATCAGCGTTTGGACACTCGGCGGCGTGATCATCCTCATCGATGCCTGCGCCACCGTCGAGCTCGGCGCCTCCATGCCGCGCTCCGGCGGTCCGTACGTATTCGCCGAGCGTGCCTTCGGCCGGGTTGCCGGGACGATGGTCGGCTGGGCCGACTGGCTCAACTGGACGACGGCCATCGCCTACATCTCCGTCGTGTTCGCCGAATATGCGCAGCGCCTCGGGTTCGGGACGGCGGTTCCGACCGGCGCGCTGGCGGTCATGCTGATCGCCGTCGTCGGCGCAATCAACTCGAGCGGGACCAAGACATGCGGAGCAAGCCAGGTGGTCGGCAGCGCGATCAAGGGCCTCGGCCTGCTTCTGATTATCGCGGTCCTGCTGTTCGGCAGAGCTGCCGCCTCGGCCGTCCCGGCAGGCCCTGGCCTCGCCGCCGCGACGCCGGCGCTGACCGTCGCGGCCTTCGCCATCGCCATCCGGGGCGTTGCCGTAACCTATGCCGGGTGGGCGAGCTGCGTCTATTTTTGTGACGAGCTGCACCAGCCCGAACGCAACGTCGTTCGCGCGACATTCGGCGGGATCGGGCTCGTGATCCTGCTTTACGTAGGAGTGAATGCCGGGCTGCTCCACATCCTCGATCCGGCACAAATCGCAGCTTCGAAACTCCCCGTATCCGACGCCATCGCCGCCGTGCTCGGCCCGGCCAGCGGCGTTCTGATTACGCTGCTTGCGGTCTTCTCGGTGATGGCGATCTGCAACCTGCAGGTGATGGCGGGTAGCCGAATCGCCTACGCAATGGCGCGCAACGGCGTGCTTCCGTCAATCCTCACGCGGGTCTCTCGATCGGGTTCGCCTCACATTGCGCTCGCCTGGACCGCCGGAGTTGCCGCCCTGCTCGCGTCCAGCGGCGGTTACGAGCGCCTCATCGCCATCGGTGCGCCGCTGCCGCTCGGAATCGCGGCCACGTGCAACATCCTGGCGATCCGGATGCGGTTCAAGGAGCCGCAGCTGCAGCGGCCCTTCCGAATGCCCTTCTTTCCGCTTCCGGCGATGATCGGTTTCACCGCCAACGCCCTGCTGGTCGGCGCGATGGTTTACGAGGATCCGTTCGATAGCTCGATCGGGGTTGGCGTCGTTCTAGCGATCGGGATCGGAACGAAAGTCCGAAGCACCCTGCGCGTGGCCCGCCCGGCCGCCGCCTAGGCGCAACTCACCCGCGTGAGACCAAAACCCGATTCGCGCGTTGAGGCGTGAAGGCGGCGGCACTGGCGCTGCTGGAGCGGGCACGAAAAGGAGAGGTTCCTCGTGCTTGCCATTGCCGCGTTGATGCTGGCTTCAGCTTCCCCCGCCCAACCCCCAGCGCTGACTTCGGCCGCGCCGTGGTGGGAGAAGTTCACCTTCACGATGACCGAGGACGGCACGCAACAGGCCTGCCAGTATGCGACGAGTCTGCCGGTTGCCGGCGCGCCCGGATGCGGCGACGACAGTGACGACGCCGACGCGTCGAACGCCGGACTGCAGCAGGCGAGCAGCAGCTCGGGAGGCAGCTATACCAAGATCACGATCGAGCGGCGCTACACCCCCGCGATGCGGCCGGAGCCGGTGAAGCTCGAAACCGGCGACACATTGCTCGGCGAGCAGGTGCTGGCCCTTGCGATCGACCATACGGGCGCGGTGAAAAGCTGCGCGATCATCGGCAAGTCGGGCGAGATGAAGCCGCCTTACGGCTGCGAGGAGGCGCGCACGGAGAAGTTCGAGGCCAATGCCCCTGCCGCACAGCAGCTCCGGCACGGATTCATGACCGTCCTCGTCTACGGTCACGAGGAATATCCGGTTTGAGCTAGGGCTTCCGGCGAACGGCCCAGACGAACGCGGACAGGCTGCTGATCAGGGCAGCGACGGCAACCAGCATTGCGGGATCGATTACGAGCATGTGACGGCGACTCCAACGAGTCAGTGTTCCCTATTTGTTCCTATCATGCAATAGGAAATTTCCTACTGTTTCGCGCTTCTTGTGCCTTTGGCCGCTCTCGCATATATCGCGCGCCGTCCGGCGGGCGCACTTTCGCTCGCGGGGAGCCCGTCACATTGGCGAGCGCGTACGGTGACCCGGAGACGACCGGCACTGGCACGCGCTCTTTGTTGTGACAGATCCTTGACGGGCGCCGCTTCGGCATGGGGCCGCCGCGGCAGTTTGTTTGACCAGGTCCGCATGCGGAAGCCCTGCCATGGTGGCGGGCGCGGCAAGCGAATTTGAAGTTACAGGAAGACACACATTTTATGGCCACAACGGCATTTCCGAGCCGCGACGATTTCGCGGCCCTTCTCAATGAAAGCCTCGGCGGCGAAGGCGAGAGCTTCGAAGGCAAGGTCGTAAAGGGCAAAGTCACCGCAATCGAAAACGACATGGCGGTGATCGACGTCGGTCTGAAGTCGGAAGGCCGCGTGGCTCTCCGCGAATTCGCGGCGCCGGGCCAGAAAGCGGACATCAATGTCGGCGACGAGGTCGAGGTGTACGTCGATCGCGTCGAGAACAGCCAGGGCGAAGCGATGTTGTCGCGCGACCGCGCACGCCGCGAAGCCGCCTGGGACAAGCTCGAGAAGGAATATGAGGCCGGCAACCGCGTCGACGGCGTGATCTTCGGCCGCGTGAAGGGCGGCTTCACCGTCGACCTCGGCGGCGCCGTGGCCTTCCTGCCCGGCAGCCAGGTCGACATCCGCCCGGTCCGCGATGTCGGCCCGTTGATGGACCAGCCGCAGCCGTTCCAGATCCTGAAGATGGACCGCCGCCGCGGCAACATCGTCGTTTCGCGCCGCGCGATCCTCGAGGAAACACGCGCCGAGCAGCGCAGCGGCCTCATCCAGTCGCTCACCGAGGGCCAGGTCCTCGACGGCGTCGTCAAGAACATCACCGATTATGGCGCGTTCGTCGACCTCGGCGGGATCGACGGCCTGCTTCACGTCACCGACATCAGCTACAAGCGCGTCAATCACCCGTCCGAGGTTCTCAACATCGGCGACACGGTGAAGGTGCAGATCATCCGCATCAACCGCGAGACTCAGCGCATCAGCCTCGGCATGAAGCAGCTCGAAACCGATCCGTGGGAAGGTGCGAGCGCCAAGTATCCGGTCGACGGCACCTTCCGCGGCCGAGTGACCAACATCACCGAGTACGGCGCGTTCGTCGAGCTGGAGCCGGGCATCGAGGGTCTGGTCCACGTCTCCGAAATGAGCTGGACCAAGAAGAACGTTCACCCGGGCAAGATCGTCAGCACTTCGCAGGAAGTCGACGTGAAGGTGCTCGAGGTCGACGAGGAGAAGCGCCGGATTTCGCTGGGCCTCAAGCAGGCGCAGGCCAATCCGTGGGCTGAGTTCGCCGAAAAGCACCCGGTCGGATCGCAGGTCGAGGGCGAGGTCAAGAATTCGACGGAGTTCGGCCTGTTCGTCGGCCTTCCGGGCGACGTCGACGGCATGGTGCACATGTCGGACATCGCCTGGGGCGTGTCGGGCGAGGAAGCGCTTGGGCTCCACCACAAGGGCGAGACGGTCAAGGCCGTCGTTCTCGACGTCGACGTCGAGAAGGAGCGCATCAGCCTTGGCATGAAGCAGCTTGAGCGCGGCGGAGTCGGCGGCGGGACCGCGGCCGGTGCCGGCGGCGTCAAGAAGGGCGACACCGTCACCGTCACCGTCCTCGACGTGAAGGACGGCGGGCTCGACGTGCAGATCGGCGACGACGGAGCGACCGGCTTCGTCAAGCGCACCGACCTCGGCCGCGACCGCGACGAGCAGCGCGCCGAGTGCTTCCAGGTCGGTCAGAAGCTCGACGCGATGGTCATCGGCTTCGATCGTTCGAAGAAGCCCAACTTCTCGATCAAGGCGATGCAGATCGCCGAGGAGAAGCAGCAGGTGGCGCAGTATGGCTCGTCCGATTCGGGCGCGAGCCTCGGCGACATCCTCGGCGCCGCGCTGAAGGAAGCGCAGGCGGGCAAAACCACCAAGAAGAAGTAACCAAGTCACGGAAAAAGCGCGGCGTTCTTCCAAGAGCGCTGCGCAATTCCGGCTTGCGTGTGACAGTGTTTCCTGACAGCCTGATTTCCGAGCGGCCCGCGTTTCAACACGGGGAGTGGGGCCGAATAATCCTGAGACGGGGACGCCGATGATCCGTTCTGAGCTGGTGCAGATGCTGTGCACCGATTTTCCCGACCTCACCCAGCGCGAGGTCGAAGGCGTGGTCAGCGCCATCTTCGATTCCATCACGGACCAGCTCGCCAAGGGCGGCCGGGTCGAGCTGCGCGGCTTCGGCGCCTTTTCGAGCCGGCAGCGCGACGCCCGCGTTGGCCGCAATCCGCGCACCGGTGAATCGGTTTCGGTCAACGCCAAGCGCGTGCCCTATTTCAAGCCGGGCAAGGAAATGCGCGAACGGCTCAATCTCCAGGAAGCCGCCTACGGCGAGTTATGATGCCCCGCTTCCCATGCGGACGTGGCGGAACCGGTAGACGCTGGAGACTTAAAATCTTCTGCCCCCTGAAGGGCGTGCGGGTTCGAGTCCCGCCGTCCGCACCAGCGCAGCCCACAGGCAATCCGGAGAATTGCCGAGGACTGCGATCCCGAGTGGAGTGAGGGGCGAGCCCAGTCAGT
>DATMHP010000088.1:0-7753 GCA_035554875.1 Sphingomicrobium sp.
TCAACTACGAGATGTTCCTCGACGAAAAGGGCGAGAAGATCTCCAAGTCCAAGGGCAACGGCCTCAGCATCGAGGACTGGCTGACCTACGGCTCCGACAACAGCCTCGCTTTCTACCTCTACCGCGAGCCGAAGAAGGCGAAGAGCCTGCACATCGGGGTCATTCCGCGCGCGGTGGACGAATATTTCCAGTTCCGCGAGCGCTATCCCGCTCAGCCTGTCGAGCAGAAGCTCGGCAACCCCGTCCACCACATTCACGCGGGCAAAGTCCCGGAGCGTATCCCGCCTGTCACCTACGGACTGCTCCTCAATCTCGTCAGCCTGCCGGGCGTCGGCGATCGCGATACGGTGTGGAAGTTCGTGCAGCGCTATTCACCGGGCACGTCGCCGCAATCCAATCCGGAGCTCGACAAGCTGATCGGGCTCGCGGTCAATTATGCTCGCGACTTCGTGGTGCCGACGCTCAATCGCCGGCCCGCCACCGCGGAAGAAGCCGCTGCTCTCCGCGATCTCGATTCAGAGCTGGCGAAGCTTCCCGCCGATGCCGACGGCGAAGCCATCCAGCACCTCGTCTTCGAAGTCGGCAAGCAGCATTATGGCAAGGAAAACCTGCGCAGCTGGTTCCAGGCCCTTTACGAGACGCTGCTGGGCTCGTCGCAGGGTCCGCGCATGGGCAGCTTCATCGCCCTCTACGGAATCGACAACAGTCGCCGCCTCATTGAGGAAGCGCTCGCCGCATGAGCATCCGCTTCTTCGATGCGGCCCAAGTCGAGGAGCTTCTCGATTACCCGGGCTGCATCGACGCGGTGCGGCGGGCGATGATCGCGCTTTCGACCGGCGAGCGGGCACAGCCGCTCCGTCAGATCTGGCCGGTCGGCGACGGCGCCTGGGGGATCATGCCGGGCGATCTTGCGGCGCTATCGACCTTCGGCGCCAAGCTGGTCAGCGTGTTCGCCGATCCCGAGCGGCCCGGCTGCACCCGCCACCAGGGCGTGGTCGTCGCTTATGACGGCGAGACAGGCGAGGTCAGCTGTATCGCCGACGCGGAGCCGATCACCAGGATCCGCACCGGCTGCGCAAGCGCGGTCGCGACCGACGCGCTCGCACGCGAGGATTCGCAAGTCCTCGCCGTCTTCGGCACCGGCGTTCAGGCGGACGCACACCTTCGCGCGCTGCCTTTTGTGCGCAACTTCCGCGAAATCCTGCTGTGGGGACGGTCAGAGGAAAAGACGCGCAGGTTCGCGGAGCAGATGAGCGAGGAGCTGGGCCGCACGATCGCTCCGATGTCGGACGCCCGCGAGGCCGCTTCCCGTGCCGACGTGATCTGCACCGTCAGCTCGTCGCCCGAGCCGATCCTGCTCGGCGAATGGGTGAAGCCCGGGACTCACCTCAATCTTGTCGGCTCCAGTTATCTCGGCCCGGTCGAGGTCGATTCCGCGCTGGTCGCGATGGGCCGTTACGTTGCCGACTATCGTCCGGGCGTGCTCGCCCAGGCCGCCGAGCTTGCGGTGGCGCGCGAGGCGGACCTTGTCGACGACAGCCACGTGGTCGGCGAGATCGGCGAAGTTCTCGCCGGCCGCATTCCCGGCCGCGAGAGTGACGATCAAATCACAATCTACAAATCGCTCGGCCACGTCGCCCAGGACCTGGCCGCAGCAGCCTATCTGCAAGCGCGCTAGCGCGGGACTTTAACTCGCCTGCTTCGCCGCAATCCAGCGGTCGATCTTCTCTTCCAGCACCGTTAGCGGCAGAGCGCCGGTGTCGAGCACCTGGTCGTGGAACTCCCGGATGTCGAACCTGTCGCCGAGGGCGGCCTTCGCCTTGTCGCGGAGCCGCTGGATGGTGAGAGCGCCGGTCTTGTAGGCGGTCGCCTGCGACGGGATAGCGATGTAGCGTTCGACTTCGGCGGTGGCGTCGGTCTTCCCCATGCCCGAATGGGTCAGCATGTAAGTGATCGCCTGGTCGCGGGTCCAACCCTTCGAGTGAATGCCGGTGTCGACCACCAGCCGCATTGCCCGGAGCATCTCGTCATTGAGAGTCCCGAACCGCGCGTAGGGATCGTCGTACAGGCCCATCGTATAACCGAGCGTCTCAGCATAGAGCGCCCAGCCTTCGACGTAGGCCGTGTTGCCGCCGAAGCGCATGAACGCCGGAAGTTTGTCGTTCTCCTGCGCCAGGCTGATCTGGAAGTGGTGGCCCGGCTCGCCCTCGTGGAGGAACAGGGTCGTCATCTCCCACGTACTGCGCGACGGCAGGTCGTAGGCGTTGAAGTAGAAGGTGCCCGGCCGCGACCCGTCTGGAGTCCCCTGCTCGTATGAGCCTCCCGCCTCGAACTTTTCGCGGAACGGCTCGTACGGGCGGATCACCAGCTTCGCCTTGGGCATATGGTCGAACAAGGCCGGGAGCTTCGGCTCGACCTTCTTCTGGATGTCGTAGAAGCCCTGTGTCAGCGCTTCGCGGCTCTTGGGCTGGAATTTCTTCGACGTTCGCATGTAATCGAAGAAGGCGTGGAGATCGCCCTTGAAGCCGACCTCCTGCTTGACCTTCTCCATTTCCTTGGTGATCCGGGCGACTTCGCTGAGCCCTGTCTGGTGGATCTGTTCGGCGGTAAGCGGAAGCGTCGTCGTCGACTCCAGCTCGTACGCATAGAGCCTATCGCCGCCCTTCATGTAGACGAGACCGTCGCCCGCCCGCGCACGGCCGAGATAGTCATTCTTCAGGAAATCGCGCAGCCGCGTCAGCGCCGGATAGAGCTCGTCGGTGATCGCCGCGCGATACTCGGTCGTCAGCCGTTGGCGATCCGCCGGGGAGATGCTGTCCGGGAATTTCGTCACCGGCCGGAAGTAGGGCGAATCCTCCGGCTTCTGCTTCAGCTGGTTGTCGAGCTGCTCGATCATGTTGCGCACGGTGAGCTTGGTCTCGACGACACCGCTCGCCTCGCCCTGCTTGAACCGCTCGATGGCGCGGTCGAGGTAGGTGACGAAGCCTTTGTGCCGCTTCAAATTGTTTTCATAATCCTCGAGTGTCTTGAACGGCGCCGCGCCCTGCCCGCTGGCGAAGGTCGGGTAGAAGGTGTGAAGCCCGAAGAAGTGGTTGATCGGTTGGACTTCGGTCAGCTGCAGGATGTCCGGCTGGAGCCCGCGCAACGTATCCTTCGTCTGCCATTCGAACGTATCGTAGGCGAGCTGGTCCGTCTCATCGAGCTTGGACCGGTCGATCGTGTGGAGCGCCGCCAGGTCATGCTCGGCCGCCGCTTTCTCGCCCGCAAAATATTGGTCGGTGATGTAGTCGCCGAACTGGTCCGCGTAGCGAAGGTCGCCGCGGAAGATGCCCTGGATGGGATTGCGCTGGAGCTGCGCCTCGTCGCTTGCCTTGAACAGGTCGAAGAGCTTGTCGTGCTCGCTCTGCACCGGCTCCGCGGGCGGCGGGGGAGCCGCTTCGACCGGAGGCGCGGCCGGAGCGACCGGCGCCGGCGCCGTAGCGCAGGCCGAGAGCGCGCAGGTGGAAAGAAACGCAGCCAGAGCAAAGGCACGAGTGGTCATCTTGGTCCCCCGGGGATGGAGTTAGTGTCTTAGTCGCTTAATACGGCACTTGCACCGCTGCAACCCTGGCACAAAGGAAAAGGGCGCCGCGGCATCGCCGCAACGCCCTCTTCTACGAACGTGAGAACCGACTCTACCAGAAGAAGTCGTACATCACGTCGACGACCTGCCCGGTCATGACATTCACGAGCAGCGCGTCGTCATAGTAACGGACCCACTTGAACGGCCACGGCGCGTACGGCAGCCGGTACATGTACGGGTCGTTCAGCCAGTAATTGCTGCTGTAGAAGCTCGGCCACATCCGCCAGCCGATGTTGTAGCGATGATAGCCCCAGCCGAACGGATCGATGTAGATCCCGAGGCGGAACGTCGACCGGTGATGGTGGCGATAGTTGCGCCAGTCGTAGCGGCGATCGTGGCGCCAATCGGTCCGCCAGTGCGAATAATGGTTATCGCGAGCGGCCGTCTCCGGAGCGGGAGCCGGACGGTCCGGCCGGGCGCCGACCGGAATGCGGACGCGGTTGCGTTCCGTCCGCTGCTCGACCCGCTGCTGCCGGAGATCACGCTGATTGCCGCGCCAGTTGGCGACGCTGTCGCGCATGTCCTGCCGCTGCTCGAGAACCGGACGGCCGCGCTCGTTGACGTTTGCCGCCGGGCGATTGTCGCGGATGGTCCGTTGGCGCACGACTTCGCGGACCTGCTGGTCGCCGTCCTGCATTTGCTGGGCTTCGAGGCGCCGCTGCCGCATTTCGCCCCCGCGGGGTGCTTCCTCGCGGACTTGGACGCGCTCCTCGCGCACCTGCGCACGCTGCTCCTGACGAGGCTCGGAGCGCTCTTGGCGCGCCTCCGAACGTTCGGCCTTGTGCTCCTGGCGCGCGTTGGCGCGATCTTCGCGATCTGGGCGCTGGGCAAGTGCGGGAGTTGCAACCGTGGTTGCGAGAAGAAGAGAGAGGAGAATTTTACGCATAACGGACCTCAAGATAGGCGAGTCAATTGAGGGACTTATAGGTTGTTCAGATGAGCCGTTGCTGAACCGTCACGAGACCTCGTGTTCACCTTGCGATGACTTGCAAAGTAGGCGCGGAACGACAATCCCAACACCATGACAGCGACAAGGGCTTCTCTCGGCGCGTTAGGCGCAGCGCAGACGGGCAGCACCGGTACGCCGATCGTCTTCCTTCACGGCGTCGGCTCCGACAAATCCGTGTGGGCTCCGCAGCTCGCGCATTTCTCCCGAACGCGCCGTGCGATCGCCTTCGATTACCCCGGCTACGGCGACAGCGATCCCGCGGCTGAAGGCACCAATCGCGACGATTATGCGGCAGCGATCTTCGCCGGCATGGATGCGCTCGGCGTGGACAATGCGCACGTCTGCGGCCTGTCGCTCGGCGGAGTCGTCGCTATCGCGATGCACACGCTGGCTCCGGAGCGCTGCGCCTCGCTGATCCTCGCCGACACTTTCGCCGTGCACCCGGACGGTCCCGGCATTTACGAACGCAGTCTCGCCGCAAGCGCCGATCTGCGAGCGCTTGCCGAAGCGCGCGTCGATTTCCTCCTCGCCCCCGGCGCGCTCGCCGACGTCCGCCGCGAGGTGGTGGAGACGATGGCGAAGATCGACCCCGCGGCCTACCGCATCGGCGCCGAAGCCGTGTGGCTCGCCGACCAGCGCGATCGCGCCGCGGCGATTGACGGCCCGACGCTCGTGATCTGCGGCGAAGAGGACAAGGTGACGCCGCCGTCGCTTTCCGAAGAACTTGCGGCGATCATTCCCGGAGCGAAGCTGGAGACGATCCCCGGCGCAGGCCATATCTCCAACCTCGAACGCCCCGCGGAATTCAACCGCATCGTCGAGGAGTTCATCGGCAATGGCTGACGCCTATATCGTCGACGCGCTGCGCACCGCCGGCGGCCGCCGCGACGGCGCCTTGAAGGATTGGCACCCGGTCGATCTCGGCGCTGCGGTTCTCGATGCGCTGGTTCGGCGCACCGGCGTCGACCCGTCCGCAATCGACGACGTGATCGTCGGCTGCGTCAGCCAGATTGGCGAGCAGAGCTGCCACGTCGGCCGAAGCATGGTACTCGCCTCCAGCCTCCCCGACAGCATCCCCGCCGTGACCATCGACCGCCAGTGCGGAAGCTCGCAGCAATCGATCCACTTCGCCGCGCAAGCGGTGATTAGCGGCACCCAGGACCTCGTCGTCGCGGCGGGAGTCGAGAGCATGACCCGGGTGCCGATGGGCACGCCGATCTTCCTGCCGCTTCAGGCCGGAATCGGCACCGGGCCGTGGCCGAAGTCGGTGCAGGAGCGCTACGGCGTGACCGAGTTCACCCAGTTCCGCGGCGCCGAGACGATGGCGAAAAAATACGGCCTCTCCCGCAACCAGCTCGATGCCTTCGCGCTGGACAGCCACCGCAAGGCAGCAGCGGCGACCCAGGCCGGGGCGTTCGACGCCGAGATCGTCCAGGTCGGCGATCACCGAAGCGACGAAGGCATCCGCTACGACGCCTCGCTGGAAGGGCTTGGCGGATTGAAGACGCTGGTCCCCGACGGCGTGATCACTGCCGGCAATGCAAGCCAGATCTGCGACGGCGCGGCGGCGGTGCTCGTCGCCAGCGAAGCCGCCGTGAAGGCGCACGGCCTCAAGCCGCTGGCCCGTATCGACCAGCTCACGGTCACCGCGGGCGACCCCATCATCATGCTCGACGAACCGATCCGCGCCACCCGGACCGCGCTCGAAAGGTCCGGCCGCAAGATCGAAGAAATCGACCTCTACGAAGTCAACGAAGCCTTCGCCCCGGTGCCGCTGGCGTGGCTGTCGGAAATTGGGGCGGATGCGGGCAAGCTCAACGTCCACGGCGGCGCCATCGCCCTCGGCCATCCGCTCGGCGCATCAGGCGCCAAGCTTATGGCAACCCTTATCCATGCGCTCCACCGCCAAGGCGGCCGCTACGGCCTCCAGACCATGTGCGAGGGTGGTGGGATTGCGAATGTGACGATCGTGGAGGCGCTTCGATAGCGGTCGGGACGCGCTTGAAGAACATGAGATAGACGAGGCGTCCGTTCTCCACGCAATCGCCGAAACCGGGCCCCGCCGTGTGCCAATAGTGCGGCTGCAGGAGAATCAGTCGGTTGAAGCGGAACGGAACGCTCAACGTCTCTTCCCACTGCGCCGGGTCGAGCGAATCCTTCTGGAGGATCTCGGAATCGAGCTCCGCGAACGAACTATATCCAAGCTCGCGCAGCGCCTCTTGTGACGTCGGCGCGTGATGGGTGCCGGTGCGGCGATGTCGGAAGAAGTGGGTTCCACCCCTGTAGATCTTCGTCGCGGCTGAGGCAGAGAACGCCGGTCCAATGACTGACGTCGATATGCACGCGACCCGGGCAGCTGTCCTTGGCGAGCGACAGTCGGCAGCTCTGATGCGAGAATTCCGGCGTCCATGGAGTGTGGAGCCGTTCCTGGACGAGATCCGAAATCGTCTCGGTGAGACCTTCGAGCGGGATCTTCTCTATCGAATTGAGCCCGGGATAATGGCCGGGAATCGCATAGGTGAGCTCCAGCGCCCTGGCGCGGATCTTGTCCGGCCGGCGCAGGAAATCGTCGATCACCGTCAGCCACGGGATCATAATCGTCAGCCCCCGCGCGATTTATTGCGAAGGCCGCGCCCGCCTGCAAGCACCCTCTGTCCTACACAGCGGCTGATGTGCCATGCTGGGGCGATGCGGTTCCACACTCGCGATCTGGCCAGCTTCGGCCCTCCACTCTCATGTGGCCTGACTCGCGCGTGCACGCGTGATACTGCGAACATTGCGAACATTCGCGGGGCTCAGCGATGAAGATCGCCTGCATCGGCGGCGGGCCGGCGGGGCTCTATTTCGCCATCTCGATGAAGCTTCGCGACCCGAGCCACGACATCGAGATTTTCGAGCGCAACCCGCCGGGAGTGACCTGGGGCTGGGGAGTCGTCTTCTCCGACCAGACGGTCGAGAATCTCACCGCCAACGATCCCAGGACAGCCGAAATCATCGCGGCCGAATTCGCGCACTGGGACGACATCGACGTCCACATCAAGGGCGAGGTCATCACCTCGTCAGGCCACGGCTTCATCGGCATTGGTCGCAAGCGCCTGCTCGAAATCCTGCAGGACCGCGCCCGCGAACTCGGTGTGACGCTCCACTTCAATGCCGAGTGCGACCCCGCCGATCCCAAATGG
>DATMHP010000089.1:0-3386 GCA_035554875.1 Sphingomicrobium sp.
CCTTCGCTTTTGTCGCGTACGCGTCCGCGAATTTGGGATCGAGCGTCGTCGCCGAATCAAGAAGTCCGATCACGTTTCTCAGGCTGGCTTCGCTGTCTTCGGCCTTGAGCTGGGCCTTTGCTTTCAGGAGCAGGTCCTGAGCAGCGGAATTGCTTGTCCCACCGACGTCTATTGCCGCTCGCGAGACAGCGCCGAGGGTGGCGCTGAGCGCAGCAGCCACGCTTTGCGCAATGTCCGTCTGGATCTTGATCGCGTCGCCCGGCGAGCGATCATAATCCTGCGACCATTTGTCGAGACCGGTGGTCCCGTCGATCAGCTCGGCGCTGACCCGTATGGTCGACGGCGACTGGCGCACGCTGCCGGTAAGAATGTTGGTCACATTGAGCTTTTTCGCAGCAGTTTGGGCATCGTCGTTGCGCACCGCATCGGACGACGTGCTCCCGGCTACCTTCAAGCCGCTGATGCGGGTGAGGGCGCTCCGGATCTCCTCCGCGATACCGTCGGAAAAATAAGCCTGTGTTGGATCGCCGCTCAGGTTCGAGAAGGGGAGGACGGCAATGCTTCCCGAAGCCGAAGCGGCGGAAGGTTTCAGCAATTCCCACAAGCCGACGCCCCCGACCGCAACCGCCGCGACCGCGCCGCCGGCGATGACGGTCCGGCGGTCGACTCGCGCCGGAGCGATCGGACGAGCGCGTGCCCTGGGTTTTGCGCCGATGTTGCGCTGGACTGCCGCAAGGATGGCCTGATAGCGCCGGTCCGACCGGTCGCCGTGCCAGCCCGCAAGCGAAAGCGCCTGGGTTTCGCCGAAGCCAAGCGGCAGGTGAACCTTGTCGATGAGCACGGGCACATAGACGTGCCGCTGTTGCGCGCGGGTGGCTTCGTCCTGGACGAACCCGCCTTCCTCGCCGACGGAGCGCTTGCTCCAGGCGACGATCACGCACTTCGCGGTGCTCAGCTCTGCCTCGATCGTGTGGCGCCAGGTGGCGCCGCCGCCGATCTGCTCGTCCCACCAGACGGAATAGCCCTCGGCTTCGAGCGCATCGACGAGCGGTTTGACCCGCCGCCGGTCCTCGGCCTTGTACGAGACGAACACGTCGCTCATTGAGCCTCCCCCGAGCCTCGCCGCACACCTTATGGTTAAAGTGAGTGTCGGGCAATCGACAGAGTTATTATGCCTAACGCGGCGTTGACGATGCTTGTCGGCAGTCCGGAAACGCGTGCCGCTTTAATGACGCGCCATGGATTCCCCATTCATCTCCGGAAGGCCGGCACTCGCCGATGCCGCTGACCTCATCGATCGCTACGGCGACGATGCCGGACTGGAGGCTGCCGTTCGCGCCGAAGAGAGCCGCGATGCGGGGAATGTCATCCGCTTCTGCCACTGGCGGCAGATCGAGCGCGTCATTGTGACGCTCAGCAGCGACGAAGTGCGCGGAACTATTCACTAAATTGTATTGCCGGTCTGGCGCCGTTCATGCGCGCCCTTTAGTCTGGCGCAATGAGAGCGTGGGGTGAACGGGCAGGCCGGCGGCTTGCCTGTGGCCGGGACCTGTTCAAGGTGGGTGTCGTCGCGCGGCTGCTTTGCACCGCGGGGACGGCCGCGCTTGCCTGCGCCCCCGCCTTCGCTCAGCAGCCCGCGCCGCAGACCAGCGCACCCGATTCCGCCGATATCGACCCGTCGGCGCCGCTCGCTCCGATGCCGGACATCGGTGTTCCCTGGCCCGATCTCAGCAAGGCTCCGCCTGAGGAGCCGAGCCCGGAGGCGCCGGCTTCGGGAACCGCCATCACCGACACCAGTGCCGAACGGAATTACGCGATCGCAATCGACGGGCTCGAGCGGATCGGCAATGCGCAGAGCCTGGTGGAGGCGTTCGAGAAACAGTCGGCGCTCTACGAAGGCCGGAAGAAGACGGCGAACGTCGCTCAGGTCCAGCGCCGTTCGGAAGACGATGCCGACCTGCTTGCCGAGATACTGCGGTCGCAGGGCTATTACGATGCGGTCGTCGAACCGGATGTGGAGCCGGAAGGATCGATCCTTAGGGTGACGCTCCAGGCCGACCCCGGCGAGCAATATACTTTCCAGTCGGTCGAGCTTCCCGGCCTGGAGGCGGCGGGCCCTGAAGCGGAAAAGCTGCGCGATGCGTTCGCCGTCAAGGCCGGCGATCCCGTCGTGGCCACGGACGTCCTTGCCGCGGACCTCGCGCTGAAGGTCGCGCTTGGCGAGGAGGGATTTGCGCTCGCCAAAGTCGGCGACCAGCAGATCACCGTCGATCACCGGACTCATCTCGCGACGCTCGTCCAGCCGGTTGAGCCGGGCACCCTCGCGCATTTCGGCGCCATCCACGTCAGCGGCAATCCGCCGTTCAGCGCCGAACACCTCCAGCACATGGCGCGCTGGAAACCGGGCCAGAAGTTCGAGCGCGACAAAATCGACGATCTTCGGCGGGCGCTGATCGCAACGGGGCTCGTGGCGACCGCGCAGGTCGACGTCGTCCCAGTGCCGGACCACGGCAGGGTCGATCTCGACATCAAGCTGACGCCGGCGCCGCGGCACACGATCGCAGGCGAGCTCGGTTATGGGACCGGCGAGGGCGCCAAGCTCGACGTCAGCTGGCAGGACCGCAATTTCATCAATCCCGAGGGTGGCCTGACCCTTCGCGGAATCGCCGGTACTCGCGAGCAGCTGGCGGGAGTGGAATTCCGCCGCAACAATCTCGGCGCCCGCGACCGCGTGCTCGATGTCCAGCTCTCGGCGAGCCACACCAAGTTCGATGCCTATGAGGCGCGCACGATCCGGTTCTTCGGGAGCGTCGAGCGGCAGAGCAACATCATCTGGCGCAAGAAATGGACGTGGGGCGTCGGCACCGAGCTTCTCGCAACCGACGAGCGCGGCGTGTTCCTCGACCCGACGATCAAGGAGACCAAGACGTTCCTGATCGCGGCGCTTCCGCTGAGCGTCGCCTATGACGGCAGCGACGATCTGCTCGACCCGACGCGCGGGTTCCGCCTGTCGCTTCATCTCAGCCCGGAGATCAGCGCCAAGGGCATCTCCTTCGCTTATGCCCGCGCCCAGGTCGATGGCAGCGCTTACTATCCGATCGCGTCGAACACGGTTCTCGCCGGCCGCGTCCGGTTCGGGAAGATCCTCGGCGCCGACGCGCCGTCGATCGCGCCGTCCCGCCGCTTCTATGCTGGGGGTGGCAGTTCCGTTCGCGGCTATGGCTACCAGCGCGTCGGCCCGATCGACTTCGAGAACGATCCCGTAGGCGGCTCGACGCTCAGCGAATTCTCCCTTGAGGCGCGGTTCCGCCTGAAGGCGTTCGGCGGCAATTTCGGGCTGGTGCCCTTCTTCGACGGCGGGCAACTCACCAACGATGCGGTTCCAG
>DATMHP010000090.1:0-10656 GCA_035554875.1 Sphingomicrobium sp.
GCCTTCAGGCTGCGGAAGGATTGAGTATGGGGGACGTCTTTCCTGCTATTGTGTACATCCTGTGTTTCCTGACCAGCGCCGCCTGCGCATGGCTGCTCGGGCGCAGTTACCGCCAGAATGGCACAGGCATGCTGCTGTGGAGCAGCATCTGCTTCGTGTTCCTGGCGCTCAACAATCTCGCGCTCGTGCTCGATCTCGTCGTCTGGCCCAGCCCCGAGCTGGATCTCAGGCTGCCGCGCCTGCTGCTTGCGCTCGCCGCGTGCTGTTCGCTGTTATTCGGATTTATCTGGAAGGTGGGGGAAGAATAGACCGATGACGCTCTACGATTTCCTCTCCGGAGCGGTAGCGCTCGGCTTTGCCGCCTGCGCTCTCTTCTTCCTGCGGTTCTGGAGACGGACCCGCGAGGAGCTGTTCCTCGCCTTCGCCGTCGCCTTCCTGCTGCTTGGGGTTGGGCAGACGATCCTCGCGCTCGCGAACATCCCGACGGAGGAGCGCGGATCCATCTACATCCTGCGCCTGATTGCCTTCCTTCTCATCCTCCTCGCCATCTACCGGAAGAACCGCAGCTTCCGGATGTAACTGAAACTCCGGCCCGCATTCGCTTGTTCGGTCCGGAGCAGTTGGCTCTGGAGCGAGAAATTTGATCCGAAGCGTCGACCTGTCGAAAGCGGTCAAAGCCGGCGCCGCCGGTGCGCTCGCGATGGAGGTGGTGTCGTTCGCGCTTCGGCTGGCGGGAATCCACGCGGTCGATCTCGCCGCGGAGCTGGGTTCGGTGCTCATCCCGATGGACCATGGCATCGGCTGGGCAGGAGGCTTCGCCGCGCATCTCGCCGTCGGCGTCGCCTGGGCGCTCTTCTACGCCTATTTCGTCTGGGGAAGGCTGAAATGGCCGCCGGTACTCCAGGGCCTCGCCTTCAGCGCCGTCCCGGCAATCCTGGCGATCCTGTTCGTCTATCCGCAGCTCAAACTGATGGAGGCGCACAGCGACATTCTGACTCTGCGCTGGAGGGACCTGGCGGAGCAGTCCGTGCCTGCGCTCTTCAGCATCGTCGTCATGCACGCGGTCTACGGCTTGATCGTCGGCCTCATCTACACGCGGCCCGTCGGCTATCCGGTGGGACACAGACCTGAAGGCCTTGCGAAGCGGCGCGACTTCGATCGCGCGTCAGACTGCCGGCGTAGCAATAAGCACGGTTTCCTGTTCGCGACGGGAATCGAGTGCAGCTATCCGACTATCGACCATGGCCGCTGGCGTCGCGACGAGCTGGACTCGACCTTTCACTATCGGCGCTGGCAACAAGATTTCGACCTGTGTCGCCGGATCGGCATCACCCATTTGCGCTACGGCCCGCCGCTGCACCTGACGTTCCTGGGGCCGGGAAAATATGACTGGTCGCGGGTCGACGAGCCCATGGCCGAGCTCGAGAAGTTCGGTCCCGAACCGATCGTCGACCTGTGCCATTTCGGAGTGCCCGACTGGCTGGAGAATTTGCAGAACCCGGAGCTTGGGCCGGCGATGGCCGAATTTGCCGGCGCCTTTGCCGAGCGGTTCCCGTGGGTGCGTTTCTACACGCCAGTGAACGAAATGTACGTCTGCACCCGGATGAGCGCGCTCGACGCCAACTGGAATGAGCAGAAGCGCGACGATCGATCGTTCGTCACCGCCGTCTGCAATCTCGCCAACGCCAGCGTCAGGATGACAGACGCCATCCTGGAACGCCGGCCCGACGCCATCTTCATCAACAGCGAAAGCAGCGACTTCACGCAGCCGTGCTGCCCGGATCCCGACATCCAGCGCCGTGCTGACCTGGAGAACGAGCGGAGATTCCTGCCGCTGGACCTGATCTTCGCGCATGAGCTGAGCGATTCGATGAAGGACTATGTCCGCGACAACGGAATGTCGGACGAGCAGCTTGCCCGCTTCAAAAATCGGGAGGTGCCCCGCCGATCAGTCCTCGGCATCGACTATTACGAATGGAACGAGCGGCTGATCGACACACAGGGGCGGGTCGAGGCGCTGGGCGAGCTTTTTGGCTGGTTCGTGATCGCGAAACAATATTACGACCGCTACCGCCGCCCGATGATGCACACGGAAACGAACCGCATGGACGCGGCCGACGCTCCGCGGTGGCTGTGGCGGCAGTGGCATAACGTGCAGCTGATGCGGAAGTCCGGGATCCCGCTGGTCGGCTTCACCTGGTATAGCCTCACCGACCAGATCGACTGGAACATCGCCCTGACGAAGGCAATCGGGCTGGTCTTCCCGGTCGGGCTGTTCGACCTCAACCGCGACGTCCGCACCGTCGGCCTCGCCTACAAGCAGCTGATCGACATGTACGCGGACGTTCCCGAATTCCGCGAGTGCCAGGACCTCATGGAGCTGATGGGCTGATGGCAGGCTTCCTCTCCGCGCACGGCTACAACCCCGGTCCCACCCAACGGCCGATGACGGCGGGCGCGATCTGCGGCGTCCTTGCCGCGCTTCCTGCCGTCGCGGTGCTCTCGCTCTTCGGGTCGCTGGAAATCGAGGCCAGGATCCTGTCGATGTCCATTCCGGCGACGCTCGGCATAGGCTTCGTGACAATGGCAATCGCCGGAGCGGCTTACGGCCGCATCTTCGGGCGCGCGGCGAACGACCGGCGCGGCGGCTGGCTATTCGGCATGGCGTTCGGCTTCGCCTTGTGGGCAGCCGGAGCGGTGCTCGTGCTTCCGATCGCGAGCGGCGGCCAGACGCCGGCCGGCCCTGCCGCGGTCGGGGTTTGCCTGTCGTTGATGGTCTGGGGGTGCGGACTGGGGTTGCTGATCCCATTCATCCATCCGTTCCTCCACGAGCGGATCGAGACAGTCAGGAGCACTGAGCTCGGCCCCAACGCCGCCGCATCGAAGAGTCCCCGACGCACGCCGCAGGGCCCCGCCCCGAAACGCTGACGTTCGTCATTTCCGGGATAGCTTGGGCCAAATGAGCGTTCCGCTCCCGAAAGGAGCGTCACGTGGACCAGCAGAAGCCCGAAACCGTGGTCGTGACCGGCGGAACCGCGGGCGTGGGCAGGGCGACCGTTCGCGAATTCGCCCGAAATGGCGCCAATGTGGCGATCCTGGCGCGGGGCGAAGACCGGCTGCAGGCGGCCAAGAAGGAAATTGAGGAGCTTGGCGGGACGGCGCTCGCGATTTCCGTAGACGTTGCCGATGCCGGAGCGGTCGAGGAGGCCGCGGAGCGGATCGAACGCGAGCTCGGCGAGATCGATATCTGGGTGAACAATGCCTTCGCCGGGATCTTTGCGCGCTTCCTGGACATCACTCCGGAAGAATATGAGCGGGTGACCGCCGTCACTTATTTCGGCCAGGTCAACGGCACGCGGGCCGCGCTGAAGCGGATGATGCCCCGCAACCGCGGATCGATCGTGCTCGTCGGCTCCGCGCTCGCCTATCGCGGAATCCCGCTGCAGTCGGCCTATTGCGGCGCCAAGCACGCCATCCAGGGGCTGATCGATTCCGTTCGGACGGAGCTGATCCACGACGCTCCGGGCGTGCACATCTCCATGGTGCAGCTGCCGGGCCTCAACACGCCCCAGTTCGAGTGGATTCGGGCGAAGCTGCCGGGGAAGCCGCGGCCGATCGGCGCCGTTTTCCAGCCGGAGGTTGCCGCCCGCGCGATCTATTTCGCGGCGCATTCGGATCGCAAAGAAATCGAGGTCGGCTATCCGACCGTCCAATCCATCTGGGGCGACAAGGTTGCCTCGGCGTGGCTCGACGATTATCTCGCCGAAGTCGGCTTCAAGGGGCAGCAGAGCCCCGAGCCGGTCAGCCCAGACCGCAAGGACAATCTTTTCGAGCCGGTGCCCGGCGATTTCGCGGCGCACGGCCGGTTCGACAGCGAAGCGCATGAGGACAGCCCGGAACTCTGGGCGAGCATACACAAGAAGCAGATCGGCCTTGCGGCATTGGGAGCCGTTGCCGCCGCCACTGCCGCCGGCGTCGGCTTCATGCTCGCCGGCCGCCGCGAGACCGCGCCTGCTCGAAAACCGTGAGCAAAGTCCCCGAAAGCATCGCGAGCATCGAAGATCTCCGCCGGCAGGCGCACCGGCGGGTGCCCAAGCCGTTCATGGACTATGTCGAAGCGGGATCGTTCGGAGAGAACACGCTCTACGAGAACCGCCGCGACCTCGATTCCATCCGCTTTCGCGAGCGGGTGATGGTCGACGTTTCCGATCGCAAGCTCGAGACGACAATGCTCGGTGAGACAGTGACGATTCCGGTCGCGCTCGGGCCAGTCGGAATGTGCGGCGCGGTCTGGTCGAACGGCGAGATACTGTCCTGCCGCGCCGCGCATGATTTCGGTGTGCCGTTCGCGCTTTCGACCAACGCTTTGCTGTCGATCGATGATGTGGCCGGCGCCGTGAAACGGCCCTTCTGGTTTCAGCTTTATCTCGAAAAGGATCGCGACTTTTCGGAGCATCTGATCGATCGGGCAAAGGCGGTGGGTTGCCCGGTCCTGATTTTGACGATGGACCTGCACGTCGAGGGCATCCGCTACGTCGACGCGCATAACGGGCTCGGCGCGCCGCCCAAGCTCACGCCCGCCAATATCTGGAGCATCCTCTCGAACCCGAGCTGGGCGCTGGCGATGCTTCATTCCAAGCGCTGGACCTTCGGCAATTACGCGGGCCGGGTGAAATCCGGGAACGTGACGGAGATGGCGGAGCTGGTGCGCAGCCAGCTCGACCCTTCGTTCGACGTGAAGACGCTCGAGTGGGTGCGCTCGCTCTGGCCCGGCAAGCTGATCGTCAAAGGGCTCCTCGACGTCGAGGATGCGAAGATGGCGGTGGACGCGGGGGCCGACGCGATCCTGGTCTCCAACCACGGAGGACGCCAGCTAGACAGCGCGCCTTCGACCGCATCGGTGCTTCCAGAGATCGTCGACGCCGTAGGCGACAGGACCGAGGTCTATGTCGACAGTGGGGTTCGAAGCGGCCTCGACGTGCTGAAGTTCCTCGGACTCGGCGCACGCGGCTGCTTCGTCGGTCGTAGCTATATCTACGGGCTCGGCGCCTACGGCCAAGCGGGCGTGACGAAGGCGCTCGAAGTCCTTCGTGAGGAACTCAGCATCGCGATGGCGCTCGTCGGAGTCACGGACGTCAAGGAGATCGCGCGCGAGATCATCCTTCGCGGGCTCCCTCCGCCGGACCAGCCGAACCGATGCGCCCCGCCGCGCGTTAACCTTTCGTAGCAGGAGACAAGAGACATGGCGCAGACCGCCGGCGACATCCTGGTCCAGACTTTGATCGACTGGGGCGTGGACACGATCTTCGGGATCCCCGGGGACGGCATCAACGGGGTCTTCGAGGCGCTCAGGCAACGGCAGGACGAGATCAAGTTCGTCCAGGTCCGCCATGAGGAGGCCGGCGCGTTCGCGGCCTGTGCCTACGCCAAGTTCACGGGTAGGCTCGGGGTATGCCTGGCGACATCCGGACCAGGCGGAGTCCATCTCCTCAACGGCATTTACGACGCGAAGCTCGACGGCCAGCCGGTCCTCGCGATCACCGGCGCGCAACACCACGACCTGCTCGAAACGCTGACCCAGCAGGACGTCGAGCTCGACAAGCTCTTCATGGACGCAACAGCCTATTCGGCGCGCGTCATGGGGCCCGCGCATGTCGAGAATATCGTTGAAATGGCGTGCCGGACGGCGCTCGCCTACCGCCAGCCGACGCACATCATGATCCCGGTCGACATCCAGTCGATGCCGGTGGCAAAGAGCCACCGCTCCGAGCGGAACGTCCCCCACCACGTCTCGAACCTGATGGCGAGGGGTGGCCAGCTTCCCGATCCGGAGATGATCCAGCGCGCCGCCGACATCCTCAACGCCGCGGATAAGCCATTCATCCTCGCCGGCCGCGGGGCGGTAGGCGCGGCCAACGAGCTGCTTGCGGTCGCCGAGCGACTGCAGGCGCCGATCGGCAAGCCCTTGCTCGGCAAGGCGGCGGTTCCGGACGACAGCTCCTATACCACTGGCGGCGTCGGATTGCTCGGCACGCGGCCGAGCCAGGAAGCGCTCGAAAGCTGCGACACATTGCTGATCGTGGGCTCGAGCTTCCCCTACATCGAATTCTATCCCGAACCCGGCAAAGCCAAGGCGGTACAGGTCGAGCTCGATCCAAAGCGCATCGGCCTCCGCTATCCTGTTGATGTCGGACTGGTCGGTGACAGCAGACGAGTCCTCGGCGAGCTTCTGCCGCTGCTTCGCAAGAACGACAGCGGCAAGTTCCTGGAGAAAGCGCAGAAAGCCAGTCGCGAATGGCGCGAGCTGATGGATGAGCGCGGAACGCGGCGCGACACGCCGATGAAGCCGCAGGTCGTCACGCATGAGCTGAACAAGCTTCTGAACGATGACGCCATCGTGATCACCGACAGCGGCACCATCACCTGCTGGACGGCGCGGCACGTCGACATGCGCGGGGACATGATGTTCAGTTGCTCGGGTACTCTGGCGAGTATGGCCTGCGGGCTGCCTTATGCGATCGGCGCGGCGACCGCTTACCCCGACCGGCAGGTCATCGCGATCATCGGCGACGGATCGGCCGCGATGCTGATGGGCGATTTCGCGACGCTCAAGAAATATGATCTCGACGCCAAAATCATCGTCATCAAGAACGACACGCTCGGCCAGATCAAATGGGAGCAGATGGTCTTCCTGGGCAATCCGGAATACGGTTGCGAGCTTGAGCCGATCGACTTCGCGAAGATCGCGGAAGGCTTCGGGATCGCGACGGTTCGGATCGACGATCCTGCCCGCTGCGGCGACCAGCTCCGCGAGGCGCTCTCCCGCAAGGGACCATGCCTGATCGAAGCCGTGGTCGATCCCAACGAGCCGCCGATGCCGCCGAAGATCGAGGTCAAGCAGGCGCTGCATTTCGCGGAATCCCTGGTCCGCGGCACCCCCAACGCCGGAAAGATTGCACTGACGGTGGCGTCCGACACCGTCCGCGAACTGGTGTGATCAAGGCGGGAGAGCGGGTCCGGGAATATTCGCCGACCGGGCGGGTCTCGGCGGATTATCTCTTTTATCCGGACGACCAACTGCGCTCGCTCGGGGAGGACCTTCGCCGCTCGCTGTCCTGCCTGGTGCATTTCGAGGCGCAGGCGAGGGCGCTCTACGCGGCTGACGCGTCCAATTATCGCCAGGTCCCGATAGGCGTTGTCGTCCCGCGCAACGTCTCGGACGTAGTTGAAGCCGTCGGCATCTGCAGGCGCCACGGAGTCCCGATCGTGGCTCGTGGCGGCGGTACCGCGATCGCCGGCCAGGCGATCAACGTCGCGGTCGTCATCGATTTCTCCCGGTACATGAATAAGATCATCGAGATCGATCCGGTGCGGAAGACCGCGCGGGTCGAGCCGGGATGCATTCTCGACCATCTCCGCAAGGCCGCGGAGGAGCATCACCTGACCTTTGGGCCGGATCCGGCGACGCACGACCACAACACGCTCGGCGGGATGATCGGCAACAATAGCTGCGGCGTCCATTCGGTGATGTCAGGCCGGACCAGCGATTACGTGAACCGGCTGACGGTCCTCACTTACGACGGCGAGTTGCTGCAGGTCGGGCCGACGCCCGAGCCCGAGCTTCGGAGGATTATCCAAGCCGGCGGACGCCGCAGCGAAATGTACGCGCGGATGCTCGATTTCCGTGACCGCTACGGCGAGCTCATCGAGAAGAGATTCCCTGACATTCCGCGGCGTGTCTCCGGCTTCGACAATCTCGACCGGCTGCTGCCCGGCACCGACTTCAACGTCGCCCAAGCGCTGACCGGAACAGAGTGCACCTGCGCTTTGATCCTCGAAGCCGAGCTGAACCTGATCCACAGCCCGCCGCACCGGGCGCTCACCATTATCGCTTTCGACGATGTCGCGTCCGCTGCCGACGCGGTGCCGGGGATCATGGAGCAGGGGCCGTGCGGGCTCGAAGGTTTCGACAATCTGCTGTTCGACGCGGTGAAGGAGAGCAACGCGCCGCCCGAGGGACTGCAATATTTCCCGGAAGGCGGCGGCTGGCTGATCGTCGAAATGGGCGGGGAATCGGCGGAGGAGGCAGAAGACAAGGCCAAGGCCGTCGCCGGCAAGTTCAAGCGCGTCAGGATCGTCACCGATCCCGCGCACCAGAAACAGGTGTGGGTGGACCGGGAGGCGTCGCTCGGCGCGACGGCATTCGTTCCCGGAAAGCCGGTGACGTGGGATGGCTGGGAGGACAGTGCGGTGCCGCCGGACCGGCTCGGCGATTATCTGCGCGAGTTCCGGGCGCTGATGCACCGCCACGGCTATGAAGCGGCGATCTACGGCCATTTCGGCGGCGGCTGCATTCACTGCCGGATCAATTTCGAGTTCGGGACAGAGGCAGGCATCGCCAAGTTCCGCAACTTCGTCACCGAGGCCGCGCACCTCGTCGTCTCCTACGGCGGATCGCTATCGGGCGAGCATGGGGACGGCCAATCGCGCGCCGAGCTTCTGGAGATCATGTATGGGCCAGAGCTCGTCCGCGCCTTTGCGGAGTTCAAGGCGATCTGGGATCCGGCGGGACGAATGAACCCGGGGAAGGTGGTCGATCCGTACCCGCTCGATTCCAACATCCGCCTTGGCCCCGATTACAAGCCGCCGAACCTCGACAGCTGGTTCGCTTACCCGAAGCTCGGCGGTTTCGCGCAGACGACCATCCATTGCGTTGGTGTCGGCAAGTGCAGGCGCAAGACCGTCGGTGACGAGGTGATGTGCCCATCCTACCTCGTCACGCACGAAGAAAAGCACACGACGCGGGGACGCGCCCACCTGCTCCACGAGATGGCGCGTGGCGAGGTGATCCGCGACGGCTGGGACAGCGAAGAGGTCGAAGACGCGCTGTCGCTGTGCCTCGCGTGCAAGGGGTGCCGGAAAGATTGTCCGACGGGCGTCGATATGGCGACTTGGAAAGCGGAGTTCCGCGCGCACCACTACCGGCACCGTCGCCGCCCGCGATCGGCTTGGTCGATGTCCCACATCCAGCGCTGGGCGAGATTCGCGGAGCATGCGCCGTGGCTCGCCAATTTGGGAACGCGGACGCCGGGTATAGCCGCGCTTTCGAAATGGATCGGAGGGATCGACCAAAGGCAGAGAATGCCCGCCTTCACTCGCTCTTTTCGCAAGCAGTTCCGGCCGAACGGGCGTGGCGGCGAGCGCGTGATGCTGTGGGCCGACACCTTCAACAATTATTTCCGTCCAAGCACCGCCATGGCGGCCGCGCGGCTGCTGGAGGCGGCAGGCTATGAGGTCATCGTGCCGAGCGAGCCGCTGTGCTGCGGGCGGCCGCTGTACGATTGGGGCTACCTCGACGAGGCCAAGGCGCTTTGGGAGCAGAGCTTCAAATCGCTGCGTGAGACCATCGCTTCCGGAATCCCAATCATCGGCCTCGAGCCGGCTTGTACCGCTGCATTCAAGGACGAGCTGGTCGGGCTCTTTCCCGATCGCGACGAGGCGAAGAGGCTGTCGAAGCAAGTCATTCAGTTCGGGGATTTCGTCGCGCACAATTTCGACCGTTTCCCGCCGCCGAAGACAGGCGGGAGCGCCATCGTTCAGGCGCACTGCAACCACCATGCGGTCATCGGCTTCGGGACGGAGATGGAGCTTCTCGGCCGGCTCGGGCTCGATGTGGAGCGGCCGCCGCAGGGCTGTTGCGGGATGGCCGGCGCGTTCGGCTTCGCGAAGGAAACTTACGAAGTCAGCCAGCTGATCGGCGAGCGGGTGCTCCTCCCGGCCGTCCGCGAGGCGCCGGAGGACGTGCTGATCCTCGCCGACGGCTTCAGCTGTCGCGAGCAGATCGAACAGGGCAGCGGCCGCGCCACGCTGCATATCGCCGAGCTTCTCGCCGAACGGATGCTCGGCCCGCCTGCCTCTCCTTGACGGGGCGGCTGCCAATTGCCCAAAGGGCCGCGCCGCCGGAGACTCGCAACATGAAGCATGCCCTGTTTTTCGCCGCCCTTCTGCTCGCCTCATGCAAACCCGCGAGCGGGCCGCCTGCCGTCAGCGTCGACGGCGCCTGGGCGAGGGCGACGGTTCCGGGCCAGATGGGCTCGGCGGCCTATTTCACGATCCGCAATGCAGGCGGGGCGGACAAATTGCTATCGGTCACTAGCCCCGCAGCCGACGCGTCGCTTCATTCGACAAGCATGGACAATGGAGTGATGCGGATGCGGCCTCTCGAAGGGCTCGACGTTCCGAAAGACGGAACCGTCGAACTGAAGCCAGGCGGTACGCATGTGATGCTGATGGGGCTAAAGCAGCCGCTCCAGTCGGGCGCGACGCTGGAGCTCGACCTCAAATTCGAAAAATCGGGCGAGCGGAAGGTCACTGCCGAAGTCCGCCCGGCAAGCGCGGGAGCGGGAATGTGAGACAGGCTCGGCTGATCATCTGGGCGCTGTGCGCGGTCGTGCTGGTCGCGATCGGCGTATTTCTTCTGACCTCACCCAAGCCGCAGCAGGCTCCTGCGCGCATGGTGACATCCCCGACGTTCGGCGGGCCGTTCACGCTGGTCGGCTCGGACGGGCAGCCGTTCGGCACCGACCAACTGAAGGGTAAGCCCTACGTCCTGTTCTTCGGCTTCACCCATTGTCCCGATACCTGCCCGACGACGCT
>DATMHP010000091.1:0-4289 GCA_035554875.1 Sphingomicrobium sp.
GTGACCGATCCGCCGAAGGATACGCAGGCGGCGAAGAGCGCGGCGGAGCGGAAGGTCAGCTGGCCTGGGCCGAACCTGACGCCCGCCGAGACCTGGACCAGCGGCCACCGCAATGCCTACGGCCTGATGTTCGCGCCCGACGGGCGGCTGTGGTCGACGGAGATGGGCCCGCGCGGCGGCGACGAGTTGAACATGATCGTGAAGGGGCGGAATTACGGCTGGCCGGTCGTGTCGGACGGCGAAAATTACGACGGCGTGCCGATCCCCGATCAGTCCACCCACCCTGAGTATGAGGCGCCGAAGGTCGTCTGGGTTCCGTCGGTCTCGCCGGGCGGGCTTCTGATCTACACGGGCGCGATGTTCCCCCAGTGGAAGGGCGACGCGATCATTCCGGCGCTGTCAGGGGAATCGCTGATCCGCGTCGATATCGACGGCGACAACGCGAAGAAGGCCGACGAATGGCCGATGGGCGCGCGCCTGCGCGGGATCGCGCAGGGACCGGACGGTGCGATCTACATCCTGCAGGATGGGGCGGGCGCCAAGCTGCGGAGGCTTACGCCCGCCCAATGATCTGAGCAGCCGGAGTGCGGCTGCTTACTCCGCCGGCTGCGGGATGGTGCGCAGGTACGGCTTCAGGGTCTTCCAGCCGCCCGGATATTTCGCCTTGGCGGCCTCGTCCGACACCGACGGCGGGATGATGCACTCGTCGCCGGGGTTCCAGTTCACCGGAGTGGCGACCGAATGCTTCTCCGTCAGCCGGATGGAATCGAGGAGGCGCATGATCTCAGCAAAATTGCGCCCCGAGCTCATCGGATAGATGAGCATCGATTTGATCTTCTTGTCGGGCCCGATGATGTAGACCGTTCGAACCGTCGCATTGTTGGCGGCGGTGCGGCCCTCGGTGTCCGTCTCGTCGGCGGGAAGCATGTTGTAGAGCTTCGAGACCTTGAGGTCATAGTCGCCGATCATCGGGAAATTGACCTCGTGGCCGCTCACGTCCTTGATGTCCTGCGACCAGCCTTCGTGGTCGCCGACTTTGTCGACGCTGAGGCCGATGACCTTGGTGTTCCGCTTGTCGAACTCGGGCTTCAGGCGAGCGACCTCGCCAAGCTCCGTGGTGCAGACGGGCGTGTAATCCTTGGGGTGCGAGAAGAGCACGGCGTAGCTGTCGCCGATCCAGTCGTGGAAGTGGATCGTGCCTTGCGTCGTCTCGGCGGTGAAATCCGGCGCGATGCTGCCGATGCGAAGGTCGGTCATTCGAGTCTGCTCCTTGCTAAGCGGTTGGTTCGGTTTCCCTGATGAAATCTGGGTGGATGTCGGTCGGCCGTTCAAGCCAGGGCGCGACGGGCAGCCCCTTCGACCGGAGGAACTCCGGGTTGAACAGCCGCGACTGATAGCGCGTGGCGGGGTCGCAGAGCATGGTGACGATGGTCTTGCCCGGACCGAGCTCCTTCGCGAGGCGGATGGCGCCGGCGACGTTGACGCCCGACGAGGTGCCGAGCGCGAGCCCTTCCTGCTCGATCAGCGAATAGATTGTCTCCACCGTTTCCTCGTCGGGAATGAGGAAGCTGTGGTCGACCTTGAGGCCTTCGAGATTGGCGGTGATGCGGCCCTGGCCGATGCCTTCGGTGATCGAGCTTCCCTCGGCGCGAAGCTCGCCGGTCGTGTAATAATTGAAGAGCGCCGCGCCGGGCACGTCGGCGAGCGCGATGGTGACGTTCGGGTTGCGCTGGCGGAGCGCCATGGCGACGCCGGCGAGGGTCCCGCCAGTGCCGACTGCGCTGACGAACGCGTCGACCTTGCCCTCGGTCTGGTCCCAGATCTCCGGCCCGGTCGTCTTCACGTGCGCGTCGCGGTTGGCGACATTGTCGAACTGGTTGGCGAAGATCGCGCCGTCTGGGTCCTCGTTGTTGAGCCGCTCGGCGAGCCGCGCCGCGACCTTCACGTAATTGTTCGGGTTGCGGTACGGGACCGCCGGAACTTCGATCAGCGCCGCGCCGAGGGCACGGAGCGCTGTCTTCTTTTCCTCGGTCTGCGTCTCGGGAATGACGATCACGGTCCGCATGCCCAGCGCATTGCCGACGACCGTGAGGCCGATGCCGGTGTTGCCCGCAGTCCCGTCGACGATGATCCCGCCGGGGCGGAGGCGACCGTCGCCGATGGCGTCCATGATGATTCCGAGCGCCGCGCGGTCCTTCACCGAGCCGCCGGGGTTCATGAATTCGGCCTTGCCGAGGATCGTGCAGCCGGTTTCCTCCGACGCCTTGCGGAGCTTGATCAGCGGCGTGTTGCCGATCGCGTCGAGGACGGTTTCGCGGACCTGCATTGCGAGGGGCATGTAGGACCGTCCGCTGAGTCGCGAAAGGTCAGGAACAGCGCTGATACCGTAAATAATAAGCGCGGCGGCCTTCGCGGCCGGCTTTCGCCTCGTATCGGGTCTGCGGCCAACCGCCCGGCCGCTGGAGGAAATTGTCGGGTTGTTCGGCGAGCCAGCGGAACTGCGCGAGGTGGCGCTGCATGATCATCAAGGTCCATTCGAGATAGACGGGATGGTCGGTCGCGATCCGAAGCTCCCCGCCCGGCTTTATCTTCGAAGCGATGAGGTCGATCGGCCCGTCGTTGACCATTCGGCGCTTGGCGTGGCGCGCCTTGGGCCAGGGATCGGGGTGGAGGAGGTAGACGAAGCTTAACGCGCCGTCCGGAACGCGGCGGACGACGTCGAGCGCATCGCCACGCCAGAGCCGGACATTCGTAAGATGCTGGTCGCGGATGTGGCCGAGGGCGGTCGCGACACCGTTGAGGAAGGGCTCGCAGCCGATGAAGCTGTGATCGGGCAGAAGGTCTGCGCGATAGGCCAGATGCTCCCCGCCGCCGAAGCCGATTTCCAGGTGCAGCGGACGGTCCTCGCCGAACAGCCGCACTGACGTGATCTCGCCCTCTTCAGGAACCGCAATCTGCGGAAGCAGAGCATCGACAAGCTCCTGCTGCCCCTTGCGAAGCTTGTGCCCGCTCGACCGGCCGTAAAGCCGGTTGAGGGTGGTCGGATCGCCTTGCTTGTGCGCGGTCATCGTGCGGGCGCGCTTAGCGGCCGGAAAGCGCGACGGGAACCTTCCGGGTCGTTCCGGAGTCGAACCGGCAGGCGCGGCCTTCAGAATCGCGCTCAATGAGGAGGAGAGGGGAGATGACAGACAGCGACCGCTCGCATGCCCACCCGCGCAGCACGGCTAAAATCGGCGACCATCCGATCCACCCGATGCTGATCCCGTTCCCGATCGTCTGCTTCATCCTGACGTTCGTGGCGGACATTCTTTATACACGAACTCATGACGCCATGTGGGCGACAGCGTCGATGTGGCTGCTGGTCGTCGGCCTGGTCATGGCCGCGCTGGCTGCTGTGGCGGGATTGACCGACTTCCTGGGCGATGACCGAATTCGAGGCTCGAGCGACGCCCTCAAGCACATGCTCGCCAACGTCACCGCCGTGGTGCTCGAACTGGTGAACGTCATCCTCCGCTGGAGAGACACCGGATTCATCGATTCAACCGGAGTGTACATCTCCGGAATCGTTGTGCTGATCCTGCTCTACAGCGGCTGGAAGGGTGGCGACCTCGTCTTCCGTCACGGAATCGGGGTCAACGACCGCGGCTAAGCCTTAGGCGTCGACTTTCGCTGTTGCCGAACCCGCTCCGACTGCGGCCTTGAGGTCGTCGGCAAGGTCGACCCGCTCCCACGGGAAGAACTCGCCGTCGGCTTCGCGGCCGAAGTGGCCGTAGGCGGCCGTCGGCTCGTAGATCGGCCGGTTGAGCTGCAGGAGCGTGCGGATCCCGCGCGGGCTCAGCCCGCCGAGCTTCTCGATCCTGCCAATCGCCTCTTCAAGCTTCGCATCGTCGACTGTGCCCGTGCGGTGCGTGTCGACGTAAAGCGACAGCGGCTCCGATACGCCGATCGCATAAGCGAGCTGGATGGTGCACCGCTTGGCGAGGCCTGCGGCGACGATGTTCTTGGCGAGGTAGCGCGCGGCATAAGCGGCCGAGCGGTCGACCTTGGTCGGGTCCTTGCCGGAAAAGGCGCCGCCGCCGTGCGGTGCAGCGCCGCCATAGGTGTCGACGATGATCTTGCGGCCGGTCAGCCCGCAGTCGCCCTGCGGGCCGCCGATGACGAAACGGCCCGTCGGGTTGATCAGGTAGCGGGTGTCCTTCAGCCACTCCTTCGGCAGCACGGGCTTGATGATCTCCTCGATCACGGCCTCGACGAAGGACGGCTTCATGTGCTTGCCGTCACTCTGCTCG
>DATMHP010000092.1:0-1929 GCA_035554875.1 Sphingomicrobium sp.
ACCGGCGCCGAGTTGGCGATCCGCTTGAACCGCGCCTCGCTCTCTTTGAGCGCCAGCTCGGTGACCCTCTGCTCGGTGACGTCGTCTATGAGGACGACCAGCCCCTCGACGCGCCCGCCCGGCCCGGTCCACGGCACATATTGCACCTGCACCGCGCAAGGCCCGCGCGTTTCATGGTCGATGTCGGAGACGAACAGCTGCCGCTCCCCGGCCAGCGCCGCCTCAAGGATCGGCTGGCGATGCTCCCAGGCCGGATCGCCAAGAATGTCGCGCATCGTCTTGCCAAGGATTTCGTGGCGCGGCTTGTCGAACCATTCCGCAAGCCCCCTGTTGAGGAAGCGGTAGGTGAAGTTGCGGTCGACATAGGCGCACATCACCGGAAGCAAGTCCGCGATCGCCAGCATGCCGGGAGCAGTGAACATCTCCGCCGGCATGCCGGGCGGAAGCTGCTCCGGCGGAAGCGTCGCGAGATGGTCGATCCCAGGAGCCGCCGCGGCCGGGCCGCTCGAATCAGGCTGCTTGTGTTTTCCCCTGCTTGCCATCGCTTCGGAAGATTGCCCGAAACGATTGAAGAGTCATCCACTTATGTTTTGCGGCGCAGGCAACGCAGCAACATCGTTCGTCCTGAGCCTAGTCGAAGGGCGATTCGCGGCGCGGATGCAGGGCGCCCTTCGATTACTCGCTCCGCGCTCCACTCAGGACGAACGGTTGTAGGTTGCGCTCGGAGATTTTCCTACTCGGTCTTTTTCTGCTCCAGACTCGCGGATGGACGATTCGACGCAGCCAGAAATCCCCGACTTCGCCAGCCTCGCGGCCGACGCCGAGAGCGGCCTTAGAGTTGCGCTCGGTCAGTGCCCCACGCTGAATGTGCTCACTCCTCGCCCATCCTCAGGGCTGCGATAAACGCCTCCTGCGGGATCGAAACGCTGCCATACTCCCGCATCCGCTTCTTCCCCTCTTTCTGCTTCTCCAGCAGCTTGCGCTTTCGCGTGGCATCGCCGCCATAGCACTTCGCCGTTACGTCCTTGCGGAGCGCGCCGATCGTCTCGCGCGCGATGATCTTGCCGCCGATCGCAGCCTGAATCGGGATCTTGAACAGGTGGCGGGGAATGAGGTCCTTCAACCGCTCGCACATGCCGCGGCCGCGCGCCTCGGCATTGGCGCGGTGGACGATCATGCTGAGCGCGTCGACCGGCTCGCCGTTCACCAGGATGCTCATCTTGACGAGGTCGCCCTCGCGGTGGCCGACCTGGTGGTAATCGAAGCTGGCGTAGCCGCGGCTGATCGACTTCAGCCGGTCGTAGAAATCGAAGACGACCTCGTTCAGCGGAAGCTCGTACTTCATCATCGCGCGGGCGTGGCTTCCGGTGCCGACGTAGGTCAGGTCCTTCTGGATCCCGCGGCGGTCCTGGCACAGCTTCAGAACCGCGCCGAGATATTCGTCGGGGACGTAGATGGTCGCCTCGATCCACGGCTCCTCGACCATCTCGATCGCATTCGCGTCCGGCCAGTCGGCGGGGTTGTGGATCGCCTGAACCTCGCCTCCGGACAAGTGCACCTCATAGACGACCGACGGGGCGGTGGTGATGAGGTCGAGGTCGTACTCGCGGGTCAGCCGCTCCTGGATGATCTCGAGGTGCAGCAGGCCGAGGAAGCCGCAGCGGAAGCCGAAGCCGAGCGCGGCGCTGGTCTCCATCTCGAAGCTGAACGAGGCGTCGTTGAGGCGGAGCTTGTAGAGGCTGTCGCGGAGCTTCTCGAAATCCGCGGCGTCGGTCGGGAACAGGCCGCAGAAGACGACCGGCTGGACTTCCTTGAAGCCGGGCAGCGGCGCGGGCGCGGGCTTCTTCGCATCGGTGATGGTGTCGCCGACGCGGGTCTCGGCGACTTCCTTGATCTGCGCGGTGATGAAGCCGATCTCGCCGGGCCCGA
>DATMHP010000093.1:0-2188 GCA_035554875.1 Sphingomicrobium sp.
TTGCCGGGGTCGTTCCCGTTGAGCCTTTTCGTGACCTGGCTGAGCAGTTCGTAAAGCTCCTGCATCTCGCCCTCGCCGATAATTCCGGTGATTCGGCTGTATTCGGCCTCGTTCTTGGGCGCGAGTGTATGGAACAGCTCCCTTGCCTTGTCGGTCAAAGCGATGAAGGCGCGGCGCTGGTCCACGTCCGACCGGCTGCGCGTGACCAGTCCGCGCGCCTGCAAATTCTTGATCGTGCGCGTGGCGCTGGGCTTGAGAATGAACACCCGTTCCGCGAGCTCGCCGATCTCGATCTGATCGACCTCCATCAGAGCGCGGATGATCCGCCATTCCTGCTCATTGAGGCCATGCGCCCGAAGCACCCGCCGGAATCCGCGCATCACCGCTTCGCGGGCGCGAAGCAGCGCCATCGGAAGCGATCTCTCGAAGGGGCGCATCCGGCTGTCGTCGCGAGCTCGATCGCGCGACGAACTATCAGCCATCGACGATTCCGTTGTGCAGGGTTCCGATCATTGGCGACGACACCTCTACACTGTCTCCGGGTTTGAGGAACCTCGGCGGATCGAATCTTGCGCCGGCCCCCGTCGGCGTTCCCGTCGAAATGATATCGCCCGCCTTCAGAGTCGTGAAGGCCGATATATATTCGATGAGCTGCGCAAATCCGAAGATCATGTGGGCAGTGGTGTCGTCCTGGCGGAGCTCGCCATTCACCCGGGTCTGGATCGCCAGGTCGTCGTAATTTTCGATTTCGTCGGCGCTCACCATCCACGGCCCGATTGCGCCGCTCGAATCGAAATTCTTGCCCTGTGTGACGTTGAACTTGGCGTGTCGTACCCAGTCACGAACGGTGCCTTCGTTGACGAGCGTCAGTCCCGCAATGTGCTCCAGGGCGCGGTCCCCGGGGATCCGCCGTCCCGGCTTGCCGACGATGATCGCGATCTCGCCTTCATAATCGAGCTGCTCGCTCTCCTTCGGACGGACGAGCGGGCTGTCATGCCCCGTGAAGGAAGTTGGCGCGCGCATGAACAGGCTCGGAAACTTCGGCGCTTCGCTGCCGTCACGATATTCCGCATTGCGATCGTGGTAATTCACGCCGACGCAAATGATCTTCTCCGGATCGGTCAGGAAAGGCGCGAAGCGGATGTCGCGCGGCGCAATGTCAGGCGCACGCGCCGCGGCGAAATCGCCGAGCTGCCTCAGTCCTTCCGGGTTCAGGAAGCTGTGGATCGCACCATGACCGGTGCCGACCAGCTCGCTTACGTCGACCGCACCGGTGACCGCGACGACAGCCCAGACGGCTTCGCCGTTTCTCAGCACTTTTGCGAGCTTCACGCGGCGGCGGCTTTCAGCAGGCCGGCGCGTTCGAGCACGCCATCGAGCCGCCGCTCGAGCTCGGGCGTCGCGGGCGCCATCGGAAGCCGATGCTCGTTCTCCGGAATGATCCCGAGCCGCTTCATCATATATTTGATGGGGATCGGGTTGGTGTCGAAGAACACGGCCTGATTGATCTCTAGCAGGCGCTCGTGGAGCGCCCGGGCGGCGGGAATGTCGCTGGCCCAGACCGCGTCGCAAAGCTTGGCGAGCACATCGGGCCTGAGGTTGCCGACCGCGTTCATGAGGCCGCAGGCGCCGACAGCCATCATCGGGAAGGACAGCTCCTCGAGCCCGACGAAGATTCGGAAGTCATGGCCGAGGCTCGTCAGGCACTCGGTGACGAACCCGAGATCGTTGGCCGCATGCTTCATTCCGACGAAGGTCGGCGACCGGTCGCGCAGAGTCTTGAACGTGTCGAGTGTAACCGTGACGGCTGCTCGCCCGGGGATGTGGTAAACCATCCACGGGAGGTCGCTTCGGCCGGCGAGGTGCAGATAATAATCGACCAGTCCGCGCTGCGGCGGCTTCGAATAATAAGGCGTTACGATCAGCAAGGCGTCGGCGCCGGCGCTCACCGCATGATCCGTCAGCATCTCCGTTTCGGCCAGCGATTGAGAGCCGGTCGCCGCGACGATGGGAACGCGGCCAGCGGCTGCCTCGATCGCGACGTCGACAAGGCGATTGCGCTCTTCGGTCGTCAGCGAGGCCGGCTCTGACGTCGTGCCGTTGACCAGAATGCCATGCGAGCCTTCGCGGATCTGGAACTCGACCATCGCCGCATAGGCGTCGTAATCTACCTCGCCGTTCCGGAAGG
>DATMHP010000094.1:0-7138 GCA_035554875.1 Sphingomicrobium sp.
CGCACCTCCATTTCGCGATCAATTCGATGGCGCCCGGCGAACGCTGGTGGAACGGCACGCCGATCAATCCCTACCCGCTGCTTGCCGGGAAAAAGGCGAACGGCTAGGGGAGCCGCCAATCGCGGTTCACCGCGGCGGCTCTTTCACCAGTCTTGAGCAGGTAGGCGATCATGAAGATCAGCGGCGTGGACATCCGTCCCGGCAACATCATCGAATATGAAGGCGGCATTTGGCGCGCCGTGAAGATCCAGCACACGCAGCCGGGCAAGGGCGGCGCCTACATGCAGGTCGAGATGAAGAACCTCATCGACGGCCGCAAGACCAATGTCCGCTTCCGCAGCGCGGAGACCGTCGAGCGAGTCCGCCTCGACACCAAGGACTTCCAGTACCTCTATCACGACGGCGACATGCTCGTGTTCATGGACAAGGACACGTACGAGCAGGTGCAGCTGCCCCAGGACCTGCTGGGCGAGGCCGCGGCCTTCCTCCAGGACGGCATGGACGTGGTGATGGAGCTCTACAACGAGCGGCCCATCTCGGTTCAGCTTCCGAGCCAGGTCGAAGCGACGATCGTCGAGGCCGACGCGGTGGTGAAGGGGCAGACCGCCTCTTCGAGCTACAAGCCCGCGATCCTCGACAATGGAGTCCGCGTGATGGTCCCGCCGCACATCGGCAGCGGAACCCGGATCGTCGTCGATCCGTACACGCAGGAATATGTCCGCCGCGCCGACTGAGCAGGGTTGAATGGTCTCCCACTCCGGTCTGATCACCGTCATCCAGCGCGCCGTCCGCAAGGCGGCGCCGCGGCTTCGGCGTGACTTCGGCGAAGTCGAGCAGCTGCAGGTCAGCCGCAAGGGGCCGGCGGACTTCGTCTCGATGGCCGACAAGCGCGCCGAGCAGACGATCGTCGAGGAGCTCCGCAACGCCCGTCCCGACTGGGGCCTGCTGTTGGAGGAAGGCGGCGAGATTGCCGGTAATCCCGACAAGCCGCGCTGGATCGTCGATCCCTTGGACGGCACCACCAACTTCCTCCACGGAATCCCGCATTTCTCGATCTCGATCGCGGTCGAGGAGAAGAGGCCTGACGGGCGCGGCGAGATCACTCACGGCATGGTCTACCAGCCGCTGACGGACGAGAGCTTCTGGGCCGAAAAGGGCAGGGGCGCGTGGCTGCAGGACCGGCGGCTCCGGGTCTCCGCCCGGCGCGATCTTGCGGACACTGTGATCGGCACCGGCATCCCCTTCCTTGGCCGCGGCAATCCCGAGCAATGGGCCAAGATTTACAAAGCTATAGCTCCCGAGGTCGCAGGCATCCGCCGCTTCGGTTCGGCCGCGCTCGACCTCGCCTGGGTCGCCGCCGGACGGATGGATGGCTTCTGGGAAGACGACCTCGATCCGTGGGACACGGCTGCCGGTCTTCTCCTCGTTCGCGAGGCGGGGGGATTCGTTACCGATTATCGCGGCGCAGACCGCGCTTACGAGCGCGGCGAATATGTCGCTGCGTCGGCCGCGATTCACTCGAAATTGCAGAAGCTTGTCGCGGGGGCGATGAGAAGCTGAGCCAGACGGTTGCGACCTGCAACTCCCTGTCCTAAAGCGCGCCCAACTTTCGAGCCCCCTGGAGTTTCCCTTGGCAAGCGTTGCTGCCGGTTACCTGCCGATTTTGCTGTTCTTGGCTGTAGCGCTCGGCCTGTCAGGCGCCTTCGTGGTCCTGCCGATGGTCGTGGCGCGATTCACCGGCGTGTATCAGCCGGACCCGCAGAAGCTCTCCGAGTATGAATGCGGTTTCCCGGCATTCGGCGACAGCCGCTCGCAGTTCGACGTCCGTTTCTACCTGATCGCGATCCTGTTCATCGTCTTCGATCTCGAAGCGGCTTTCCTCTTCCCCTGGGCGGTTTCGCTCGGGGCGACCAAGCTCGCCGGCTGGCTGGCGATGGTGATCTTCCTTGCCGAGCTTGGGTTCGGGCTCGCTTACGCCTGGAAGAAGGGGGCGCTCGAATGGGAGTGATGCTCGACCCGCGGCATGATCCGATGCCGACGGAGGACGAGCTGGCGCGCGCCGCCGGCCTGACTCCGGGCGACGTCGACATGAAGAAGTTCGAGGACATGCGGTCGGAGCTGGACAGCAAGGGCTTCCTCGTCACGACGACCGAGGACCTGTTCACCTGGGCGCGCACCGGCTCGCTGTGGTGGATGACCTTCGGCCTCGCCTGCTGCGCGGTCGAGATGATCCACGTGAACATGCCGCGCTACGACCTCGAGCGTTTCGGCGTCGCACCGCGTGCGAGCCCACGCCAGTCGGACGTGATGATCGTCGCCGGAACGCTGTGCAACAAGATGGCCGCCGCTCTCCGCCGGGTCTACGACCAGATGAGCGAGCCGCGCTACGTCATCTCGATGGGCAGCTGCGCCAACGGCGGCGGCTATTATCACTACAGCTATTCCGTGGTTCGCGGCTGCGACCGCATCGTTCCGGTCGACATTTACGTGCCGGGCTGCCCGCCGACCGCCGAGGCCCTCCTGTACGGAATCCTCCAGCTTCAGCGGAAGATCCGCCGCGAAGGGACGATTGAGCGCTAATGACCGTTCAGTTCGCTCCCCACGTGCCCAGGATGGCCTCCAACGAAGGCGTCATCGACGGAGCACGGGCCGTCATCGGCGACGCCTTGATCAAGGCGAAGAATGTCGTCGACGAGATCACTCTCACGGTGCAGCGCGATGCCGTCGTCGACGTGCTCCGTGCTCTGCGCGACACGCCGGGGCTGGAATATCAGCAGCTGATGGAGATCGCCGGGGTCGACTACCCGGATCGCGCGGAGCGGTTCGAAGTCGATTATCACCTGCTTTCGCTGACGATGAACCGCCGCATCCGAGTGAAGGTGACGACCGACGAGCGCACTCCGGTTCCGAGCGTCACCGGGCTGTGGCCGGTCGCCGGCTGGCTCGAGCGCGAAGTTTACGACATGTACGGCGTCGTCTTCAGCGGCAATGCCGACCTCCGCCGCATCCTCACCGATTACGGTTTCGAGGGCTTCCCGCAGCGCAAGGATTTCCCGCTCACCGGCCATGTCGAGCTTCGCTACTCCGAGGCCGAGAAGCGCGTGGTCTATGAGCCGGTCGACCTTCCGCAGGACTTCCGCGCGTTCGATTTCCTGATGCCTTGGCAGGGCCCGGAATATCACCTCCCGGGCGACGAGAAGGCTATGCCAGAGGAAGCGGGTGCACCCTCGCCGGCGCCGTCGCCGACCGGCGAGACCAAGGTGAACCCACCGACGCCGGCCAAGACGCCGAAGACGACTGAAAGCCCGGCCCAGACGGGCGGCGGCAAGCCGGCCGATACGAAGGCAGCGGAGCAGGCGAAGAAGCCGCGCAAGGCGAAGACGATCGAGACGACGGACATTGACGAGCCGAAGCCCAAGGGCCGCAACCGGCGCCGTCCGACAGGGGCCGCATGACCGACACCCGCACAGTCGAGCTCAGCGTCGGCGCCGGAGGCGAGGGCGCGCCTTTCGAGGGCGCCGAGGTCGGCGATGAGTCGCTCAACAACTACACGATCAACTTCGGCCCGCAGCACCCGGCGGCTCACGGCGTTCTTCGTTTGATCATGGAGCTGGACGGCGAGATCGTCGAACGTGTCGATCCGCATATCGGGCTTCTGCACCGCGGCACCGAGAAGCTGATCGAGTACAAGACCTACCAGCAGGCGCTGCCGTACTTCGACCGGCTCGATTACTGCTCGCCGATGTGCATGGAGCACAGCTTCGTGCTCGCGGTCGAGAAGCTGATGGGCATCGAGATCCCGGAGCGCGCCCAGTACATCCGCGTGCTGATGGCGGAGCTGACCCGCATCTCCAACCACATGCTGAACCTTGGAAGCCACATCATGGACGTGGGCGCGATGACGCCCAACCTGTGGCTGTTCGAGGTTCGCGAGGACACGCTGCAATTCTATGAGCGCGCATCGGGCGCGCGCATGCACGCGAACTACTTCCGCGTTGGCGGCGTCCGCTACGACTTGACCGAGAAGATGCTCGCCGATCTCGGCGACTGGCTCGACCACCGGCTGCAGCTGTTCGAGGATGCCATCGCGCTGGTCGCGGACAACCGCATCTTCAAGCAGCGCAACGTCGACATCGGCACGGTTCACAAGGACGACGCAATCGCGTGGGGCTTCTCCGGGCCGATGATCCGCGCGTCGGGCATTCCATGGGATATCCGTCGCTCGCAGCCTTACGAAGTCTATGACCGGATGGAGTTCGACGTTCCCGTCGGCACCAACGGCGATTGCTACGACCGCTTCATGGTCCGCTGCGAGGAAGTGCGGCAGTCGGCGAAGATCATGCGCCAGTGCCTGGCGCAGATGCCGAACGGGCCGGTCGGGACCGAAGACCGCAAGGTATTCCCGCCGCCGCGGGCGCTGATGAAGACCTCGATGGAAGCGCTCATCCACCATTTCAAGCTCTACACCGAGGGTTATCACGTGCCGAAAGGCGAGGTTTACGTCGCGACCGAAAGCCCCAAGGGCGAGTTCGGAGTCTATCTCGTCTCCGACGGCACCAACCGGCCCTATCGCTGCAAGATTCGCCCGACGGCGTTCAGCCACTTGCAGGCCATGGACTTCATGATGAAGGGCCACATGCTCGCCGGCACCACCGCGGTCCTCTCGGCGATCGACGTCGTCTTCGGGGAGTGCGACCGCTAATGGCCGTCATCACGCCTCTTGAGGATCCCGAGGTCCTCGCCCGCTGGGCCGGCTTCGACTGGACGGCCGAGAACCGCAAGAAAGCGGAATGGGCGATCGCCAAATATCCGGCGGGGCGCCAGGCTTCCGCCGTGCTTCCGCTTCTCGATCTCGCGCAGCGGCAAGTCGGTGCGGAGACGGGCACGCAGGGCTGGCTTCCGATCCCGGTGATGGAGTTCGTCGGGCGCGAGCTCGACATGCCCTACGTCCGGGTGCTCGAGGTCGCGACTTTCTACACGATGTTTAACCTGCGGCCGGTGGGCAAATTCCACGTCCAGGTGTGCGGGACGACGCCGTGCATGCTCCGCGGCTCCGATGATGTGCTCGAGGCCTGCTACAAGCGCGGGCTGAAGAAGGGCCACACGACCGAGGATGGGCTGTTCACCTTGAGCGAGGTCGAGTGCCTCGGCGCCTGCGCGAACGCGCCGATGGTCCAGATCAACGACCATAATTACGAGGACCTGACCGAGGAGAGCATGGCGGCGATCCTCGACGCGCTGGCGAAGGGCGATACTCCGAAGCCAGGCCCGCAGGTCGACCGTCAGACGAGCTGTCCCGAAGGCGGCCCGACGACTCTCAAGAAAATGGCCGAGCGCAATTACGATTACCGCTCGCTGTGGACCGACACCGCGGGCCCGGCGAAGGACGGCGCGCAGTGAGCGCGCTCGTCGTCCTCATCATCGCCGTCGTGCTTGGCGTGCTGGTGCTGAAGCTGGTCTTCGGGATCATCAAGTTCGTCCTGATCGCCGCGATTGTCATCGGCGCGCTGGCGTTCATCGCGAGGAAGTTCGCCTGATGGGCTACACCGGACCTCTCGCGGACAAGGACCGCATCTTCACAAATGTCTACGGCTTCCAGTCGCCTTATTTGAAGGCGGCCCGGCAGCGCGGCGACTGGGACGAGACCGCCAAGCTGATGCAGATCGGCGAGGATCCGATCATCGACATGATCAAGGCGTCGGGGCTTCGCGGCCGCGGCGGCGCCGGCTTTCCGACGGGTATGAAGTGGAGCTTCATGCCCAAGGAGCCGAAGCCCGGAAAACCGAACTTCCTCGTCATCAATGCCGACGAGTCCGAGCCCGGATCGTGCAAGGACCGCGAGATCATCCGCCACGATCCGCACAAGCTCCTTGAAGGTGCGCTGATCGCCGGCTTCGCGATGCGTGCGCGGGCGGGTTACATCTACATTCGCGGCGAGTTCATCGAGGAAGCCGAAGTCCTCGAGAAGGCGCTTGCCGAGGCTTATGACGCGGGCCTCCTGGGCAAGAATGCCGCGGGCTCCGGCTACGACTTCGACCTGTTCGTCCACCGCGGCGCCGGCGCCTACATCTGCGGCGAAGAGACCGCGATGCTCAACAGCCTGGAGGGCAAGAAAGGCTTTCCGCGGTTGAAGCCGCCGTTCCCGGCCGGCGCGGGCCTCTACGGCTGTCCGACCACGGTCAACAATGTCGAATCGATCGCGGTCGTGCCGACGATCCTCCGCCGCGGCGCCAGTTGGTTCGCGAGCATTGGCCGCGAGAAAAACGAGGGCACGAAGCTGTTCCAGCTTTCGGGCCATATCAACACGCCCTGCGTGGTCGAGGAATCGATGGGCATCAGCTTCCGCGAGCTGATCACGCTCCACGGCGGCGGAATTCGTGGCGGCAAGAACCGCGACGATTTCAGCAACTTGCTTGCTGTCATTCCGGGCGGCTCTTCGGTTCCGCTGGTGCCCGCCGAGGAAATCCTCGATGCGCCGATGGACTTCGACGGGCTGAAAGCGCTGGGCTCGGGCCTCGGCACCGCTGCGGTCATCGTCATGGACAAATCCACCGACATTGTCCGCGCGATCAGCCGCATCAGTTATTTCTACAAGCACGAGAGCTGCGGCCAGTGCACGCCCTGCCGCGAGGGCACCGGCTGGATGTGGCGTGTGATGGAGCGGTTGCGCGAAGGCGAGGCAAGCGTCGAGACCATCGACAAGCTCCTCGACGTCACCAAGCAGGTCGAAGGCCACACTATCTGCGCTCTCGGCGACGCGGCCGCATGGCCGATCCAAGGCCTGATCCGTCACTTCCGCCCCGAGCTCGAGCGCCGCATCGCCGAGCGCAAGTCGCGCGAGATGCTGGAGGCGGCGGAATGACGAAGCTGTTCCTCGCAATCGCGGTCGTGGCCATTCTCGTCATCGTCATTCTGGCGATGCAGCGCGGCGGCACCAGCGTCACCACCATCACGCGGCATCGCGAAGAGAAGGACGAGAAGGATCGCGACGATGCCTAAGGTCACCGTCGACGGCGTCGAGATCGAGGTCCCGCAGGGCGCCACCGTGCTCCAGGCGTGCGAGCTTGCGGGCAAGGAAATCCCGCGCTTCTGCTATCACGAGCGCCTCTCGATCGCCGGCAATTGCCGCATGTGCCTG
>DATMHP010000095.1:0-6884 GCA_035554875.1 Sphingomicrobium sp.
AGCATGTGGTGGAAGATGCTCACAAGCGCAGGCGCGCCGTGGATAGGAAGCTGCGTGAGGTTGAGTCTTTGCCTGAGGCAGCCGCGGGCGATCTGCTCAAACTAGAAAATGACTCCGAACCAGTGGAAATCAGCCTCGACGATCCGACTTTGCCAAGGCTCGAACCCGCGGACGAGGAAGACGACTCCGAAGCCTAGGAGGCCGGATCGAGCGCGATCGAGCCGGCCGAGTTGCTGAGGTTCATGCGTCCGTTGCGGGCGAAGGCAACCTGCATCGGAAGCTGAAGGACGGCCGAGCCCTGGCTTTCGAAGCCGGCGGCCGGTTCGCCGCAGCCCATCAACGTGCTGATCAGATGCTCCACTGTCAGCGTTCCTCCTGCAAGCCGGAAGTCGCCGCCCATCGCGTTGCAGCCGAAGCGCGCTCCGAAGGTGCTGTCCGCCCCGAAGCGGATGGAATAATCGCCTTTCGAGGGCGTCTGGCGTCCGTTGACGCTCACGACGTGCCATTTCGTCCCCGCCAGCTCCGCGATCGGCGGAGGAGGAGTCGCGACGCAGGCTCCCGTCGAAAGCGAAAAAGCGAGCAGCGGGATCATCTGGGTCTTCAGCATCACAGCCCTCCGCACCCGTCGAAGCGCTTGCCGTCGACGGTGACCTGCAGCTTGTCCGGATAGACGCGGTCGCTCATCCCGTCGCTGCACTGGGCGTGGACGATGTTCACGTCGATCCGCGGCGTTTGGTAGATCTCGCCCGCTACGCCGATGATGGGCCTTGGCCTGGGCTGAACGATCGGCTGCTCGCCCGACAGGAGGAACGTGACGTTCCGGTCGTCTATGGTGACGCTCCAGAACGGCTCGGTGCCGACGCCGTGATAAGGCGCGACCGGCGGCGGGAGTGGCGCACATGCCGCGAGAGGCGGAAGTGCGGCGAGGACGAAGCGATTCATGCGAAAACAACCGCTCCGTTACTGTGTCAGTTCCGCCAGCTCGCCTTCACTGTGAATGCCATGACGGCCGCAGCCACCGCCGCGTTGAGGCTGTCGGCGCGGCCCGCCATCGGGATTTTCACGAGGAGGTCGCATTCGGCCTCGTAGGCTTCGGGAAGACCCTGTTGCTCGTTGCCGATGAGGAGAAAGCAGGGCTGCTCGTACCGCGCCTCAAGATAGTCGTCGGTGGCTTTGAGGCTGGTGCCGACGAGCTGGCCGGATCCCGAACGCAGCCAAGGCAGGAACTCCTCCCACCGAGCCGCCGCGACCTGCTGCGTGAAGATTGCCCCCATCGACGCGCGCACCGCCTCGACGGAGAAGGGATCGGCGCAATCGTCGATCAGGATCAGCCCGCCCGCGCCGACCGCGTCGCCGGTCCTGAGGATGGTCCCGATATTGCCCGGATCGCGAAGCGCCTGCGCGCAGATCCACAGCGGCGCCGCGCTGCGATCGATCCGCCCCAGCGCCGTCTCCGGCTGGCTGTAGGCGCCGAGCAGCATCTGCGGATTGTCCTTGCCGCTCATCTTCGAGAGGATGTCGGGGCTGGTCTCGATCGCGTCGCCACCCGCGGCTTCGGTCGCGGCGATGATCTCGGCCGCGAGCGGATGTTTCGCGCCTTCTGCCGAGAAAGCGATGATTTCCGGAAGCCGGCCGCTGTCGCGCGCCTCGGCGATGATCCTCAGCCCTTCGGCCAGGAACATGCGTTCGGAGCGCCGCGCCTTCTTGTCGCGGAGCGAGCGAAGCCGCTTGACGGTCGCATTGGAAAAAGCGGTGACCTCTCTCGGCACCGCTCAGCTGCACTCCTCGTCGAAGCCGCATTCCACGAGCTGGACCAGCTGCTTCAACGCCTCTTCGGCCTCATCGCCCTCGACGTGAATGAGGATGGAATCGCCCTTGGCCGCGCCGAGCATCATCAGGCCCATGATCGACGTTCCGACGACTCGGTTGCCGTCCTTCTCGACCTCGATCTTCGCGTCGATCTGGCTGGCGAGATTGACGAACTTGGCGCTGGCACGGGCGTGAAGCCCGCGCGTATTGACGACCGTGACCTCGCGGGAGGCTTCGCTCAAGCGGCGGCTTCCCCGAGGATTTCGGATGCGACGGAGATATATTTCCGGCCGGCTTCGCGGGCGGCCGCGACCGCAGCGTGGACGCCCATAACCTTGCGGGCGCCTTCGAGGCGGATCAGCATCGGCAGGTTCACGCCGGCGATCACCTCGACATTCTCGGTCTTCATCAGGCTGATCGCCAGGTTCGACGGAGTCCCGCCGAACAGGTCGGTGAGGATGATCACGCCCTTGCCCTGGTCGACCGTCTTGATCGCGTCCGCAATGTCCTTGCGGCGTGCTTCCATGTCGTCATCGGGCCCGATGCAGACGGCTTCGATTGCCTCCTGCGGGCCGACCACATGCTCCATTGCGGTGATGAACTCGGCCGCGAGACGACCGTGGGTCACCAGCACCAATCCAATCATTCGCTCAACTCGCTTCCACTCTCGCCCGTCGTTCTCATCGAGACGCCGCGACCCCGGCCTTGTCTTCGATCCTGTCGCTCGGTGCCGACCCCAGGTCGCGGTGACGCAAGTTCGGGTTGAACCCCGCAGCCCGCAATCGTTCCGCCATTTCGACCGCGGCAGTCACCGAACGGTGACGCCCCCCGGTGCAGCCGAATGCAACCGTCAAATAAGTTTTGCCCGCGGCCCAGTAGCGGGGAATCCACTCCCTGAGAAGCGCTTCGATTCGGTCCATCGAATCGGCCCACGCGACATCCTTCGCAATATAGTCGCGAACCGCGCAGTCTTCACCGGTTTGAGGGCGCAATTCGTCGACCCAGTGCGGGTTCGACAGGAAACGCATATCGAAGACCAGGTCGGCGGTCCTGGAGATGCCATGGCCGAAGCCGAAGGAGACCAAAGTCAGCACCGGTTCGCGCTCCGTCCCGAAGCGGCGGCGGAGCTCTTCGAGAAGCTCGACGGGCGACAGGTCGGTGGTGTCGATGCTGCTGTCGGCGACGCTCTTCAGCGGCGCGAGCAGCGCGCGTTCGCGGGCGATCCCGTCTTCGGGCGGGCGATCGGGCGCGAGCGGGTGCCGCCGCCGGGTCTTGTCGAACCGCCGCATCAGGTCGGCCGTGGAGCAGTCGAGAAACAGGATCTCCGGCTCGACCCCTTCGATCGAATGGATAAGGTCGCGGAGACTGGCGGGATCGAAGCCGCGGCTCCTGACGTCCATCCCGATCGCGACTGGCGCTGTCCGGCACTGGTTCTTCCCGTGAACGAAGTCGCGGAGAAGGTCGACGGGAAGGTTGTCGACGATGTCCCAGCCCATGTCCTCAAGCGCGTCGAGCACGGTCGATTTGCCCGCCCCGGACATTCCGGTGACGAGCAACAGCCGCGGCTTTTCGGGCGATTCGCTCACTTGAGCCCAAGCCTGTCTAGCGCAAGCGCGACCTTGGATGGCGCCGATGCGGTCTTCGCGTCGATCGAAATCAGCGGCAGCGCCACGCCGAGGACCAGGCGCTCGCGGCCGTCGTCGGGCAGGCGCGGGATGTCGCTCATCAGCTCGACGAGTAGGGCCACGCGCACGTCGCTCACCGCGTCCATGTCCACGATCCCGATCCCGCGGATTTCCATTTTCCCGGCGATCTGCGGCGGCGCCGAGGCAATGAGGCGGTCGCCATCGCGCCGCACGATCGTCTGGTCGTCGCTGACCAGAGCGAACCCCCGGTCGAGGAGCCGGAGCGCAAGGTCCGACTTTCCGGCTCCAGACGGGCCGGTGATCAGGACCGCACGGCCGCCGATCGCAACCGTGGTCGCATGGACGGACTCCGCCGAAAGTGGACGGTGGGCATTCATTGTGGCTCTACCGCTGGAAGCGAGATGATGAAGCGGGCGCCAGAGGGCGCGTCGTCCCGATCGATCACGCTGATCTTGCCGTCATGACCTTCGACAATAGCCTTGGCGATGGCCAGGCCCAAGCCGGAATGCCGGCCGAAATGTTCGTCTTCGGGACGGATCGAGTGGAAGCGGTTGAAGATCGCCTCGCGCGCTTCTTCGGGAACTCCGGGTCCTTCGTCGTCAACCCGGATCCGGACACGATTGCCGACCCGCGATGCTGCGATCTCGACGAGCCCGCCGGGCGGCGAGAAGCTGACGGCATTGTCGAGAATGTTGTCGATCGCTCGGGCAAGGCGGCCGGGATCGCCGAGCACCATCGCGCTTTCCTTGCGCGGCCGGGCATAGGCGATGCGAGCATCGCCGGTTTCCCGGCGGCTGTCCCAGCTTGCGACCAGCTGCTCGACGAGGAGGCCGAGGTCGACCGGCTCGAAGCGGGCGCGGGCAAGCTCGGCATCGGTCCGCGCCGCCTCGCTGACGTCGCTGATCAGCCGGTCGAGCCGGACGACGTCCTCGCGGGCCACCTCCATCAGCCGTTCGCGCAACTTCTTGTCCTTGACCGTCTCGAGGCCGTCGATGGCCGAACGCAGCGACGCCAGCGGATTCTTGAGCTCGTGGGTGACGTCGGCCGCGAACGCTTCGATATTGTCGATCCGGTGCCGCAGCGACTGGCTCATGTCGGAGACCGAGCGGGCGAGGAGCCCGATCTCGTCGCGTCGGGAGGGAAGGCGAGGGACCCGCACTTCGCGGGCGCGTCCGAGCCGGACCCGGTGCGCGGAAATCGCGATCCGGCGGAGTGGCCGGACGATCGTCCGCGCGAGGAACAGCGACAGCAGCACCGAAATCAAGATCGCGACGCCCATCGCGATCCCCAGCGCCGCCCGTTGGCTCCGCATCGAGCGGACCAGGCTCCGCTCGTTCGAGGTGACCAAAAGGGCCCCGCCGTCGACCGGCGCTGCCGCCGACAGGACCGGCGTCAGGTCGGGCGCGGTGCGGATCGTGCTGGTCACGGCATTCGCCTGTTGCGCCTGCGTCGCTTCGGGCCAGGCGCTAATCGTGTCGTTCTTCGGCTCGACGAAATCCGGCGCATATTCGGCGCCGACGATGAAGTTGAAGCCGCGGTCCAGCGCCCGGGCCGCATCCTTCATCCAGCTTTCCTTGGACGGATCGCGGAGACGATAGGTCGGCCCTGTGATCGTCCAGCTGTCGGCGATGAGGCGGCCGTCGGCCTCGAACAGCCGTATCCGGCTGCCGGTCGACTTCGAGATAGCGGCGAGCGCCTCGGGCCTTTTGTCTGGCGGCAGGGAATTGGCGATGATCGCGGTGATCTGCGCTTCGCGCTCGGTGCGGTGGACGCGCTCCTTGCTGAGCTTGCTTCGGAACGCGTCGAGATAGATGACCCCGAGTGCAAGGATCAGGATGGTGAGGATGTTCACCGCGAGGATGCGCCAGGTCAGCGTCCAGCGGGCGGTCCACGGGCGGGCGTCGCGGCGGCGGCGTCTCACCATATCCGGCGCCTATTCCTCAAACCGGTAGCCCACGCCGTAGAGCGTCTCGATGGCGTCGAACTCGGGATCGACGGCGCGGAACTTGCGGCGGATTCGCTTGATGTGGCTGTCGATGGTGCGGTCGTCGACATAGACGTCGTCCTGATAAGCGACATCGAGCAGCTGGTTTCGGTTCTTCACGACGCCGGGCCGCTGCGCCAACGCTTCGAGGATCAGGAACTCGGTCACGGTGAGCGTGACATCCTTTCCGCCCCATTTCACCTTGTGCCGCGCAGGGTCCATGCTGAGCCGGCCGCGGACGAGCAGCTCAGGTTCGGGCGCCTCGGCGGGCGCAGCTTCGGTCTTCGCCAGCTCCTGCCGTCTCAGGATCGCGCGGATGCGGGCGAGGAGGAGCCGCTGCGAGAAGGGCTTGGTGATGTAATCGTCGGCGCCCATCGCGAGGCCCAGCGCCTCGTCGAGCTCGTCGTCCTTGGACGTCAGGAAGATGACCGGCATCGAGCTGAACTCGCGAAGCCGGCGAAGAAGCTCCATCCCATCCATCTGCGGCATCTTGATGTCGAATACGCCGAGGTCGGGCAGGTTTTCGGCAAACGCCTTCAGCGCCGCCGTGCCGTCGGTATAGACTCGCGTGACGAATCCTTCCGACTGGAGGGCAATCGACACCGAGGTCAGGATGTTGCGGTCGTCGTCGACCAGCGCGATGACATGGCTCATTCGGGCGATCCAGGGTCGGGCTTACAAGCCGGTCCGGAGCGAGACAAGCAAAACGGCGGCTTTTGACCGGGCAAGTTTTTCGGGTCTATAGGCGCTTCCAACGTGGTGCGGCGGCTGCCGAAAGGTCGCCGCCGCTCATTCTTATTGGAAGGGAAAGTTGTGGCCGACCGGGTCGCCAAGCATGGATTGGACGCACAGGGGATTACGACCCCCGCCGAGTTGCACTGGAACCTGACGACTGCGCCGCTGGTCGAGTACGCGATCCAGCGTGAGGAAGGGCTTCTTGCCAAGAACGGTCCAATCGTCGTCAAGACCGGCAAGCACACCGGCCGCAGCGCGAAGGACAAGTTCACCGTCAAGGATGAGCTGACCCAGGACGTCATCTGGTGGAACGACGGCAACAAGCCGATGGACCCCGCCGCGTTCGACCGCCTTCACGAGGACTTCCTGATCGCGCTTGGCGAGAAGGACACGCTTTTCGTCCAGGACCTGTTCGGCGGCTCGCAGCCCGAGCACCGCGTGCGCGTCCGGGTCATCAACGAACTGGCGTGGCACAGCCTGTTCATCCGCACGATGCTGGTCCGGCCCGACGTTAGCGAGCTTGAGGGCTTCGTCCCCGAGTTCACGATCATCGACCTGCCGAGCTTCCGCGCCGACCCCGAGCGGCACGGCACGCGCACCGAGACCGTGGTTGCAGTCAATTTCTCGAAGAAGCTGATCCTGATCGGCGGCACGTCCTATGCGGGCGAGATGAAGAAGTCGGTGTTCGGCCTTCTGAACTTCCTGCTTCC
>DATMHP010000096.1:0-22940 GCA_035554875.1 Sphingomicrobium sp.
GAAGATGACCTTCGCCGGCCTCAGCAAGCCCGAGGATCGTGCCGACGTCATCGCCTTCCTCAACCAGCACAGCGATTCTCCGAAGCCGATGCCGGCCCCGCCGGCAGCTCCTGCGGGAAGCCCGACCGCGGGTGGCGCGGAAGGTCAGCCTGCCGCGGCCGCTCCCGGCGACATTCCGGGCCAGAAGTCGACGAAGGAGCCGGTGCTCAACAACACCGTCGCCGACAAGAAGGGCGGCGGAGAGGCTGCTCCGCAGAAGTAAAGGCGCGCCGGATTATTCCGGCGGCGCGGTCTGGATGTGCGGTGGCTCGGGGTGCTGCTCGTAGAAGCGCACGACATAATCCCACGCTTCCTGCGCGTCCTCGCTCCAGTGAAGCAGCTCGAGGTCGTGCGGGGCGATTACGCCCTCTTCGGCCATCGCTTCGAAATTGATGACCCTGTCCCAATAGTCGCGGCCGAACAGAAGGATCGGTAGCGGCCTCACTTTGCCGGTCTGGATCAGGGTCAAAAGCTCGAACAGTTCGTCGAACGTGCCGAACCCGCCGGGGAAAACGGCGACGGCGCGCGCGCGAAGCAAGAAGTGCATCTTGCGAAGCGCGAAATAGTGGAACTGGAAGCTCAGCTCCGGCGTGACGTAGGTGTTCGGAAGCTGCTCGTGCGGAAGCACGATGTTGAGGCCGATGCTGTCCTTCCCCTCATCGGCGGCGCCCCGATTCGCGCCCTCCATGATCGACGGCCCGCCGCCCGAGCAAACGACGAAATGCCGCTGCCCCTCGTCATCGGTTTGGCAGCGGCTGGCGAGGCGGGCCAGATCGCGCGCGATCTCGACATAATGCGCCTTGGCCTTGAGCCGCTCGGCAATTCGCCTCTGCTCCTCGTTGGTCGCCGCGGCGATCAAAGCGTCGGCATTCTCCGGACTGGGAATCCGAGCCGAACCGTAGAAGACGAAAGTGGAGCCGATCTTCGCTTCCTGGAGGAACAGCTCAGGCTTCAGAAGCTCCAGCTGGAACCGGACCGGGCGAAGGTCCTCCCGGAGAAGGAAGTCGAGATCCTGGAAAGCGAGCTTGTACGCCTCGCTCTCGGTCTGCGGGATCGAAGGAACGTGCTTCGCTGCGTGCGCTTCGACCTTGGAGCTCGGGAAAATGCGCTTGGGCGGTGTGCTGTCGGCCATGTTCCCAAGCGCTCTAGCCGAGGACGATTACAAGCCCAAGTGCATCAGCTCGTCTCGGCGCGCGCAGCGCTCCAGTCGATGCGCCGCGTCGCGTACATCACTCCGGCAAGCGCCGCGAACAGCAGCAGCGACCCGATCAGCAGCGAAAAGGCTTCGAGGCTGAGCAGGATGTAGAGCACCGCATAGAGGCCGACGAGCAAGCCGCCGATGAACCACGCGCGTCGCCAGCTTCCGAGCACCGCCGCAGAATAGGCGGTGTTGAGGCCAGCAATGGCGGCGGATGCGAGGATGTAGGCCAGCGTGAATCCTATCACCTCCGCGAAGGCCAGCAGGAGCACGAAGAACAGGATCAGCGCCGCGCCCATCAGCAGATATTCGACGGCCGAAACGCGCACTCCGCCGAGCACGTCGAACATCAGGAGCACGAGGAAGGTGAAGCCGATGAACAGGAAGCCGTATTTTGTCGCGCGATTCACCTGCAAGTAAAGGTCGACCGGCTGGATCAGGCTGATCGCCGCCGTCTGCACGGCACCTGCCGGGCCGGCGCCATCAACGGCCGCGGGAGTTCTCGCGGGAGGAGCGATATCATCGACAGGAGATGCGGCTCCGGCATCGCCGGTGCTGACCAGCGAGCGGCCGAGCGCAAGGTTGCCGATACTGTAGGTCGCGTCGAATCCCTTGTCGCCGACGCGCCGCTCTGAAGGCAGGAAGTCGCCGCCGAAGCTTGGGCTCGCCCAGGAAGAGTGCACGCTCCAGCGGGTCTCGCCGGCGTTGGGGGCGAGGGTCACTGACGAATTGCCGCGGAACTCGTAATCGAAATCGACAGCAATCGGCGCCAATTGCAGCCCTCCGGCATCGATCCAGGCAAAGAAGCCGCGGCCACCGCCGCTCCCCCCACCGGGCTGGAGTCGCAGCGGCCTGCCGTCGGCGGAAACGCGCGGATTGCTTCCGAGCCCGCGCGGGTCGCTGAGGCTGAAGCGGAGCTCGGCGCGGCTGAAATCCATCTTCGTGGGATCCACGCCGGTCCGCGCCATATCGGGCGGAAAGGCAAAGCGCGCCTTCCCTCTTACGTTGGCCGCATAGACCACCGCCTCGTAGATCGAACGCTTGCGGACCTCGGGCGCGACGGTCGTCGACAGCTCCATCGCTTCGGGTGCCAGGGTCAGCTCACGCATCACCTCGTTGCTGCGCGTGACGCTCTGCCCGTTCTGCACGACCGTTTCGGTCGCAGTCGCGCGATACGGAATCACCAGAACGGGTCCCGCCATGGCCTGCGGCTCGCCCCAGCCTGCGGTGATCGAAGCGCTGGCCTCTTCCGACTGGCTCTGCCGGTCGTAGACGAGCAGCCAGACAGAGAAGAGCGGGATCGTCAGGACCAGCCCGACGACGATCGCAAGGAACAGCTTGAACCCGGGGCTTCGAACACCGTCGCTAAGTGACACCGCCTGCTCTCCTGCAATCGTTCACAGGTCGGAACGATGCCTCAACCGGACGGTGAGCGCCATGAGCGGCGTGTGAGCAATCGGTGAAAAGCGGTGGATCCCGCCCTTAGTACACCCGCGCCTTGGGCTTGATGTACTCGACGTCGTCGGTGAGCGTGAAGTCGTGCACCGGGCGATAGTCGATTTTCACCTCGCCACCGTTGCCGCCCCAGCCGTCGAACCAGGCGACCGTGTGCTTCATCCAATCCTTGTCGTCGCGCTTGGGATAGTCCTCGTGCATGTGCGCGCCGCGGCTTTCCTTGCGGTTCTCGGCACAATGCATCGTCACCACAGCCTGAGCGATGAGATTGTCGAGCTCGAGCGTTTCGACGAGGTCGCTGTTCCAGATGAGGCTGCGGTCCGTGACCGAAATGTCCGTCATCTTGTGATAGACCTTGTCGATCTTGGTGACGCCTTCCGCCAGCGTCCGCTCGGTGCGGAACACCGCCGCATCGGCCTGCATCGTCCGCTGCATCTCCAGGCGGATTTCGGCGGTCGGGCTGCTTCCGTCAGCATAGCGAAAATGATCGAGCCGCCCGAGTGCGAAATCGGCGGAGTCCTTGGTCAGCGGCTCCTGAAGCGCGCCGGGCTTGCACACCTCGGCCAGCCGGAGGCCCGCAGCGCGGCCGAAGACCACGAGGTCGATGAGGCTGTTGGAGCCCAGGCGATTGGCACCGTGGACCGAAACGCACGCGGCCTCGCCGACCGCGAACAGGCCGGGTACGACCGTGTCGGGATTGCCGTCGCGGACAGTGATGACCTCGCCGTGATAGTTCGTCGGAATGCCGCCCATATTGTAGTGGACGGTCGGAATGACCGGGATCGGCTGGCGGGTGACGTCGACTCCGGCGAAAATCCTCGCGCTCTCGCTGATCCCGGGCAACCGTTCTGCCAGGATTTTCGGGTCGAGATGGTCGAGATGAAGGAAGATGTGATCCTTGTTCTCGCCGACTCCACGACCCTCGCGGATCTCCATGGATTCTGCGCGTGACACGACGTCGCGGCTGGCGAGGTCTTTCGCCGACGGAGCGTAGCGCTCCATGAAGCGCTCGCCTTCGGAATTGGTGAGGTAGCCGCCCTCGCCTCGCGCGCCTTCGGTGATCAGCACTCCGACCCCGTAGACTCCGGTCGGGTGGAACTGCACGAACTCCATGTCCTGAAGCGGCAGCCCGGCGCGAAGGACCATGGCGTTGCCGTCGCCCGTCTGGGTGTGGGCTCCGGTGCACGACAAATATATGCGCCCGTAGCCGCCCGTCGCGAGCACCACCGCCTGCGCGCGGAAACGATGGATCGATCCGTCGTCCATGTTCTGCGCGATCACGCCCCGGCACGCGCCGTTTTCCATGATCAGGTCGATCGCGAAATATTCGACGAAGAAGTCGGCGTCGTACTTCAGGCTCTGCTGGTAGAGCGTGTGAAGCATCGCGTGGCCGGTGCGGTCGGCTGCAGCCGCGGTCCGCTGGGCAGCCGGGCCTTCGCCCATGTTCTGGGTCATCCCGCCGAACGCGCGCTGGTAGATCTTGCCTTCGGGCGTGCGGCTGAACGGCATGCCCATATGCTCGAGCTCGATCACTGCGGCGGGCGCTTCGCGGGTCAGATATTCGATGGCATCTTGGTCGCCGAGCCAGTCGGAGCCCTTGACGGTGTCGTACATGTGCCAGGTCCAGTGGTCCGGCCCCATGTTGCCGAGCGAAGCGGCGATCCCGCCCTGCGCCGCGACCGTATGGCTTCGCGTCGGGAACACCTTGGTGATGCAGGCGGTCTTCAGCCCGGCCTGTGCCGCGCCCATGGTAGTGCGAAGGCCCGATCCGCCGGCGCCGACAACGACGACGTCATAGGTGTGATCGATAATTTTGTAGGCGCTGGTCACGCGGCGGCTCCGAATGCGATTTTGCCGAGGGCGAACAGGCACAAAGATGCGCCGGCGACGGCGAAGAAGAGGATGACGGTATTGACGAACCAGCGCCCGACCTCGCCGGAGACATAATCGTCAACCGCCTGCTTGAGCCCGTCGACAGCATGCCAGAACGCCACGATGACGAAGAGGCTCATCGGGATAGCTCCGCCCGCACCGCGAAGCCATTCGATCAGGGTGCGCTGGTCCAGCTTCGGAAGGAAGAGCAGCGAGGCGAGAAGCCAGGTACCGAGGAGGAGCAGGGCGACGCTGGTCAGCCGCTCCGAAAGCCAGTCGACTCCTCCCGCCCGCGCCGAGCCGAGACCGCGGACCTTGCCGACGTCGGATGCGCTGTCGCCGATGCTCATGCGAACGCTCCCAGCCAGTAGGCCCAGATGATGACGGTCGCCAGAATCGACCCAAGGATCGTGGCGACGGCGCCGGCCTTATTAGCCCTCAGCTCGAAACCCATCCCGGTGTCCATGATGAGATGCCGGATCCCGGAAAACAGGTGCTGGAAGAAGGCCCAGGTGAGACCGATCAGGACGATCATTCCGAACCAATGCGTCGCCGCCTTCGCGAAGCTGGCATAGGCGTCGGCCCCGCCGGCAATCGCCATCAGCCACCAGGTCAGCACCGCAAGCCCGACAACCGAGAGGCCTGCACCCGTGATCCGGTGGAGGATCGAAACGACCATGTGCGGCCCCCATCGCCAGATGGTAAGGTGCGGCGAAACTGGCCTTTCCCGGAGTGCTGCCATTGGCGGGCGCTTCCCTTCGATGATTTCTGCTCGGGCCGGCGGCATGCGGCCGAAGCCCGCTTAGGACCCCGCCCGCAGCGGCGCAAGATTCGCCGGCCCTAACCGGCTCTTAACCATTGCGGGCGCAAGAGCGGGCCTAACAGGGGACCTTTTACGTCCTACGGGGACAAAATGGCGACGGAGCGAAACGCGATGAAGAGCGACACTGCGCATCTGCAGCGGCTGACGGACGAGCAGGTGAGCGCCCGCCTTGCAGCCTATAATGCGGGCGGATCGCTCGAAGGCGATATCAAGTTTCTGAAGGAAGCCGCGCTCGACATTTTCGCCGAAGAGATCGTCGCGGAGTTCGGAGCCGAGCGCGCCGAGCGCTTCGCCAGGAATTATGACGGCAAGGTCGATGCGAATTGGGTGCAGAACGTCGCGGAATATGGCCGCGAGCTGTTCGCCCAGAAGATGTCGGTGCCGACCTATATCGCACAGCGCGCGGCAATCGCCGACCGCATCATCGCACGCCTCGTCGAGCGCTTCCCCGAAGATGCGGAGAAGCTGCACAAGTGCATCACCTCGGTGCTCCGTATCGGCCAGTTCGAGACCGATATCATCCTCGCACAGGTCGCGCTTCTCGAAGCAATCGCTGCGGCTGATGCTCGCGGCAAGCAGAGCGAGGAATTCTCGCGGCAGGTCGCCGATCTCGTCCGCGGAAGCACCGAACAGTCGAAGAGCCTGACCGACCGCACCCGCGCAACCGCCGCTTCGGCGCGCGGAATGCTGGGCAAGACCAGCGAGGTCGCCGCCGCCGCCGAACAGTCGGCCGTCGCGATGCGTGAGGCCGCGCAGACCGCAGCGGGCCTGATCCGCGCAATCGAGGACGCCCGCGCCGAGGTCGAGGTCGCAGCCGATGTCGCCACCCGCGCCGGTGGCCAGGCCGAGCAGGCGGTGAACGTCAGCCAGGCACTGTCGGCGCATGTCGAAGCCATCGAATCGATCCTCAGCCTGATCCGCGACATCGCGGGACAGACCAACCTGCTGGCGCTCAACGCCACCATCGAGGCCGCTCGCGCAGGCGACGCCGGCCGCGGTTTCGCCGTCGTCGCGCAGGAAGTGAAGACGCTCGCAGCGCAGACCGCTCGTGCCACCGACGACATCACTGCGAAGATCACCGCGATCCAGCAGGCGACGAAGCAGACGGTCGACGCCAATGGCTCGATCCAGACCACCGTCGAAGAGGTCCAGTCCTCCGCAGACCGCATCCGGCAGGCGATGGAACTTCAGGCCCAGACGGTTACGATGATCACCGCCGCCGTCGACGAGACCGCGCTGGCAGCCGATTCGATGAGCTCGACGATCGCCGCGATCCGCAGCGACACCGAGAATGTCGCCAAGGACATCGACGAGGTCGAGCAGGGCTTTGGTCGCTTCTCCGACCAGATCGCCGACTTCAAGTCGACGACAAAGGAATTCGTCGCGGGCATCGCCGCCTGACTTTCGCGAGTGAATGAGCGCGGCTAGACCCGCGCTCATGAACATTTTCGTCACCGGAGCGAGCCGCGGAATCGGCGCGGCAACTTACGACCTCCTCAAATCGCGCGGCCACAATGTCGCTGGCCATTCCAGCCGCGGCGGCGGCGACCTGATCGCCGGCGAGCTGACGGACCAGGAGGCACCGCGAAAGCTGTGGGAAGCCGCGCTGGAGCGGCTCGGCGGACGCGTCGACGTGCTCGTCAACAATGCCGGCATTTACGAGGGCGTGTCCGACAACGCGCCGGACTCCGACTGGCATTCCGCCTGGGAGCGGACGATGCGCATCAACCTATACGCTGCGGCCGACCTCTGCCGGCTGGCGATCCAGCATTTTCGCGAGCGCGGCGGTGAAGGGCGCATCGTCAACGTCTCGAGCCGGGCCGGATCGCGCGGCGACAGCCCCGCGCACTGGCATTATGCCGCCTCAAAAGGCGCGATGCTGGCTATGACCAAGAGCATCGCGCGCGGCTATGCCGGCGAGGGCATCCTCGCCTTCGCGGTATCGCCCGGCTTCACCGTCTCCGAAATGACCGACGAATATCTGCAGGGCCGCGGCGGCGAGAAGATCCTCGCGGAAATCCCGCTCGGGCGCGTGGCGACCACGAAGGAGATTGCCGAGACGATCCGCTGGCTCGCCACCGAAGCCCCTGCATCGGCGACCGGCGCCAATATCGACGTCAACGGCGCGAGCTATGTTCGCTAGCTTTCTGCTGGCGGCGGCGGCGGCGCAGATGCTGCCGATCGTCATTCCGCTGCAGAAGCCTCCGCCGCAGATCGAGCGCGATATCGCACCGATCAAGACGGCCGGTCCGCAGTTTGCAGCGGCGTGCAAGGACTGGGACGACTGGGACAAGCCGGCGCCGCCGGTCCGCGTCTTCGCCAACACTTATTATGTCGGCACGTGCGGCATCACCTCGATCCTGATAACCGGCACCGCGGGCAACATCCTCATCGATTCAGGGACGCAGGAGGGCGCCGACCTGATCGCGCAGAACATCCGCAGTCTCGGCTTTCGCCTGACCGACGTCCGCATCCTCCTCCACACTCACGAGCATCTCGATCATGTCGGTGGGATGGGGCGATTGGAGCAGCTGACCGGCGCGCAACTTTATGCGTCGCCGACGGCCGCGAAGGTCTTTGCAACCGGTACGGCCACGGCTGACGATCCGCAGGCGGGAATGAACAAGCCGTTCCCCACCGCGCGTGTCGACCGCGTCATCCGCGACGGCGAGATCGTCCGGCTCGGCAGTCTCTGGCTCACCGGCGTTGCGACGCCGGGCCACACTGCGGGGGCAATGAGCTGGCACTGGGTGAGCTGCAACGGAGGCGTCTGCCGGAGCATCGTCTATGCGGACAGCCTGTCGCCGGTCAGCCGCGACGATTACCGGTTCAGCGATCACCCGGAATATCTGAAAGCCTATCGCGACAGTATCGCGAAGATCGCGGCGCTCGATTGCGACATCCTGCTCACGCCGCATCCATCCGCGAGCGGCATGATCGAGCGTTTCGCATCGAAGTCCCTCGAGAACCGCGACGGCTGCCGCGACTACGCGGCGAAGCTGACCAAGCAGCTCGACGAGCGGCTCGCCAAGGGAGAGAAACCGAAGTGAGCTGGCGGGCCACGATCGCCTGCACCCGCGCACAGGCGGAGTCGGCCCCCGATCCCGACGATCTGTTCCCGGACGCAACGTCTCCCGTCATCGTGGCGGAGGAGCCGGACGAGTCCAGGCCGAACGACTGGCTGATCCACGCCTATTTCGACCGCGAGCCGGACGCGGCGGACCTCAAAAGATTGCGCGGGCTCGGCCACGGCGAGGTGCAGGTCGAGCAGCTCGGCGAAGCGGACTGGGTGACGATGAGCCAGTCGGGCCTGCAGCCGATCCGCGCCGGCCGCTTCTTCGTCCACACGCCGATGTATCGGTCGCACCCGCCGGGAACCATCGCATTCGAGATCGACGCGGGGCTGGCATTCGGCACCGGCCAGCACGCGACGACGGGAGGCTGCCTCGAAGCGCTCGATAGGCTGGAGCATGAGGGAAAGCGCTTCACCAACATTGCCGATATCGGCACCGGCACCGGCCTTCTCGCCTTCGCCGCGCTCAATCTCTGGCCGGCAGCGAAGTGCATCGCCACCGACATCGATCCCGTCGCGGTGGATGTCGCGCGCGACAATGCGGCGATCAACCGCATTCCTCTCGGCCACGGTACCGGCCAGCTGCTGTTCGCCGTCGCTGATGGAATGGACTCGCCGCTTCTCTCGGCCCGGGCTCCCTTCGACCTGATCATCGCCAACATCCTCGCCGGGCCGCTGATCGAGCTGGCGCCCGATTTTGCGAAGGCGCTTACGCCCGGCGGATCGGTGATCCTCGCGGGCTTGCTAAATACTCAGGCAGACTCGGTCGTTTCGGCCTACGAAGGCCACGGATTCGCGCTCTCGGGCCGAAGCTTCGGCGAGTGGCCGGTCGTCGTCTGCGAACGCCGGGACTGACGCCCAATTTCACTTGCCCGGCCCGATGGGCGCTGCAACACCTGCGTAATGAAATATATCGCCTTGCTTGCCGCAACTGCGCTGGTCGCGTCGGCAGCCGTTCCCGCCGCCGCCAAGCCCATCGCCAAGCATCCGCCCAAGACTGCGGTCGCAAAGAAGATCGACGAAAAGCAGCCGGCGAAGGAGTTCTTCAAACCAAGCGAAGTCCGGTCGTCCGGAACCGTGATCGTCGGCGGCCAGCCAATCGCCTATGATTCTGTCGCCGGGACTTTGGTCGTCCACGCCAAGGAGTGGTCGGACACCGACGCGATCGAAGCGGACGCGGACAAGAGCGATGACAAGGACAAGACGGGCCCGAAGCCCGAAGCCTCGATGTTCTACACGGCGTACTTCAAGCAGGGTGCGCCCGCCGCAGGCCGGCCGATCACCTTCCTGTTCAACGGTGGCCCCGGCTCGTCGACGATCTGGCTGCACATGGGCGCCTTCGGTCCGGTCCGGGTCGAGACGACCGACGGCAAGCACAATCCGCCGGCGCCTTATTCGACGGTCAATAATGATCAGAGCCTGCTCGACGCGTCGGACCTCGTCTTCATCGACGCGCCCGGCACCGGCTTCAGCCGGATTGCCGGCAAGGACAAGGAGAAGGCGTTCTACGGCGTCGACCAGGACATCCACGCTTTCACCGATTTCATCTCCCAGTTCCTGACCAAATACGGCCGCTGGAACTCGCCCAAATATCTGTTCGGCGAGAGCTATGGGACAATGCGCGCCGCGGGCCTGTCGCTCGCGCTGCAGGAAGCGGACGTCGATCTCAACGGTGTCATCCTGCTGTCCGATATCCTCAACTGGGACTTCATGCCGGACGACCCGCAGCTCAACCCCGGCATCGACACGCCTTACGTCGTCGCGCTGCCCACCTATGCGGCGACCGCCTGGTACTTCAGCAAGGTCCGGAACCGCCCGGCCGACCTTCGCACCTACCTGAACGAGGTCGAGAATTTCGCGACCGGCGAATATGCGCAGGCGCTGTCGAAGGGGAATCTCCTGCCGGCCGACGAGCGGCAGCGCGTTGCCGAAAAGCTGTCGGGCTACACGGGCCTGACCGTCCCCTATCTCCTGAAGACGAACCTCCGGATCGAATATGGCGCCTTCCAGAAGGAGCTGATGGCCAATGAGGATCTGACGACCGGCACGCTCGACACCCGCTTCGTCGGAACGACGCTCGACCCGTTGAGCAAGGTCGCGACCTACGATCCGCAGGGCTCGGCGATTGGCGCTGCCTACGTCGCCGCCTGGCACGATTATTCACACAACCGGCTGAATTACCGTCCCGACATCCAGTTCAAGTCCGGAATCCCGATCTATTCGAAGTGGGATTACAAGCATCAGCCGCCGGGTGCCGACAAGCCATTGATCATGCTACCGAACGTTCTTCCCGACCTCGCGACCGCGATGAAGGTCAACCCGACGATGAGGGTCATGGTCAACGGCGGCTATTACGACGTCTCCACGCCCTATTTCGAAGGGGTGATGGAGCTTCGCCACCTGCCGGTGCCACCGAACGTGCAGCAGAATATCGAATATCATTATTATCAGTCGGGACACATGGTGTACGTGCACCCCCCGACGCTTGTGGAGCTTCACGCCAGTGTTTCGGATTTCATCAGGCGAACGTCGAATCTGCGGTAGGCGTTGAGTTCGACCGCTCCCCCGTTGCCTGAAGGCAAGTCCGCGTGGCGAATTTTTGCGCGTGTGATGTTCTGGCTGGCGTGCGTCGTCGCCTTCGTAATGGCGGTGCTCCCGCGGCCTCCGCTGCTTCCCGGGAATCCACCCGACAAAGTCCAGCATATCTTTGCGTTTCTCGTGCTCGCGGTGCTGGGCCATTGGGCCTATCCGGAAACCAAGAAGCGAAAGCTGCTGTTTGGTTTGATGGCTTTCGGAGCAGTCATCGAGGTGGCGCAGACGCTCCCCGGGATCCATCGCGACAGCGATCCGTATGACTGGCTGGCCGATACGGGGGCGGCTTTGACCGTGTTCGTGATCCTTGCGGTCTGGGGCTACATGCACGCGCGCAAGCGGAGCGGCTAACCCTCAGCGACGCCCAATCCTCGTCGCCAATTACTGCTTTTATCCGAATGACAGCCGGACCGGCCCGCCATCCGCGAACCACTCGCTGAGTGGCGATTCATCCGCCGGGCTTTCGTCATGCATTCGCTTGGTGTCGAGCGCTGCAACTTCAATCCAGTCGGCGCGGAACCTTGCAACCCGGCGAAGCGGGCTCGGAGCTGGCCCGTCGGAATAGGGTTTCTCCGTCGCGCGCGGATCCGGGAAGGCGAACTCTCGTGCGACGGGCACACGGATGGCGAATGCATAGAGGGTGGAACCCCCGATCCAGCTGAATGCGCCGCTGCGCACTTTCTCGGTCAGCAGCTCCATTGCCTTAGCTTGGAAGGAGAGCTCGAACCGGGTGCCGGTTGCATAAATGTCCGAGCGATAGTGCAAGTCCCAGGCATGGGTTTCCTCGACCTCAACCTCTGCCAGGCGACGCGTGCTCATCGTTTTACGCAGCGAGATGAATTCGGATTGGGTTGCGCCGTCCAGCAGGTGGTGACGTCGAGGTCCCGCGCGCAGCGGCAAGGCCCACCCCTCCGCAAAGCCAGCCTTGATGAGCGAGTTGAACGTCGAAATTCCGATGGAATCAGACAATTTCTCGCCGCCCATGTTGTGATGGCGCACGAGAAGAAAGAGCGACGATTGATCGGAACGGCTCCAGTCTTCTTCAGCGAGCTCGTCCGCTCGCACATCGCGAGGTGCGGACTTAAGTGCGAGCCACTTCAGCAATCCACTCCTCCTCGCTCATGACGCGAATGCCGAGCTCCTCGGCTTTTTTGAGCTTTGAACCGGCTCCGGGGCCGGCGACGACGAGATCCGTCTTGGCGCTAACCGAGCCCGCCGCCCGCGCGCCGAGGCGTTCCGCCTGTGCCTTGGCTTCGTCGCGGCTCATGGTTTCGAGGCTGCCGGTGAAGACGATCGTCTTGCCGCTCCATTCGGTCTCGCGCGCCTGGCTGACGAACGCCGCCGGCGCCACCTCCGACAGCAGGTCGTCGAGCACCTCGCGATTGTGCGGCTCGTGGAAGAAATCGACCAAAGCTTCGGCGACGACGGGTCCGACCCCTTCGACAGCCGACAGCTCGGCGGCGGCATCGTCCGACATGGCGGCGCGGCGGAGCTCGTCGACCGTGCCGAAACATTTCAGCAGGTCTTTCGCTGTGACGATCCCGACATGGCGGATGCCGAGGCCGAAGAGGAACCGCGCCGGATCGGGCCGACGCTTCGCCTCGATGGCGGCGAGAAGATTCTCGACCGATTTCTCTTTCCACCCGTCGCGGGTCACCAGTTCGTCCCGATGCTTGCGGAGGCGGAAGATGTCGGCGGGAGACTGAAGCCAGCCGATCTCGAAGAATTCGAGGATGCTCTTTTCGCCGAGCCCCTCGATATCGAGCGCTCCGCGGCTGACGAAATGTTTCAGCCGCTCAACTCTTTGCGCAGGACAAATGAGGCCGCCCGTGCAGCGGACGTCGACCTCGCCTTCCTCCGCGACCGCCTCGCTGTGGCATTCCGGGCAATGGTCGGGAAAGACATAGGCGGGCCGCGGTTCGTCGCGAGTGAGGTTCTCGATAACCTGCGGGATGACGTCGCCGGCGCGCTGGATCAGCACGCGGTCGCCTTCGCGGAGACCCAACCGACCAATTTCATCGCGATTGTGAAGTGTTACGTTCGCTACGATTACGCCTCCGACGCCGACCGGTGTGAGGCGGCCCACGGGTGTAAGTTTTCCCGTACGCCCCACTTGGATTTCAATTTTCTCAAGCGTCGTCTGCGCTTTCTCCGCCGGGAATTTGTGGGCCAGTGCCCACCGCGGCGCGCGCGCAACCTGGCCCAGCCGCTCCTGCAGGTCGAGCCGGTCGACCTTGTAGACTACGCCGTCGATATCGAACGGAAGGTCGGCCCGCGCCTTCTCGATGGCGCGATAATGGGCGAGCATCTCGTCGACGCTGCTGCAATGCGTCAGCAGCGCGGGCACCGGAAAGCCGAAGTCCTCGATGCGCTTCATCGCCTCATATTGAGTCTGCGCAAGCGGCTCCGAAAGCTCGCCCCAGCCGTGGGCGAAGAAACGCAGCGGCCGCGCGGCAGTGATGCTCGCGTCCTTCTGCCGGAGCGATCCCGCTGCCGAATTGCGCGGGTTGGCAAAGATCTTCCCGCCGCTCGCCTGCTGCCGCTCGTTGAGCGCCTCGAAGTCGTCCTTCGACATGTAGACCTCGCCGCGCACCTCAAGCACATCTGGCGCTCCTTCGATGCGTCGGGGAATGTCTGTAATCGTCCTGACGTTGGGCGTGACGTCCTCGCCGACCGTTCCGTCGCCGCGCGTCGCGCCGAGTACCAGCTCGCCCCTTTCGTAGCGAAGCGAACAGCTCAGCCCGTCGATCTTAGGCTCGCCCGTCATCGGCACGGCCGCGCTTTCGGGAAGGTTGAGGAAGCGCTTCACGCGCCCGACGAACTCCTCCACCTCCTCGCTCGAAAAGGCGTTTTCGAGGCTGAGCATAGGCCGCGCGTGCCTGACCTTGGCGAGCGCTCCAGTCGGCGCCGCGCCAACCTGCCGCGACGGCGAGTCGGCGCGGACGAGATGCGGGAATCGCGCCTCGAGCTCTGCATTCTCGCGGACGAGCGCGTCATAGTCCGCGTCGGAAATCTCCGGCGCGTCTTGGTCGTGATAGAGCCGGTTGTGCCGGGCGATTTCCTTCGCCAGCCGCATCAGGCGGTTGGCGACCTCGGCCTCGGTCAGCTCAGTGGTCATGCCCGCCGAAGAGTTCCTCGAGCAGGTTGATGAAGCTCGTCCATGACCGCTCGGCAGCGAGCGCGTTATACGCCACCCCATCGATCTGCAGGTCGCTGGCATGCGGGTTGGTGAAGCCGTGGCCGACATGGCCGTAGGCGTGGATCTGCCAATCGGCGCCGGCCTTGGTCAGCTCCTGTCCCAGCGCCACCACCTTGTCCGGCGGCACCATCGGATCGTCCCAGCCGTGGAAGGCGACAACCTTGGCGCTGATCTTCTCCTCCGGCAGGCCGGGCGGATCGAACAGGCCGTGGAAGCTCACGGCCGCCGCGAAATTCGCGCCGCTGCGCGCGAGGTCCAGCGCGCACTGGCCGCCGAAACAATAGCCGGCGACGACGATCGCATCCTCCGAGACCTCGTCGAGCTCGCTTGCGAGGTCGAGTACGTGCTGGAGCCGGCGCCGAAGGGCCGCGCGGTCGGATCGAAGTCGGTTCATCTCGCCGAAGCAGATATCGCGCTCCGCCCCATGGAATTTCTTGCCGAACAGGTCCGCGACCAGCGCATTGTAGCCGAGCTCGACAAGCTGCCGGCCGAATCCGATCTCGAGGTCCGAGACACCCATGACCGTCGGGATGAGGATCACGGTTGGACGAGCCGCCTCGTCGCGCCGCCCGACGAACACGCTTTCCAGTTGCTCGCCCTCGAACTCATGCTGGATTCGGCGTTCCTTACTCATGACATCTCCCTTGCGAGCTCGGCCAGCTTGGCGACCGTGTTCATGTTCCGCGCGGTTCCGGCTTCAGCCGCCGGAATGCGCAGTCGCGACTTGCCGATACCCCTTTCGCCGTACGCGACAAAGACCTCGCGAGGGCCGGTCGCGATACGTTCGTCGTCGGCCTTGTTGCGAACGCTGGAAAGCAGGTCCTTCGGCGGCGGATCGTTCAGGAAGAAAGCCTGGACGCGGTTAGCGGGCTGATCGGTAAAGGGATTGGCCTTCACGATCTTTTCCATCTCGGCGGCGGTGCGGAGCATGACGCGGACGTCTTTGCCCATATGCTTCCGCAGGTCCTTTTCGAGCATCAGCCGCAGCTTTTCCTCCGGCTTGTCGCTGGCGAAGACGAGGTTGCCGCTGGCGATATAGGTCCGCGCATTTTCCAGCCTTAGATCGTCGGCGATCGCCTTGAGATCGGCCATCTTGAGCGTGCTCTTGCCGACCAGGTTCACACCCCGCAGGAGCGCGACATAGCCCGTCACGCGGCGTCGAGGAGCCGCGACGCCTGCGCCCTCGCCTCCTCGGTGATCGACGCCCCCGACAGCATCCGCGCGATCTCCTCGCGCCGCTCCTCGGCGGTGAGCCGGCGGACGGTGGTGGTCGTCGACTGGCCGTCGTGCGCTTTCTCGATCCGATAGTGGTGCGCTGCCCGCGCCGCGACCTGCGGCGAATGCGTGACGACCAGCACCTGGCTGTCCTTCGCGAGCCGCGCCAGCCGCTCGCCGATCGCGCTCGCCACCGCACCGCCGACGCCGCGGTCGATCTCATCGAAGATCATCGTCGCCGCCGTCCCCGCCTCGGCAAGGGCAACCTTCAGCGCGAGGATGAAGCGCGACAGCTCGCCGCCGCTGGCGATCCTCGTCAGCGGACCGAACGGAGCGCCGGGGTTGGTCGAGACTTCGAACTCGACGCGGTCGACACCCGACGGACCCGGCTCGGCCTGCGCGAATGCGGTCCGGAACTTCGCGGAATCCAGCTTCAACGGCGCAAGCTCGCCGGCGACTGCGGCATCGAGCTTCGCAGCCACGTCATGCCGCTTGCCGCTAAGTTCCTCCGCCAGCCGCGAATAATCGAGCCGAGCCTGTTTCAGGTCGGCGTCGAGCGCTTCGATCCGCTCGCCGCCCGCCTCGATCGCTGCAAGCTGCCCCCGCATTCTCTCACCCAGTTCCGCCAACTGGTCGGGCTCGACACGATGTTTTCGCGCCAGTCCCCGAATGTCGAATAGCCGCGCCTCGGTTGCTTCCAGCCGCGCCGGGTCGAAAGCCAGCGCATCCGCAGCCCGGGCGATCTTGTCCTCGGCGTCATGGCCCTCGATCAGCGCCCGATCGAGCGCCGCCAGAGCATCCGCGAGCAAGGGGTGGTCTGCCGCCCCGCGCTCGATGCGCCGCGCCGCCTGCCGGAGCTGCGCGAGCGCCCCTTCCGCGCCCCCCAGCAGATCGTCGAGACCTTCGAGCGACTCTCCCGCCTTGGCACCCGCCTGCATCGCGGCTCGCTCTTCCGAGAGGCTCGTCTCCTCCCCCGCCTGCGGATCGAGCGCTTCGATCTCGCCGACGGCATGCGCGAGATAGTCGCGGTCGCGCTCGGCTTCGGCGGCGGCCGATCGTGCGGCGGCAAGTTCCTGCTCGATGCCCATGACCTTCGCCCACGCCGCCTCGACGGGCGCGACGTCGAGTCCAGCGAAAGCATCGAGGAGCGCGCGATGGCCGCGCGGATTGAGCAGCCCGCGGTCGTCATGCTGGCCGTGGATTTCGACGAGAACCGCGGCGAGGTCGCGGATTGCTCCCGCGGGCACCGCCGAAGCGCCGACGAATGCCCGGCTACCGCCGTCGCTCTTGAGCGTCCGGCGAAGGATCAAAGGCTCGCCCGGCTCGCAGTCCAGCCCCTGCTCTTTCAGCAATGCCTGTGCCGGATGGCCGGACGGAAGCTCGATCTCGGCGGTCACCGACGCGCCGTCCTCGCCCTGCCGAACGAGCGCCGTGTCGGCCCGCGCTCCGAGCGCCAGCCCAAGCGAATCGAGAAGGATCGATTTCCCGGCGCCGGTCTCACCGGTCAGCACACCTAGCCCGGGCTCGAATTCGATTTCGAGCTGGTCGATGAGGACGACGTTGCGGATCGCGAGCTGCCTAAGCATGGCTCGCTGCTTACATCATCCCTGCGGCTGCGGCTGCGGCTGTTGCGGCTGCGCGTCCGGTTGCTGCGGCGGCGTCTCCGGCTCCTCGGCCGGGGGCTGGATGAGCGGCTGCTGCTGCGGCTGCTGGGTCGTCGACAGCGGCGGCTGCGGAGGGGGCGCCGGCGCCGGCTGCACTTCCTGCGGAGCCGGGTGCCGAGCCATCATATTGTAGGCGTGCTTGTACCATTTGTTGGCCGGGTAGTTGGCGCCAAGGACGGCAGCGGCCTTCTGCGCCTCTCCCGGAATTCCGAGCCGGAGATAGGTTTCGACCATGCGCTCCAGCGCCTCGGGCGTATGGCTCGAGGTCTGATAGTCCTCGACGACTTTGCGGAAGCGGAGGTTTGCTGCGAGCCACTTGCCGGACCGTTCATAGAAACGGCCGATCTCCATCTCCTTGCCCGCGAGATGGTCGGTCAGCAGGTCCATCTTCAGCCGCGCGTCCGATGCGTAACGGCTGTCGGGATAGAGCCGCACCAGCTCACCGAACGCATCCAGCGCCTGCTGCGTATTGCGCTGGTCGCGGGTGACGTCGGTGACCTGCTGGTAATAGCTCATCGCGACCAGATAATGCGCGTAGGGCGCATCCTTGTTGCCGGGATGGATGGTCAGGAAGCGCTGCGCCGAGCTGATGGCCTCGGTATATTTGTGTGCCAGATAGTAACTGAACGCGCTCATCAGCTGCGCCCGCCGCGCCCACACCGAATAAGGATGCTGCCGCTCGACCTCGTCGAACAGCTGCGCCGCCATCTGATAATCGCCTTGGTCGAGCCGCTTCTTGGCCAGCGAGTAGAGCGTGTTGACGTCGCGCGCGACGTAGCCGGTATCGCTCCCGGCCTTGTTGCGGGCGCAACCGGCGGCGGGAAGAAGCAGCGCGGCGGCGACCGTCACGGCCGCGATACGGGTCATTTTCGACATGCAATCCTCATTAGCGTGGCCTCAAACGGAGACAAGCGTGAGTGCGCGGGAAAGGACGAACCTCAGATGAATGACCGTGCCTATGCCGGCTGCTCGCCGGGGGCATCGGCCTGCGGCCTGACGAAGCTGTCGGGGGTCACGCCGAGCCAGACGAGGACTGGCGTCGAAACGTAGATCGACGAATAGGTACCGACAACGACACCAAGGAAGATTGCGAGCGACAGTCCGAAGATCACTTCGGGCCCGATGGCCATCAGAACGGCGAGAGCGATGAGCACCGTCAACGAGGTGACGACCGTCCGGGCGAGCGTCTCGTTGAGCGACAGGTTCAGAAGCGGGAGGATCGCCATCTTGCGATATTTCCGCAAGTTTTCGCGGATCCGATCGTAGATGACGACGGTGTCGTTAAGCGAATACCCAACGACCGTCAGAAAGGCCGCGACGACATTGAGGTCGACCTGCAATCGGCTGAAGGCGAAGAAACCAAGGATCATGGAAACATCGTGCGCGATCGTGACCAGCGCGCCGACGCCGAATTGCCATTCGAAGCGGAACCAGATGTAGATGGAGATTCCGATCATCGCAAAGATGATCGCCATCGCACCGTTCTCTGCGAGTTCCTCGCTGACCTTGCCCGACACGGATTCAACGGAATCGATTTTCGCGCCCGGATAGGTGGCGGTAATCATGTCCTTGGTCTTGGTGGCAGCAACGTTCGCAGCGCTGTCGCCTCCCGGCGGCTTGGGCAGGCGGATCTGGTAAGTCTTGGGACCTCCGAATTCCTGGATGCTGGACTCGCCGAGGTGCAGCGCGTCAACGCGGCCCCGGAGCTGCTCGACATTGATTGGCTGCTCGAAGCTCACGCGAATCATCTGCCCGCCGACGAAATCGACGCCCATGTTGAAGCCGCGATAAGCCGTGTAGCTGAGCGCGAATATCGTCATCAGGCTCGAAAGGATGACGGCCAGGTTCCGCCACCGCATGAAATCCACGTTCGTGTGGTCCGGGACGAGCTTCAAAAGACGCATCGGTCAGTGCCTCAAATCGGAAGCGCTTTGGGCCGCTTGTTGCGGAGCCAAACAGCGACGAGCATTCGGGTGAAGAAGACCGCGGTGAACACCGAGGTGATGACGCCAATCAGCAGCACGACCGCGAATCCGCGCACCGGACCGGAGCCGAAGTACGCCATCAAGGCAGCAGAAATGACGTGGGTGACGTTGGCGTCGTAGATGGCGTGCATCGCCTCACGGTAACCGGTCTCGACTGAATCGATTATTTTTCGCCCGCGCCTGTGCTCCTCGCGTATCCGCTCGTTGATGAGGACGTTGGCGTCGACGGCGGCGCCGATCGTGAGCACGAAGCCCGCGATTCCCGGCAAGGTCAGCGTCGCGTTGAAGACCGCCATGATGCCCAGGATCAGGAAGCCATTCACGATGAGCGCGATATTCGCGTAGACGCCGAAGCGGCCATAGGTGACGAGCATGAACAGGATCACGCCGGCGGTCCCGACCAGGCTGGCGATGACGCCCTTGTGGATCGAATCGGCGCCGAGGTCTGGCCCGACGGTTCGCTCCTCGATGACGTTCAGCTTCACCGGAAGCTTGCCCGACGCCAGCGAGATGGCGAGCTCGTTGGCCGTTTCGACCGTAAAGCCGCCGCTGATCTGGGCGCTGCCGCCGAGGATGGGCTCGTTGATGTTCGGGGACGAGAGGACCTTGTCGTCGAGGATGATCGAGAAGGGCTTGCCGACATTCTCCTGCGTCACCCGGCCGAAGCGCCTCGCGCCGTCGGAGTTGAACTTGATCTCGACCACGGGCCGGCCGTCCTGGTCGAAGCCCTGACGCGCGGTCTCGAGTTGATCGCCGGACACCATCACGCGCCGCTTGACCGCGACGAAGCCGGTGCCGTCGGCGCGCGGAAGCGCCTGGCTTCCGGCCGGGGCACGCCCCTGCGCGACCTGGTTCGGGTCCGCCGAGAGGTCGACAAGCTTGAATTCGAGCCGCGCCGTCTGGCCGATCAGCCGCTTCAGCTCCTCGGGATTCTCGACGCCCGGCACCTGGACGAGGATGCGGTCGCTGCCCTCGGTGATGACCGTGATTTCCTTGGTTCCGCCCGGATCGATGCGGCGGCGGACGACGTCACGAGCAACGCTCATCGCATTCTTGAGCGCCTGCTGAGTCCCCGACTTGGTCGGAGTGAGGACGATGCGGTTGAGGTCGATCACCCCGACATCCCAGTCGCGGGTGCCGGTCAGGCCGACGCCCTGCGTGACCGAGCGCATCCGCTCGACCGCTGCATCGACTTGCGTCGGATCGGTGACGAGGAACGACACGCGCCCGCCGCTGGTGGAGACGTCGGAGATGCCGATTGGCAGCTCGCCGCGGTTCATCTCGCTGGTGACCGTGTCCTCCATCGTCTGGAGGCGCTGCTTGTTCAGGTCCTGGAGATCGGCCTCGAGAAGCAAATGGCTTCCGCCGGCAAGGTCGAGGCCGAGGCTGATCGTCGAATGCGGGAGGAAGGAGGGCCAATGCTGGCGAGCGCTAGCCGGAAGCAGGCTCGGGATCGAGAACAGGATTCCGATCAGGACGACGGCCCAGATCGAAAACACCTTCCAGCGAGGGAAATCCAGCATGGCCCGCAATTGCCCTAGTCGTTCGCCGGCTTGGCGTTCGGCTTCAGGACCTGGGCCAGCGTAGACTTGACCGCGCGGACCTTCACACCCTGCGCGATCTCGACCTCGACCTCGGCCTCCGCGACCTTGGTCACGCGCCCGCGCAACCCGCCACCGGTGACCACCTCATCGCCCTTCTTGACGCTGGCGATCTCGGCTTGGTGGTCCTTCGCCCGTTTCTGCTGCGGACGAATAAGGAGCACGTAGAAAATAACGAAGATCAGCAGCCATGGGGCAATGCCGATCAGCATTCCTGCCGCGCCGCCCGTTGGGGCGGAGGATGCGGCTGCGAGAGTGAAGAGATATCCGGACATTCGCGAAAGAAGACTTTCCTTAGGTCAAGGATGGTCGGGGCGACTGGATTCGAACCAGCGACCTCCACACCCCCAGTGTGATGCGCTACCAGGCTGCGCTACGCCCCGACAGCCGTTGTTTTTTACGGCGAGGCGCATCTAGGCAGGCGCATGGGCGAAGGCAAGCCGAAGCGGGTTCGATACAGGCGTCGCGGACGAAAGCCCACGCTCGTCGGTCGAATACTGACAGCGATTCTCGCCTTTCCAGCGGCTTACATGGTGGCGGCACTGATCGGCTCGTTCGTCCCGGTGAATCGCGGCTGGAGCGAGCCGACAGATGGAATCACCATCTATCTAGCAGACAACGGCATCCACACCGACATCATCATGCCGGCCGACGCGGAAGGGCTCGACTGGGCGACGCTGGTCCCGACGAGCGACACGGCCGCGAAGCCGACGGGCGCCAAGTGGGTCGCCTTCGGCTCGGGCGAGGAGAAGGTCTATCTCGAAACGCCGACCTGGTGGGACATCCGCCCGAAGACAATCTGGGCGGCGCTGACCGGAAGCCAAAGGGTGATGCACGTCGAATGGGTGACCGGCCCGTCCTATGCCGAGCGGGAGATTCGCCTTCGCCCGGAAGAATATCGCCGGCTATGGGCAGCGATCCGCGCCGATTTCCGCCCCGGCCCAAACGGCCGGCCGATCAGGATCGACCACCCGGGCTATGACTGCTGCGATGCTTTCTACTGGGGCAGCGGACGCTTCAACGCTCTGAAGACCTGCAACAGCTGGACCGCCGACAAGCTTCGGATCGCCGGGGTGAAGACGAGCCTGTGGCCGCCTTTCGCCTCCGGCGTGCTGTGGCGGTACCGGCGGGTAGATCAGAGCACGTAGCGGCTGAGGTCGGCGTTCTTCGCGATTCCTGCCAGCTGCTTGTCGACGAAAGCGGCATCGACGGTGAGCGTGTCGCCCTTATGCTCCTCGGCCGAGAAGCTGACGTCCTCCAGCAGCTTTTCCATCACCGTCTGAAGCCTTCGCGCGCCGATATTCTCGACCGCGTCGTTCACTTCCGCCGCGATGCGGGCGAGGCCTTCGATCCCGTCGTCGGTGAACTCGATCGTGACCTCTTCGGTGCCGAGCAGCGCCTTGTACTGCGCGGTCAGGCTCGCCTTGGTCTGCGACAGGATTCGGACGAAATCCTCTTCCGTCAGGGCTTTGAGCTCGACGCGGATCGGAAGGCGGCCTTGAAGCTCCGGCAGGAGGTCCGCGGGCTTGGCGATGTGGAACGCGCCTGACGCGATGAACAGGATATGGTCCGTCTTGAGCGGGCCGTACTTGGTCGCGACCGTCGTCCCTTCGATCAGCGGCAGCAGATCGCGCTGCACGCCTTCGCGGCTGATCGAGCCGCCGTGGACGTCGCTGACCGCGATCTTGTCGATCTCATCGAGGAAGACGATGCCATTGGCCTGGGCATCTTCCAGCGCGCAGCGGTTGATGTCGTCGGGATCGACGCGCTTGTCCGCTTCCTCCTCGGTGAGGCGAGCGAACGCGTCCGGCACCTTGAGCTTGCGCCGCTTCGCCGCGCCCTGCCCGAAGGCCTTGCCCATCATTTCGCTGAGGTTGAGCACGCCGACCTGCCCCATTCCGGGCACCTCGAACGGCATGTTCGGCGCTTCCTGGACGTCGATCTCGACCTCGGCATTATCGAGGCTCCCGTCCTCGAACCGCTGGCGGAAGCTGGCGCGGGTAGCAGCGCTCGATCCCTTGCCTGTCAGCGCGTCGAGGAGCCGGTCCATCGCCGCTTCCTCGGCGGCCTGGCGGACCTTCTCGCGACGCCGCTCGCGCTCAAGCCGGACCGCTTCCTCGACCAGGTCGCGGGCGATCTGCTCCACGTCGCGGCCGACATAGCCGACCTCGGTGAACTTGGTCGCCTCGACCTTGATGAAGGGAGCATCGGCGAGCTTCGCCAG
>DATMHP010000097.1:0-16725 GCA_035554875.1 Sphingomicrobium sp.
GCGCAACAATTGCGGCAAGGCGCTGGATATTGCCCGCATCTCGCGAGACATGCACGGTGGCAACGGCATCTCTGCGGAATTCCAGGTGATGCGCCACGCCGCCAACCTGGAAACGGTCAACACCTACGAGGGCACGCACGATGTCCACGCGCTCATCCTCGGCCGCGCGATCACCGGGATTTCGGCCTTCTAGCGAATAGCGCCGTTTGTGCTTAAGCTGCCCCGGACAACCGGGGGGTTTTCACATGATCGGCTGGATCGTTCTTGGAATCGTCGTCTTGCTGCTTCTCTGGGCAGTGGGGATCTACAACCGCCTCGTGCGCCTTCGGGCGCTGGTGAAGGAAGGCTTCAGCGGGATCACCGTCCAGCTCCGCCGACGCGCCGATCTCATTCCCAACCTGGTCGAGACGGTCCAGGGCTACGCCACGCACGAACGCGAGGTCTTTGATCAGGTCACCGCCCGCCGCGCCGAAGCGACAAGTGCCGGCAGCGTGCAAGCGACGGCGCAGGCCGACGCGGCGATGACTGGCCTTCTCGGGCGGCTGATGGCGGTCGCTGAGAATTATCCGGAGCTGAAGGCAAACCAGAACTTTCTTCAGCTGCAGGACCAGCTGGCGAGCATCGAGACCGAGCTTCAGAGCGCGCGGCGTTACTACAACGCCACTGTGCGCGACCTGAACTCGACCATCCAGAGCTTCCCGCCAGTCCTGATCGCCCGTCCTGCCGGCTTCTCCGAAGAGCCGTTCTACGAGGACGAGGACAAGAGCATCCAGACGGCGCCAAAGGTGGCCTTCCCGCGCTCGGCGGCGTGACCGTGCGATCCCTGCGCCTGATTTTCGCCGCACTGGTCTTTGCCGCCGCGCCCGCCGCTGCCGAAGAGCGGATCACCAGCTTCGTCAGCGACGTCGCAATCCAGCCTGACTCAGCGCTCGAGGTCACCGAGACCATCGACGTCCATTCGGAAGGCGACCAGATCCGGCACGGCATCTATCGCGACTTCCCGACGCTTTATTCCAGGCGCAATGGCAGCCGCGTCCGCGTCGGGTTCGAGTTCGAAGGCGCGACGCGCGACGGCAATCCCGAACCGGGTTCGGTCGAGCCGCTCTCGAATGGCGTGAGGATGAAGATCGGCGATGCCGATACCGAGATCGAGCCGGGCGATCACCGCTACGTCATCCACTACCGGACGACGCGCCAGATCGGCCGCTTCGGCGATTATGACGAGCTCTATTGGAACGCGACCGGCAATGGTTGGGGCTTTCCGATCGACGTCGCGGAAGCGCGCATCCGCCTCCCCTCATCCGCGGATTTCGGCCGGTGGTCGGTCTATACCGGCCCACAAGGATCGACCGAGCACAATGCCCAAGTGATCGAGCAGGCACCGGGCTTGATCGCCTTCCGGACGACCTGGCCGCTGGCGCCCTATGAAGGACTGACAGTCGCCGCTGCCTTTCCGAAAGGCGTTGTCGGCAATCCCGAGGGCGGCACGAAGCTCGGCTGGTGGCTCAGCGATTACGGGCCGCCTGTCGTCGGTCTGCTCGGCCTGCTCGCTGTGCTCGCCTTCTACTTCGTCGCATGGCATCGCGCCGGGCGCGATCCGAGGGCGGGAACGGTCGTTCCGCTCTTCAGTCCGCCCGACGACCTCAGCCCCGCCGGCATGCGCTACGTGCGTGAAATGGGCTCGGACAACCGTTCATTCGCCGCTGCCCTCGTCGACATGGGCGTTCGCGGCCACCTCCGGATCGAGGAAGTCGACGGTGGTTGGCTGTCGGGCGATACCCGAACGATCGAGCGTCGCGCCAGCCAGACGCCGCTTCCTGAGGATGAACAGGCGGCCCTGAGCGCACTTCTCTCCACCGGAGAGACAATCGCGATGAAGCAGGAAAACTGGTCAAAATTCTCTTCTGCAAAGAGTGCGTTGGGAGACACTCTGAAGGCAAAGTATGAAGGCAGGATGTTCAAGCGCAATTACGGCTGGGCCGCAGCCGGGCTCGCGATCTTCATTGCTGCTTTGTGGTTCGCTGCGGCCTCCGTCGCACTCGCCAGCGGTTTCGCAACCGCGCTTACGATCGGCGTTGCGCTTGGCGCAGCCCTCGCCGCCCTGCTGTTCGCGCTGGCGGAGCGGCAGAAGGGGTCCGGCGGCAGCTGCCTGCTCCACTCGCTGGCGTTCATCTTCGGTTTCGGAGCGCTCGCGCTGGGCGCGCCCTTGTTCATGGAAGCGCTGGCGACGCGATGGTGGTTCCCGCTCCTGCTTCCGGCGCTCTCCATCCCGATCGTGATTTCGGCCTTCTGGTGGATTTCGGCGCCGACGGTCGAGGGCCGGAAGGTCCTCGATCATATCGCTGGATTCAAACAGTATCTCTCCATCACAGAACGCGAGCGGCTCGATCGCATGACACCCCCCGAGGACACGCCTGAGATCTTCGAGAAGTACCTCCCCTATGCCATCGCCCTCGGAGTGGAGAACCACTGGGCGGACCGCTTCGCGCCAGTGCTCGCCGCCGCGGCAGCGCAAGGACGGCAGGGATTCGCCTGGTATGCCGGCTCCAACAGCCCGTGGAGCGATCCGGACGGGTTCGTCGGCAGTGTCGGCTCTTCGCTCGCGAGCAGCGTCAGTTCCGCGTCGACCGCGCCCGGTTCGAGCAGCGGTTCCGGCGGCGGAGGTTCGTCAGGCGGTGGTGGCGGAGGCGGAGGCGGCGGAGGCTGGTGAGCGCCGTTCGCGCCGGAAGAAGGCGATCGGCTCATCGCGATAAACGGCATCGTCCAGGCGTTTGAAGCCAAGCCGTTCGGCCAGCTTCATCGACGCGTCGTTCCCCACGGAAATGATTGCCGGATAGGACTTAGCGCCAAGCATTTCGTCGGCCCAGAGGAGCGCCCGCGCGCAGGCCTCGAAAGCAATGCCCTGCCCGTGCACCGACCGGTCGAAGATCCAGCCCATTTCGGGCTCGCCGCGGATCGACGGCTGCATGTCCCGCTGGAACTCGAAAAAGCCGCAGTGACCGACCATCCGGCCGTCGGACTTCAGCTCCACGGCCCAGGGCCCGATTCCGATGAGCTGCCAGGAGCCGACACCCGAGCACAGCCGACGCCAGCTGTCCTCGCGGGTCATGGGCTTGCCGCCGATAAAGCGCATGACATCGGCATCGCCCAGCGTCGCCGCGTGAGCGTCGAGATCGTCGGCGCGGAATTCGCGCAGGATCAGCCGTTCGGTTTCGAGCCGCGGAGCACTCCGCGGCACATTCGCCGGAGCGACGTACAGGTCCGGCGATCCCCCCATCTGCGGCTTATTTCTTGGAGAGGTTCAGCCCGCCGAAACGCTTGTTGAAGCGCGCCACCTGGCCACCGGTGTCGAGCACGCGCGCGTTGCCGCCGGTCCAGGCCGGGTGCACCTTCGGGTCGATGTCGAGGTGCAGCGTGTCGCCTTCCTTGCCCCAGGTCGAACGAGTCTGGAACTTGGTGCCGTCGGTCATCTCGACCGTGATGGTGTGGTAATCGGGGTGGGTACCGGATTTCATCGTCTATTCCTTTGGATTGGCTGGTTTCCGACCAGCCGAAGGTGTGCGCGGCCCCTTATATGGTGAGGCCGTGGGTTGCAACCAGTCAGGCGGTGACGTGGGCGGGCTGAGCCTGCCTGATGGCAGGGAGAAGCCGCTCGAGGAGCGCGAAGCCGCCGAATAGCAGCGCCGTGAAGAAGAGATCGCCGGCGAGCGTGTTCTGGAAGAACGGGATCGCAGCGACGTAGCAAGCGACCAAACCGGCGCTCGTCAGCGGATAGAAGCCGCTGAACAGCCACATCCCGAAATTCGTCAGGACGAAGAACAGGGCGGAGCTGGCGATCGCCGCTCCTCCGATCATGAGCGGTGTCTTCCGCGAAGCAACGGTCCAGCCGATCAACACCGTCACCGCGAAGCTGAAATAGACGAAGTTCATGCCCGCATAGAAGCCGAGCACCGCGTCGCTGAGCAGCAGCGCCGCGAAGGGTGCGACGAAGGCCAGCGCACGCTTCGGCAGATAGGCGCCGCTGAATAGCGCCATCGCCGCGATCGGCGAGAAATTGGGCGGATGCGGGAGAAGGCGCATGGCCGCAGCGGCGAAGATTGCGACGAGGAGCGCCGCCAGGCGCACCTTGTTGTCCATCGTGAGTCCCAGCTTTTCCATGCGTCGCTCATAACCGCGACGCGCCTCGATTGACAATTGCCGGAGGTTCGACCTAGCCACGCACCCGACGAGGGTGCCGCCCACGGCCTAACGGCCGGCGGGGGCGGTCAAAAGGGAAGCCGGTGTGATTCCGGCGCTGTGCCCGCAACTGTGAACCCCGGCTCAAGGCCGGGCGAAGTCAGGAACCTGCCCCGTCAGTCGTCCGCACCCGGCCGGGTCCAGCCGTGGATGCGTGGCGTCGCCGGGCCTCAAGTCCTGCGGCTCCTCCGAGACGACAGCAACGTCGTTTCAGGAGGTTCGAATGATTTTCCCGATTTTACTCGCTTCCATAGCCCCGTCGGCTGTCACCCAATCCGATATCGTGGTTACCGCGTCTCGCGTCCCGCAGAAGCAGGACGAGACCGCCGCAAGCACCACAATCATCGACAAGGAGGCTATCGAGCGACAGGGCGACCCCCTGCTCTACTCGTTCCTGCGCCTGACGCCGTCTGCCGCGGTGGAGACCAGCGGCCCAGCCGGAAGCTTTGCCGAGGTCCGCATTCGCGGCGCAGAAGCCAACCACACGTTGCTGTTCATCGATGGTATCCGCGCCAACGATCCCGCGGCGAACGACACGCCGCGCTTCGAGCTGCTCAATGCCGACACGGCGTCGCGCCTGGAGGTGGTGCGCGGGCCGCAGTCGGCCCTGTGGGGCTCCGACGCCATCGGCGGAGTCATTGCGGTCAACGGACTTGCTCCCGACAAATCTAGCTACTCGGCCAGCGCCGAAGGCGGTTCGTTCGGCTTCGCTCGAGCCGCTGCGTCCGGTACGCTTGTCTCCTCGAACGCCAGCCTTGAAGGCGCCCTGGCCTTCCAGCGCGCGGGAGGCATCGACAGTTTTAACGGGCACGGCGACAAGGACGGCTATCGCAACCTGGCGGCCCGGGTCCGGGGGAGCTGGACCTTCGCTCCCGGATTCGAGCTTGGCGCATCGGGCTTCTCGCTGAGCGGACGTAGCGAATTCGACGGTGCCGACCCGCTCACCTTCCTCCACGCCGACACGCTCGACAGCAGCAAGAACAGGCTTTCGGCCGGGCGGCTGTGGGTCTCAGGCGGCGATGGGACGCAGGGACTAAGCGGCACCCTCTCCACGTCCTATCTGGACTCTTCCAATCGCAATTTCCTCGCCGACGACGAAATCAACCGGACGAGCGGCGATCGTTGGACCGCCAGCGGCCAACTCCAGTACCTCTTCTCCACGGGCGCAATTCGCCACACCGCGATCCTTGCACTCGACCACGATCGAGAGAGCTTCCATGCTCGCGATACGATCTATTTCGGGGCGAGCACGCAGGATCGGCACCGCTCCCACGACGCAGTGACAGCCGAATGGCGAGCCCAGCTCGCCCCGGTGGTGGCCGACATCGCGGTCCGCCGCGACATCTTCAGCGCGTTCAAGGATGCGACCACGGTCCGTGCTTCCGCTCTCGTCGCGCTGGGCGCGGGCTTCTCCATCGCCGGCTCCTACTCCGAAGGAATCGCGCAGCCGACCTTCTTCGACCTGTACGGCTTCTTTCCCGGTAATTTCTTTGGAAATCCGTCGCTAAAGCCGGAAAGCTCGCGCGGGTTGGAAGCATCGGTGCGCTATCGGCGAGGCGCCTTCGACGCGTCGCTCACTGGCTACAAGCAGAAGCTGCACGACGAAATCGTGGACGTGTTCGACCCGGTCACCTTCATCTCGAGCACGATCAATCGCGCCGCCGCGAGCCAGCGCTCCGGGATCGAGGCCGAGGTTGGCTGGAAGCTTGGCGAGAAGCTACGCCTGTCGGCCAACTACGCCTATCTTGACGCCACCGAGCCCGGAGCCGTTCCGTCGATCCAGGTCCGCGAGGTGCGGCGGCCCAAACATAGCGGATCCGTCGCCGTCGACGGCCGGTCGGGCCGCCTGACCTACGGCGCCTCCGTCGCCTATGTCGGAGCACGGGGCGACACGAATTTCGACGTCTTCCCGGCGCAGGCTGTCCGGCTTCATGCATATTGGCTCGCCGGCGGGCGCGTTGCCTGGACCCTGCGCCCCGGGGTCGAGCTGTTCGCCCGCGCGTCGAACCTGTTCGATTCGAGATATCAGGACGTGTTCGGTTACCGGACCGAAGGCCGCGCCCTCTTTGCGGGGATACGCCTCGGCGGAAGCTAAGCCGCCGGCGGGTCGGCGATCATCGCGGTGAAATTGGCCTCGGCAACGACCTTGTCGTCGATTTTGGCGCGGCCAGTGAACTTGCAGACACTCGGCCGTTTCTGCGCGAATTCCACCTCGAGCCGGAGCAGCACGCCCGGCTCGACCGGCGCGCGGAACTTCGCGCCCTCGATCGCCATGAAATAGACGAGCTTCCCGGTCCCCGCGAGCCCGAGGGATTCGACGGCGAGGACGCCTGCAGCCTGTGCAAGCGCCTCGACGATCAGGACGCCCGGCATGATCGGGCGACCGGGGAAATGGCCCTGGAAGAACTGCTCGTTCATCGTCACGGCCTTGATGGCGACGATGCCGCGATCCGGGTCGAGGCTTTCGACCCGGTCGACGAGCAGCAAGGGATAGCGATGCGGAAGCGCGGCCATCACCCGCCGGATGTCCAGCGGGCCGAGGTTCGTCGCTTCCGCTCCTTCGCTCACCGGCCCTGCGGCTGCTGCTGCTGGGTCTGCTGCGGAAGCGGCGTGACGCTGATCGACGTCAGGGTCGAGTTCAGCGCCGCAAGGACCGCCGCGGTCACGTCGGTACCGGCGCCGTGAGCGATCGTGCCTTCCATATCGACGGCGATGTTGGCGCCCTGCGCCGCCATCACCTGGCTCACCGCCGGGCCGAACTTCGCATCGATCTGGCGAATGATGTTCGCGCGGATCGACTGCAGGTTCTGCTCCGCGCGAGCGACTTCCTGTTGGGCCTGCTCGGACTTGGTCTGGTAATTCTGGACCCGGGTCTTCAGCGCCGCATCCGGCTCCTTGCCGTTGAGGGCTTCAATAGCCTTCTGGATCGCATCGCGCTCGGGCTGCAGCTGGCCGGCAAGGGTCTTCTGCCGGTTCTGTGCAGTCGTGGCCTGCGCCTGGAATTGCGACTGCGCGGTCTTGCAGGCGTTGCAGTCGTTGTAGACCTTCTGCGTGTCCACGAGCACGATTACAGCGGCGGGCGCGCGCTGCGCCGACGCTGCGGCGGGGATGGCGAGTGCGGCTGCAGCAGCCGAAAGGATGAGGAGGTTTCGCATCAGAATTGAGTTCCTACGTTGAATGAGAAGAGTTTCGTGTCGTCGCCCTTTTGCTTGACCAGCGCTTTGGCGATGTCGATCCGGAGCGGGCCGAAGGGCGATACCCAGTTCACACCGACGCCAATCGAGACACGCGGCTTCGGCGAATTGCCGAGGAAGATTTCCTTGAAACCGGGCGCGAAGACCGTGTCCGCCGGACAGTTGGCCGCTGTCTGGCCGGGAGTGAGGATAGTCTGCGTACCACCGGCCGCCGTCGGCGTGCAGGTCCCGGGAATGTCGATGAGGTTCGGCTTCTTGAGGCCCCACACCGAGCCGACGTCGACGAAGGCGGAAGGCCGCAGGCCCAGGCTCTTGATCGAGGCGCTCACCGGCACCTCAAGCTCCAACCTGCCCATGTAGTAGGCATGGCCACCGAGCGCATCGGAAATCACGTTTTTCGAGGTGACGTCGACGTCCGTCAGATTGCCGTCGGAATCATACGGAATCCTGACGACCCGCGGCCCGACTCCGCGGATGTCGAAGCCGCGCATTTGTTGTCCGAAGAAGCGATCGGTCAGGCGCACCGGATCGCGACCCGGTCCCGGGCTCTTCTGCAGCGCGTGGATGTATCCGCCCTCGGCGTGTCCCGACAGGATCCAGCCGCCGGAGAAACTGTGATACTTCGTGGCATCCAGTCTGGTCCGGACATATTTCACGTTTCCGCCAAGCCCGGCGAAATCCTGCGCGAAGACCACGCGCTGACCGCGGGTCGGATGATAGCCGTCGGTATCGTCGTAAACGAGCGAATGGCCAATCGACGAGGTCAGCCGCTTGCCGATTTCGTCGCAGAGGTAGCGGCCGGCCTTCAGCGGGTCGCACTCGGCCGGCAGCGGCCCGTCCGGCCCGTCCGGATCGGTGAAATAGAGACCGTGGCTGAGCGAAATCTTGTCGTGGACCAGCGAATAGCTGGTCCCGTACGTCATGAACTCGGTCAGCGGGAAACCGAGGCGAAGCGCGCCCCCGGTGCTCGACTGCGAATAGGTCGTGTTTCGGTCGCCGCCAATGAAATTGAACGCATTATAGTCGCGGCGGAAGATCTGGCCTCCGAGCAGGATCTGCTTGTCGAACAGATAGGGTTCCGTGAATCCGGCCGAAATCGACTTGGAATAGCGCGACCAGCTGACGCCGGCGTCCAGCGTCTGCCCCATCCCGCGGAAGTTGGTCTGCTGGACCGCAAGCGACACGAGGAAGCGCTCAAGGCTGGAATAGCCTGCCGAGAACTGGAGCTGCCCGGTCGACTTCTCCTGAACGTCGACGCCGAGCACCACGCGGTCGGGGGCAGAGCCTTCCGTCTGCTTCACCTCGACATTTTCCTGGAAATATCCAAGCGACTGGATGCGGTCCTGGGACCGTTTGATCTTCATCGCGTTGAACGCGTCGCCCTCGTTCACCCGGAACTCGCGGCGCACAACCTTGTCGTGGGTGATGGTGTTGCCGTTGATGTCGATGCGCTCGACATACACCCTCGGCGTCTCGCCGACCCTGAAGGTGACGTCCATGGTCCGCGTGTCCGGGTTGCGCTTGTAGCCCGGGCTGATGTCGGCGAACGCATAGCCGAGATTGCCGGCGGTCTCATTGAGGGCCGTGACGGTGTCTTCAACGGCCTTCGCATTGAACCAGTCGCCGGATCGCTCGGTGACCTGCTGCATCACCTTCTCTTTCGGAAGGTCGCGAAGCGCGCTCTGCGCGTCGATCGCGCCGAATTTGTACCTCGGTCCTTCCTCGACGACATAGGTGATGATGAAGTCGCGGCGGTCCGGGGTCAGCTCGGCCAGCGCGGACACGACACGGAAATCGGCATAGCCTTCGGTCAGGTAGAAGGCGCGAAGCTTCTGCTGGTCGGCGGCGAGCCGGTCCGGATCGTAGGTGTCGTTCGACTTGAGGAACCCGAGGAATCCTCCCGCCTGCCGAGTGAACATCTCCTTGCGCAGGCGATCGTCGCCGAACGCGGTGTTGCCGATGATGTTGATCTTGCGGACCTTGGAAACGGCGCCTTCGTAAATCTCGAAGATGAGGTCGACGCGGTTCTGGTCGAGCTGGACGATCTTCGGCTCAACGCGTGCTGCGAACCGACCCTCGCGCTTGTAGAGCTCGATGATTCGGTCGACGTCGGCCCGAACCTTCGAGCGGGTGAAGATCTCGCGCGGCTTCAGCTGGATTTCCGGCGTGATCTTGTCGTCCTTCAGGCGCTTGTTGCCCTCCAGCACGATGCGGTTGATGACCGGATTTTCCTGGACCGTGATGACGATATTGCCGGTGTCGGCGCCGGTGATGACGACGTCTGCGAACAACTCGGTCGCGTAAAGGTCCTTCAGCGCCTGGTCGAGCGTTCCCGCCGTGTAGGTCTGCCCGGGCTGAAGGTTCGCATAGGAAATGATCGTCGCCGCCTCGAGGCGCTGACTACCCTTCACAGCGATCGAGCGGATGGTCCCGGTCGATTCCGGCGCTGTCAGGACCGTGCTCTGCGGCGCAGTAGTTGGCGGAGTCTGCGCGGGTGCCTGCGGAGGCGTCTGCGCCGGCGCCTGCTGCGCAGTGTCCTGCGGAGCGGTCTCCTGGGCGATCAATGGCGCCGACCAGCCTCCGAGGATCGTGCCGACGAGAAGCACCGCACCTGCGCGCCTGGAGATTTGCGTTTTGTTTGGAATCACCCGTCCCGCCCTTGAATGCTGTGCCGCGTCGCTAGCTCTGCGGCAATTAGGATGTGCTGCCCTGCCCTAACCGACTTAGCCAATCAAGCGCCCAAGCCGTTCCCAGACTCCGAATGAGCCGAGGTCATTCACAGTCGTGAACAGGAGCAGCGCCAGAAGCAGTGCAAGTCCTCCGCGAAACGCCCATTCCTGTGCCTGAATGCTCATCGGACGGCGACGAACCGCTTCGACCGTATAGAAGAGGAGATGGCCGCCATCCAGCACCGGGACTGGCAATAAGTTGATGAATCCGAGATTAATTGAGAGCAGCGCCAGCAGCTGTACGAAGTGAAGCGGGCCGAGCAGCGCCTGCTGTCCGGCGATCTGTGCAATCTTCACCGGACCGCCGGCATCGTTGAACGATCGCTCGCCGGCGATGATCTGCTTCAGGCCGACGATCGTGGTGGCGGTCAGCGTGTAGGTGTAGCGCGTTGCCTCCGGGATCAGCTGCAGCACCGGCACGGACCGCATCTCCTGGCCGACGGCGAAGACGCCAAGAAGGCCGGTCCGGAATTCCTCGCCGAACGAGTCCTTCTCCATCTGCGAGCCGAGACGGGCGTGAAAGATCTGCATCTGCCCGTTCCGCTCAACCCGGATCGTCACATCCGCGCCCGGACGGATCGAGACGATTCGCCGCACGTCCTCGAAACTTTCAGTCTCTTCGCCCGCCACCGCCTCGATGCGGTCGCCGATCTGCAGTCCAGCAGTGGCGGCGGCGCCTCCCGCCTGAATCCCCGTCACCACCGGAGGCGTGCTCGGCATCCCGAAAGCAGCGAAAAAGCCGGCGAAGATCAGGATGGCGAGCACGAAATTGGCGACCGGCCCTGCGAGCACGATGAGGAAGCGCTGCCAGACGGGTTTCCCGGCGAACGCATTCTTCGGGAGCTCGTCGATTTCGCCCTGCCCCGCCCGCTCCTCGTCGCCGACGAAGCGAACGTAGCCGCCGAGTGGAAGCCAGCCGACTTTCCAGCGCGTGCCTCTTTTGTCCGTCCAGCCGGTGATTTCATGGCCGAAGCCGATGGAGAACACCTCGGCGCCGACGCCGAACACCCGCGCCGCCAGATAATGGCCGAGCTCGTGAAAGAAGACGAGCGGGCCAATCGCGCAAACGAAGGCGACAAGAACCAGCCAGAGAGGAGGCTGAGCAAGCATCAGCAGCAGCTTTCGGAAACCATCAGCGACGCGCGTTCGCGGGTTTCTCTATCGAGTGCAACAACTTCCTCGATCGATGTGGGCGCCGCGGAGCGGATTTTGACGAGCGCCTCCTCGACGAGCCGGCTGATATCGCAAAAGCCGATCCCGCCGCGCAGGAAAGCCTCGACCGCGACCTCATTCGCCGCATTGAGAACGATCGCCTCCCCGCCAGCGCCTTCGAGCGCGTCGCGGGCGAGCCGGAGCGCTGGAAAGCGCGTCAGATCGGGCTTCTCGAAATCAAGCCTTGCGATGTCCGCGAGCGACAGCCGCTCGGCGGGCGTTTCCATCCGATCCGGCCAGGCGAGCGTGTAGGCGATCGGGATCCGCATGTCGGCGCTTCCGAGTTGGGCAAGCAGCGAGCCATCGACGAATTCGACCAAAGAATGGACCACCGACTGCGGATGAACCACGACGTCGATCCGCTCCGACGGCAGGCCGAAGAGGTGATGCGCCTCGATAAGCTCCAGCCCTTTGTTCATCAGGGTTGCCGAATCGACTGAAATCTTCGCACCCATCGACCAGCGCGGATGGGCGACCGCCTGAGCCGGCGTAGCGGCGCGCATTTGCTCGATTGAATGCTCACGGAACGGCCCGCCGCTCGCAGTCAGCACCAGGCGCGAAACATCCGCGAGGCGGCTCCCAGCGAGGCATTGGAAAATCGCATTATGCTCGCTGTCGACCGGCAGCAGGGTCCCTCCGCTGCGCCGCGCGGCGTCAGTCATCAGCGAGCCTGCGGTGACAAGCGCTTCCTTGTTCGCCAGGCCGACGGTCTTGCCCGCTTCGATCGCGGCCATCGTCGGGACCAGTCCCGCGCATCCGACAATCGCGGCCATGACCCAGTCGGCATCCGACGCCGCCGCCTCGACGAGCGCCTCCGGCCCCGCCGCCGCCCGGCAATCGCTGCCTTCGAGGGCGGCACGCAACTCGTCAAAGCGCGCCGGATCGGCAATCACCGCCAGCTCGGCTCCGGTGCGGCGGGCAGCATCGGCGAGCGCGGCAACACTCTTCTGCGCCGTCAGCGCAACTACATCGAACCGGTCGGGCGAGCGCTCGACGAGATCGAGAGTCGAGCGGCCGATCGACCCCGTCGCTCCGAGGATGGTGATCCGCCGCTTCATGCCGCACCCGCGATTGCAGCGATGGCAGTGAGGATCGCCACCGGAAGCAGCCCGTCAACGCGGTCGAATACGCCGCCATGGCCCGGAAGCCAGCGGCCGCTGTCCTTCACTCCCGCCCGCCGCTTCATCCAGCTTTCGAACAGGTCCCCACCCTGCGCTGCTGCGGCGAACAGCGGTGCAAGGAGCAGCAGGACAAGCGGGAGGCTGGTGTAAAGAACCCATGCTCCGCCAAGCAAAGTCGCCGCAGCCACCCCGCCATAGAAACCTGCCCAGGTCTTTCCGGGGCTGATCGAGGGCGCGAGCTTCGGTCCGCCGATTGTGCGGCCGCTGAAATAGGCGCCGATATCCACCGACCAGACGACGATGAACACCCACAGCACCAGGCGAAGGCCATTGGCGTCGTCGGCGCGCTCACGGATCCATAGCAGCGCGAGGGCTGCAACCGCAGCGTAGAGGAATCCGGCGATGTACCAGGCCGGGCCCCAGCCCTTCGTCAGCCGGGTCCATTCATAGAAAACCGCGGTGGCTACCGCCGCCGCAAGGACCGCGAATGCATAGCCACCGAGGACAACGGCCGCGAGCGCGATCAGGACCATCGCGACGCCGCTGATCGTCCGGATGGCAAGCTCGCTCATCGGCCGCCGAACCGCCGCTGCCGCGCCGCGAACTGCTCGAGTGCGTCGTTGAGAGCCGCCTCGTCAAAATCGGGCCAAAGCACCGGAGTGAACAAAAGCTCGGCATAGGCCGCCTGCCACAGCAGGAAGTTGGAGAGCCGGACTTCGCCCGATGTTCTGATCAACAGGTCGAGCGGCGGCAGGCCGGCTGTTTCCAGATTACTGTTGATGGTCTCCGGCGTCACCTCGCCTGTCGATGCGGCTTTCGCCGCGGCCTTGGCGATCTCCTGCTGGGACCCATAGTTGAGGGCGACGACGAGCGTGAGACGGTCATTGTTGGCCGTCTTCTCAACGGCATTGTCGAGGAGCCGGGTCATCTCGGGTCCGAACGCGCGATAATCGCCGATCAGCCGGAGCTTCACCCGCTCGTCGAGCAGGCGGTTCAGCTCCTTCTCGACATAATAGCGCATGAGGCCCTTGAGATCGGAAATCTCCTCGTCCGAGCGGCGCCAGTTCTCGGAGGAAAAGGCATAGAGCGTAAGCACCTCGACGCCGGCGTCGGCTGCGGTCTGAAGCGCGCGGCGGACCGACTCCGCTCCCGCCTTGTGGCCGGCTGCGCGCGGTAGCCCCCGCTGCTTCGCCCAGCGGCCATTCCCGTCCATGATGATGGCGACATGCCGTGGGACGGACGCGCCGCCCCCCTTGAGCGCTGCTGCCCCCTCCGCTGCGGCGGCGCTGGAGGAGTTCACTGGCCGAGGATTTCCTTTTCCTTGGCGGCCGAGAGCTCGTCGATTTCCTTGATCGTGTCGTCGGTCATCTTCTGCACGTCATGCTCGAGCCGTTTGTGCTCGTCTTCGCTGATCTGGTGCTTCTTCTCGTCCTGCTTGAGCTGGTCCATCCCGTCGCGGCGGACATTGCGGACGGCGATCTTCGCTTTTTCCGCAAATTGACCGACGAGCTTCGCAAGCTCCTTGCGCCGGTCCTCCGTGAGGTCCGGGATCGGAAGCCGGATCAGTTGCCCGTCCGTCACCGGGTTGAGGCCGAGGTTCGCGGAACGGATCGCCTTTTCGACTGGCTGCACGTTCGAGCGGTCCCACACCTGCACCGACAGCATCCGCGGCTCCGGTACCGAAACCGTCGCCACCTGGTTCAAGGGCATGTTGGCGCCATACACCTCAACATGGATGGTATCGAGCAGCGCGATCGAGGCGCGGCCTGTCCGGAGACCCGAAAGGTCGTGCCTCAATGCATCGACCGCACCGTGCATCCGGCGCTGAAGGTCGGATTTATCCATGGTCGTGGTCATCGATTTACTCCTCGTTCTGCACGATGGTCGCCGTTCCGCGGCCCTCGATCACCTGCGCGAGGTTTCCGGGCTGGCGGACGTTGAAGACGACGATCGGAATATTGTTGTCGCGGCACAGGGCGACGGCGGCGGCATCCATGACTTTCAGGTCGTCGCTCAGCACCCGGTGGAAGCTGAGCTTGTCGTAGCGCTTTGCGCCGGAAACCTTCTTCGGGTCGGCGGTGTACACGCCGTCAACGCTGGTGCCTTTGAACAGGGCATCGCAGCCCATCTCGGCCGCCCGAAGCGCAGCCGCCGTATCGGTCGTGAAATAGGGGTTGCCTGTCCCCGCGGCGAACAGGACGATCCGCCCCTTCTCCAGGTGCCGAAGCGCGCGGCGGCGAATGTAGGGCTCGGACACGCTCGCCATCGGGATCGCCGAGAGAACCCGCGTATCGACGCCCTGCCGTTCGAGCGCATTCTGGAGCGCGAGCGCGTTCATGACCGTCGCCAGCATCCCCATATAATCGGCGCTCGCGCGGTCGAAGCCTTTCGCGGCAGCGGCCATCCCGCGGAAGATATTCCCGCCGCCGACAACCAGGCAAAGCTCATGGCCCTTTTCCTTGGCCGCCTTGATCTCGCTGGCGAGGCCATCGACCGCAGCGGGATCGATCCCGAACTGCCCCTGCCCCATCAAGGCTTCGCCAGAGAGCTTCAGCAGGATCCGGTTGAAGCGCGGGCGGGTCATGGGGCGGTCAGTCCTTCACATGCAAAACGGCGGACACGCTTTAGCGCGCCCGCTCCATTTTCCAACTGCCTTGGTCACAAGTCGATAGCAGCGAGAGCTTCCCTGTCCCGGCCAGCCCCGAAGCCGCGAAGCTCACATAGAAAAAGGGCGGAGCCAAAGCCCCGCCCTTCCTTTTCACTCCGGTCCCTTCTTCAGGCGACCGGCTCGTCCTTTTTTGCGCCGGCTGCAGCCGCAACCTCCGCAGCGAAGTCTTCCTGCTTCTTCTCGATGCCTTCACCAAGCTGGAAGCGGACGAACGCGGCGAGCTTGATCGGAGCGCCGGCTTCCTTCGCCGCCTGGGCAACGACGTCGGCGACCGGCGTCTTGTTGTCCATGACGAACAGCTGGCTGACCAGCGAATGCTCCTTGCGGAACTTCGCCATCGATCCTTCGACCATCTTCTCGACGATGTTGGCCGGCTTACCGCTCTCGTTGGCCTTCTCCTGGGCGATCGAGCGCTCACGCTCGATCAGCGCCGGGTCGAGATCCTCGGCATTGAGGGCCAGCGGATTGGCCGCCGCGATATGCATCGCCAGCTGCTTGCCGAGGCCCTGCAGGGTTTCCGCCGGAGCCGAGCCTTCGAGCGCGACGAGCACGCCAATCTTGCCGAGGCCCGGAGCCGCGGCATTGTGGACGTAGCTGACGACGGCGCCTTCGGCGACTTCAACGACGGCCGCGCGGCGGACCGACTGGTTCTCGCCGATCGTCGCGATGTTGTTGGTCAGCACTTCCTCGACCGTGCCACCGCCGGGATAACCGGCGGCGAGCAGGTCCTCGACGTTTCCGCCGGTTTGCAGCGCGATCTGCGCGATGTTGCGGACGAAGTCCTGGAACTTCTCGTTCTTGGCGACGAAGTCGGTTTCCGAGTTGATCTCGACGACGGCGCCGCGAGTTCCCTCAACGGCCACCCCGACGAGACCTTCGGCAGCCGTGCGGCCGGCCTTCTTGGCAGCGGCGGCAAGGCCCTTGGCGCGCAGCCAGTCGACCGCGGCTTCCATATCGCCGTTGGTCTCGGCCAGCGCCTTCTTGCAGTCCATCATGCCGGCGCCGGTGCGCTCGCGAAGTTCCTTCACGGTGGCGGCGGTGATCTCAGCCATTTTACTTCCTCTCGTTCCCCGGCGAAGGCCGGGGTCCAGTCAAATTGATGTGGTTGCTTACGCTTCCAGCGCTGGCTCGGCGGGCGGCTCGGCCATTTCGCCGACGTCCTCGCCCTTCGACTGCGCCTGACCGGTGCGGCCCGCGTTCACCGCGGCCGCGACGGCGTCGCAGTAGAGGCGGATCGCGCGGCTGGCATCGTCATTGCCCGGGACCGGGAAAGCGATTCCGCTCGGGTCGCTGTTCGAATCCAGGATTGCGACCACAGGAATGCCGAGCACATTGGCTTCCTTGATCGCCAGCTCTTCCTTGTTGGAGTCGATCACGAACATGATGTCGGGCAGGCCGCCCATGTCGCGGATTCCGCCGAGGCTCTTCTCGAGCTTGTCGCGCTCGCGGGTCAGCTGCAGCACTTCCTTCTTGGTGAGGCCGGTGGTGTCGCCCGCCAGCTGCTCTTCCAAAGCCTTGAAGCGCTTGATCGAGTTGGAGATCGTCTTCCAGTTGGTGAGCATGCC
>DATMHP010000098.1:0-13568 GCA_035554875.1 Sphingomicrobium sp.
TGATAATAGAGATCGATGACGTCGACCCCGAGACGCTGCAGGCTCGCATCGCACGCCTGCGCCACATATTCAGGATCGCCGCGGACGCCCATGAACTCACCGTTGGGGCCGCGCACATTGCCGAACTTCGTCGCGAGGAAGACGTCGTCGCGACGGTTGCGGATCGCGCGGCCGACAAGCTCTTCGTTGCGGCCGGAGCCGTACATGTCGGCCGTGTCGAGAAAACAGACGCCCTGATCGAGCGCGTGGTTGATGGTCGCGATCGACTCCTGCTCGTCGCCGCTTCCGTAGAATTCGCTCATTCCCATGCAGCCGAGGCCGATTGCCGAAACTTCCGGTCCGCCGGTTCCAAGACGCCGCTTCCGCATATTCCTTCTCCCGCTCAGGCACCGAGGCGGCGCCGAACTTCATCCAGGTCGAACGGCACGCCAACGCGCTTGTGGCGGCTCGAGTGCCCGGAAATGATCGTCACTTCCGAACGGCTGAGCCCAAGGGCCTTCGCCACCAGCTTCTCGATGGCGGTATTGGCGGCTCCGTCGGCCGGCGCCTCGGCAACTCGAATTTCGAGCTCCTCGCGCCCGTCTGCGCCTTCGCGCCAACCGCCGATCCCGGGCTTTGCCGAACGCGGAGTAACCTTGATCGCTATCTGGCCCATGGCTCGCAAAGGCCATAAGGGCCGGACATGGCACAGGACAAGAAGCTCGACACAAAGCTCGTCACCGGCGGCCGCCGCACGGGATGGCGCGGCAAGCTGGTCAACCCGCCGGTCGACCGCGGCTCGACGATCCTGTTCGACGATGTCGCCGAGCTTCGGGCGGCCGCACCGGGACTCGGCAAATATTATTACGGCCTCCACGGCTGGCCGACCCAATGGGCGCTCGCGGAGGCGCTGACCGAGCTGGAGCCGGGCGCAGCCGGAACGGCGTTGGCCGAGACTGGGCTAGCAGCAGTCACCGCCGCGCTGATTGCCGTGCTCGAGACGGGCAACGAGCTGCTGATGGTCGACAGCGTCTACGGCCCTACCCGCCGCTTCTGCGATGTCGTCCTGAAGCGGTTCGGGATTTCGACGCGCTACTACGATCCCCTCGCCAGCGCGGATGAACTGGAGGCGCTACTCGGCGACAAGACCCGCGCCATCTTCCTCGAAAGCCCGGGGTCGCAGACATTCGAGGTGCAGGACGTGCCGGGGGTCTGCGCGATGGCGCGGCGGCGGGGAATCGTCACTTTGCTCGATAATACGTGGGCGACATCCCTCCTCTTCCCGGCCATTTCGCACGGCGTCGACATCAGCATCCAGGCACTGAGCAAATATGTCGGTGGCCATTCCGACCTTCTGCTCGGCTCGATCACCGCCAACGCCGATTGGTACGAGCGCGTGCAGCGCGCGACCTGGGACTTCGGTCACGCCGCCGCGCCGGACGACGCATGGCTGACCGCCCGCGGGCTTCGAACCCTCTCCGTCAGGCTGAAACGCCACGAGGAAAGCGCGCTGAAGGTCGCGCACTGGCTGGCCGAGCAACCGAAGGTCGCACGAATGCTTCACCCTGCCTTCGAAAGCTGCTCCGGCCACGAATATTGGACGCGCGATTTCAAAGGCTCGGCCGGACTCTTCTCGTTCGCGTTGAATGGCGGCGACTCCGCCGCGCGCGACCGGCTGATCGACAGCCTCGACCTGTTCGGCATCGGCTACAGCTGGGGCGGTTTCGAAAGCCTCGCCACACCCGCCGAGCCGACGCGGACCGCGAGCGCTCCCGATTGGGGCGGGCCGCTGGTCCGGCTACAGATCGGGCTCGAGGATCCGGACGATTTGATCGCCGATCTTGCTTCCGCTCTCGAACTTTATCCTTAGTCTAGCACCAGCGGCGTATCGTCCGCCTTACGCGAATTGCGCATCAGCAGAAGCAGCGGAAGAACGAAGAAGCTGACCCACATCATCAGCTTGAAGTCGTCGAGATAGGCGATGAACAGCGCCTGCCGCGTAATCTCGGCATTGATGAAGGCCGCGATCGACGTCGCCTGATTGCCGAAAGTGGCAAGCACGTTCGGGTCGAGCGTCGGGATCATGCTGTCGGTGATGTGGGCGGCCATGTCGGCGTGGGCGACCTGAGTCATCCGCACGAGCTGGAAGCTGACGATCGAGATTCCGACGGAGCCTCCGACGTTCCTCGCAAGATTCAGAAGCGCCGCGCCGGTCGTCCGGTCGCGTGCCGGAAGCGTGGCGAAGGCCAGCGTCTGCAGCGGGACGAAGATCAGGCCAAGCCCAAGGCCCTGGACCACACCGCTGACGATCACCGGCCTCGACGGTTGGTCGATCGCGAAACCGGTCATCATCCACAGCGAAATGCCCATCAGCACGACGCCGATGGCGACCAGGATTCGCGCGTCCATCTTGCTAGTGAGACGCCCGGCGATGAGCATGGACATCAAGGTCCCCACCCCGCGCGGCGCGGTCAGGAAGCCCGACTGAAGGACGGAATAGCCGTACAGATTCTGGAGCAGCGGCGGCAGCAGGGCGAGACCCGCGAGAAGCAGCACGCCAGTGATCACCATGAACACCAAAGCGCTCGCGAAATTGCGGTCGGCGAACATCGCCCGGTCCCACAAAGGATGATCGGACGTGATCGTGTGGACGAGGAACATCCAGAATCCGGCGATCGCGACGCCCATCTCGATGATGATTTCCCAGCTGTCGAACCAGTCCTGCTGCTGGCCGCGGTCCAGGAACAATTGCAGCGCGCCCAGCGCGACCGCGAGCAAAGTGAAGCCGAACAGGTCAAAGCGGCGCTTGTGTGTGTCCGTCGTCGGCATGAACGCCGTCATCAGGAAGAAGCAAAGCACTCCGACGGGGAGGTTGACGAGGAACACCCAGCGCCAGTTGTAGCTGTCGGTCAGCCAACCACCGAGAACGGGTCCCAGGATCGGACCGATCATCACGCCGCCCCCGAACAGGGCCATGGCCTGGCCGTGCTTTTCGCGCGGGTTGATGTCGAACAGAGTCGCTTGCGCCAATGGGACGATGAAGGCGCCGCTGACGCCCTGCACCGCCCGAAAAGCGACCATTTCCGGAAGCGAGGTTGCCATCGCGCACAACGTCGAGGCGACGGTGAAACCGACCACCGAAATGAGCAACAGTCGCTTCCGTCCAATTCGGTCCGCTAGCCAGCCGCTCATCGGCAGCGCTATCGCCGAGGCGATGATGTAGCTGGTCAGGACCCAGTTGATGGATTCCTGGGTGGCGCCGAGGCTTGCCTGCATGTGCGGCAGCGCAACGTTCGCAATGGTGGTGTCCAGCACCTGCAGGAGCACCGCCGTCATCACGCCGATGGTGACGATCAGCCTCTGCCCCGACGGCAGCGGATGAACGGCGGTAAGAGCCGTGGCCATCGAGTGCCGGCCTAGTCGGTGTCGACCGAAACGACTGCCGAGAGGCCGGCGATCATCGGCTTCGACGGGGTCCCGTCAAATGCGATCCGCACCGGCACGCGCTGGGTCACCTTGACCCAGTTGCCGTTCGCATTCTGCGCCGGGAGCAGCGAGAATTCGCTCCCTGTGCCGGCGCCAATGCTTTCGACATGGGCCTTGAACTTGTCGCCAGGATAAGCGTCGATCTTGACCGTGACCGACTGGCCCGGGCGCATGTCCGTCAACTGGTTCTCCTTGAAATTGGCTTCGACCCACGCGTTATTGCTGTGGACGATCGATACTGCGCCGACGCCCGAGACGATCTGCGTGCCGATCTGGAGCCGGTCGGCGTTGGCGACCTCACCTGACATAGGCGCACGGACGACGGTCCGCTCGAGATCCAGCTTCGCCTTGTCCACCGCTGCCTGCGCCTGGGCAATCGAGGGCTGCTGGCCGGGAGCTATCGCCGCATTGGCATTCGCCGCCCGCGCCCGCGCGTCGGCAAGCTGCGTTTCCGCAGTCTTCACCTCGTTAAGCGCGTCGTCATAGTCGGAGCGTGTGGTGAAGCCCTGCTTCAGAAGCGCTGACTGACGGTCGAGCGCGTTCTGCTTGATGGCAAGATTGGCCTGCGCGCCGGTAATGTCGGCACCGGTTCCCGCCGCTTGGGTCCTGAGCTGCGTCGTCTGCAGCCGGGCGGCGGCGAGCTGCGCCTCGGCCTGTTCGAGAGCGACCCTGAACGGAGCCGGATCGATCCGGAACAGGACGTCGCCCTGCTTCACATGATTGCCATTCTGAACGCCGACTTCCACGACCGGGCCAGTCACCTGCGCGGTGACGGAAACGATGTCAGTCTTCACCTGAGCATTGTCGGTCGATTCCGAGCCGCCGCTGGCGAGCCACAGATAAGCGCCGATAATCACCAGCAGCGCCGGGACGACCAGCATGAGGATTGTGCGAAGGCGCGATTGCTTCGCCTTCCGCGCCTTGCGGGTCTCCTTGGCGATTGCCGCGGCTTCTTCGGGCGTTTCAGCAGGTGTAGCAGCGCGTTCGGCCGTTTCGGTTTTCATCTTGTTCATTCGCGCACCGCCTTCCCGCGCTGTTCAACCGAACGCGCGATATTTGAGCGAATCGCTGCAAGCTGATCCTGCAATTCCCGAAGATCCCCGTTCTTGATTCCGTCCATCGCCTCTTCCGCAATGCCCCGGGCGACGCCACGAAGCTGTTTGACAACCGGGTCCGCCTTGCTGGTCAGCTCGAGCAGCCAGGCGCGCCGGTCCGACGGATCGGTCTTCCGCTCCACCAGCCCTGCTTCCTCCAGCCTGTCGACGATCCGGCACAAAGTGATCGGCTCCATGTCCAGGCGCTCCGCGAGCTCCACCTGCCGCAGGTTCGGCTCACGCTTCAGTCGGGCAAGAACACGCCATTGCGATCGGGTAACGCCCATCGTGGAGACGCGCTGATCGAACAGGCGCCGGATGGCGCGCGCGGTCTCGTTGATTTCGAACAGGAGGTCCTCCATGAGGCGCCTATATAATAAGGGTGCTTACTAAATCAACACGAAACGGGAATGTTCCGAACGCCGGCGCAGGGGAAGAAGTTCAGCCCAGGCGGCTGACGATATGGTCGAAGACGGCGGAATGAATGGGCCGCTCGAATTCCACTCCGACGGATTGTCCGTCGAGCCAGCAGACCGTCGCCTTGAGGAGCTCGAGGCCCTCGAACTTCACCCAGACCGTCTCGTCCAGCTCGGGCCGCTCGAGGAATTCGAGCTTACATCCCTCGCGCGACAGGTCGTAGACCTTGACGGTGAAATTGTGGTGGCCGCGGCGGCGAAGCTTCACCATCGCCTTGATCGGCACACGTACGCTTTTCCGCGGCGCCTGCGCTTTCGGCTTATCGAATCCGCTGTCGAGGTGCTGTTTCGTCATACGCCGAGCCGCCCACAATTCACGTCAGTAGCTTGGCGCAAGATAAGGCGAATCTCAATCGCCGACCAAAACCAGCTTAAATGTCGGCCGTGAACGGCGTGAAATCCGTGCGGCGGTCGTAGATATCGACGCCCTCGTGGCGCTTCAGCCAGCCGACCACGGCATAAGTGACAGGCGTCAGGATCGCTTCCCAGCTCACCTTCAGGATAAACTGGCTGAGCATCACTTCGCCGAGGACCGTCAGCGGCCAGTCCGCCATTCCATAGAAAGCAAGTGGATAAAAGATCAGGCTGTCGGCGCCTTCACCGATGATCGTGCTGCCAATGGTCCGGGTCCAGAGATACTTGCCGTCGGTCCAGATCTTCATCTTCGCGAGCACAACCGAGTTGAGGAAGTCGCCGACGAAGAAGGCCGTCAGGGACGCGAGGATAATCCTCCAGCCGGAGCCGAACACGCGCTCATAAGCCGCCTGCCCCGTCCAACCTTCGGCGACGGGCAGATGGACGACCGTCCATTCCATCACGCCCATGAAGAGCAGCGCTGCAAATCCCGCCCAGATCGCGCGGCGGGCACGGGCAAAGCCGTAAACTTCGGTCAGAATGTCGTCGATGACATAGGAGACGGGGAAGAACAGGATGCCGGCGCCGAAGGGCCAGAGGCCGACGCCCGGCAAGTCGACGACCGAGCGCTTCTCCGCGCCGATGACGTTGGACAGGAGAAGGACGACCACGAAGGCCACCATCACGAAGTCGAAATAGCGGAAATGCACACCCTTCAGGTGGTCCGCGTCGACCCGTTTCAGCTTTCCTGTGAAGACCCCCACGAGCGGTTGTTTAGTGGCGTTTTCAGCGAAGGAAAGTGTCGCCCGGCTCTTTGGGCGTGCGCTCCAGAACCGACATGCCCCCGGCATGTCGGTTCTGGAGCGGGTAACGGGAATCGAACCCGTGCGTTCAGCTTGGGAAGCTGACAGGCTACCATTACATCATACCCGCCTGGCGCGCGGCCACTGCCACAGCTCAAGCCTCGTCGGCAACCTCTATGTGGGCGTCTTCAAGGCGCCGGCGAAGCTCGTTCGCGCAGGCCTCGGCGAGCTCTTCGTCGTCGGACCGAACCACGAAGTCGGCTCCGAAATTTCCCTGCCGGTAGAACGGATAGCTGCCGATCGCCACGCCGGGATGCTCGTCCTGAACCTCTTTCAGCAGACTGGCGACATCGCTTTCCGCCGCATGGGCGCGAACCGTCACCGAGACCATCGGCCGCCCGCCCTCGAGCGTTCCGTCAAGCGCCTCGAGCATGGACGCGGCGATGTTCGGCACGCCGGCGAGGATATAGATGTTGCCCATCTTCACGCCCGGCGCACCGGACGTCGGATTGGGGATCAGCTCGGCGCCTTCGGGGACCCGCGCCATCCTGAGGCGCGCTTCGGTCAGGCCGAGCGGACGGTCGCGATAATAATCCTCCAGCACACGCCGCGCTTCGGGATGGACGATTACCGGCACACCGAAGGCTGCAGCGATCGAATCCACGGTGATGTCGTCATGTGTCGGACCGATCCCGCCCGTCGTGAACACATAATCATGTTCCGGGCGGAGCGCGTTCACGGCCGCGACGATCGCCTCCTCCTGATCGGGGACGACACGGACCTCGAGCAGGCGAATTCCCTGCCTGTTCAGCCAGCGGGCAACCTGGGCGATATTCTTGTCCTCGGTACGGCCGGACAGGATTTCGTCGCCGATGACGATCAGGGCGGCAGTCCAGATTTTCGATGTCGCGGCCAACAGCACGCCTCCGGTGACTTCTCGCCCCCGAATGCCTATTTAGTGCGCATGACTCAATATATCGCAGTTGCCGCCGACGATCGGGTCGAAGCCCGCAACGGTGTGATCAAGCTCCACGGCGCGGAAGGCTTCGCCGGCATGCGCCGCGCCGGACGCCTCGCAGCCGAGATCCTCGACGCGCTGGTGCCGCATGTCGTTCCCGGAGTGACGACCGACGAGCTCGATGCGATCGTCTACCGGATGACCGTCGAAGGCGGCGGCGTGCCTGCGACTCTCGGCTATCGCGGCTTCACCCGCAGCTGCTGCACGTCGATCAACCACGTCGTCTGCCACGGCATTCCCGGCGATCGAGTCCTCAAGGACGGCGACATCGTCAACATTGACGTTACTCCGGTCGTCGACGGCTGGCATGGCGACACCAGCCGGATGTATTTGGTCGGCGACGTTCCGATCAAGGCGCGGCGGCTGGTCGACATCACCTACGAATGCCTGATGCTCGGCTTGGAACAGGCGAAGCCGGGCAATCGCCTCGGCGACATTGCCCATGCGATCCAGACCCATGCCGAGAAGAACCGCTACAGCGTCGTCCGTGACTTTTGCGGCCATGGCGTCGGCCGGCTGTTCCACGACAGTCCCGAGGTGATCCATGCGGGCCGGCCCGGGACTGGGCCGGAGCTGAAGCCGGGAATGATCTTCACCGTCGAGCCGATGATCAACATCGGCCGTGCCGACGTGAAGCTGCTCGACGACGGCTGGACGGCCGTGACTCGCGACCGCTCGCTTTCGGCGCAGTTCGAGCATTCGATCGGCATCACCGAGACCGGCTGCGAGATTTTCACGAAGAGCCCGAAGGGCCTCGACAAGCCGCCTTACGCCTGAGCCTTCTACTGAAGGAGCGGCCGCGGCTGCCGAAGCGCAAAGTCCAACGCGAAACATGTGCCAGGCTCTGCCGAGTCGATCTTAAGCGTGCCTCCTAGCTGCTTGGACAGGCTGGTGAGGATCCGCATTCCAAGACTCGTGCCTTGGCGTTCGAGTGAAAAACCTTCAGGCAAGCCCTGCCCGCGATCGCGAACTTCCAGTCGGTAGCAATGGCCTGCGGTGTGGACGCCGGTGACGCAGATCTTGCCGTCGCCTTCATCCGGATAGGCATATTTGAAAGCGTTGGTGACGAGCTCGTTGATGAGCAGGCCGATCGGCACCGCCATGTCGGCGGAAACCGACGCAGGCTCGATTTCCGTGATCATCTCATGCTCGGGCGCCGACGCGGCTATCGCCGAGACGAGGTTGGACAGGAACGGCTTCAGGTCGATTTCCCGCGCATCGCTTTGCCGGAAAAGCTGGTCGTGCACGGCAGCGACCGTATGGACCCGCGTCGCCGCATCCTCGATCGCGGCCTTCGACTCCTCGGGCAGGTTGCGCGCCTGAAGGTGGAGTAGCGCCGAGACCAGCGCCAGGCTGTTCTTCACGCGATGGCTGATCTCCCGGATGAGGAGCTGCTGGAACTCCTCGATCTTGCGCTGTTCGGTGATGTCCGTGTTGGTACCGAACCAGCATTTGATCCTGCCGTCGGCATCGCGGATCGGAACCGCGCGCGAAAGGAACCACCGGTACTCGCCGTCGGCGCCCCGCAATGGGAAGACATCCTCCCAGGGCTCGCCGCTGGTCCAGGCCTGCTGGATTCGCTCGACAACGCGCGCTACGTGGTCGGGATGGTGCACCTTGCGCCAGCCCCAGCCTTCCATCTCCTCGAGTGTCGTCCCGGTATATTCGTACCAGCGCCGGTTGTACCAATAAATCCAGCCCTGCGGATCGGCCATCCAAGCCAATTGCGGCAGGGAGTCCGCCATGGTGCGGAACTGCTCTTCACTCGCGCGGAGCGATGCCTCGGCGCGCTTGGCATCCTCGATATCGGTGCCCGTGCCCATCCAGCGGATAATCTTGCCCGCTTCGTTCCGCACCGGATGGGCGCGCCCAAGCAGCCAGCGGTATTCGCCGGATCGGTGGAGCGCCCGATACTCGATCTCGTAGGGCTCGCCGGTTGCGAGGCTGTGCTTCCAGCGCTCGAAGGTCCGGGCGCGATCGTCGGGATGGAAGAAGTTTGCCCAGTCGTCGCCTTCCGATGTGCCGGGCTCGGATCCGGTAAATTCGTACCAACGGCGGTTGAAGAAGTCGTGATAGCCGTCGGGACGAGCGGACCAGACGATCTGGTCGACGGTCTCGACGATGTCGGAGAGCATGGTGCGGCTTTCCTCGAGCGCCTTTTCGGCGCGTTTGCGCCTTGTGATCTCGAGAAAGAGGACCGCGAACCGCTCGCCGCCCAGGGAATGCGCGCGGGCTTCGTACGATCGGTTGGCAAGCGCCGGGATCTCGACCTCGAAAGCTGCGGATCGCCCTGTGTCGACCACCTTCCCGTAGGTTTCGATGAGAAAGCGCTGAAGGCCCGGGATCGCATCCGTTACCCGGCGGCCGATCGCCTCATCCGCAGTGAGCCCGGTCTGGTCGGTGAAGGCGGCATTGATCGAGCGAAAGATAAAATCGATCGCGTGGCCGCAGTCGTCGCGGACGATTTCGCCCACGAAGAAGCCCTCGCGAATGTTTCGGAACAGCTCGCGGCATTGAAGCTCGCTTACCGCCTCATCGCTGTCGTCGCCGCGGTCCGCCGCAGCTCTAGCGTCCATCTCCGAAATGTCGCCCATTCAGGGTTACTAACGCGCGTCGCATTTGGGGGTGCCGCGAAACATCCTCAATTCGGAATGATTCGGCCGTTGTGGAGCTTCGGTCTCTATGCGGCTGCGGAGCCTCTCGCCGAATCCCAGCGAGCGACCAGCTCCCGGGCGCGCTCCACGTCCTCGGGGAAGTCCACCTCGCCCCACTCTTCGCCATTGATGTCGAAGGTCCACACTTCCGAAGTCTCGGCGAGGTGGTGGATGACACGCAAATACCAGATGGTCGTGCCCTCCGGCGCACGGATGTCGCGCTCGATTGCTTCGCGGAAGCGCTCTGCGCCGCCGGAGCGGAAGGCGAGAAGCCCGATCGACTCGCCGTTCACACCCTTGCTGATTCGCTTGCCGATCGCTCGAAGCCGCCCGTCGGCATCGACGACGACCTTCATATCATCCTCGTCATAGCCGTCCTTGCGGTCGATGGTGACGCAGATGCCCGCGCGGTCATTGCCGACAACTCGTTCCATCAGCGCATCGGAAACCAACGTGTCGCCATTCCACACGAGGCAGTCGCCGACGAGCTCCTCGCGCGCCATGAACAGCGAGCCGAGATTATCGGCGACCTTGAAGAACGGATTGTAGATCGTCCGAACCTTCGGTCCGCCGCTACGTCGCGCTACCGCAGCGTTGACCATATCATCGTGGAAGCCGGTCACCACGACCGCCTCGCCGACTCCGTTGGCCGCAAGCGTGTCGAGCTGACGATCGAGCAAAGTCCGGCCGCCGAACTCGATCAGGCACTTGGGCCGATCGTCGACCAGGTGACCGAGACGGCTGCCCTGCCCCGCCGAAAGAATGATCGCTTTATCCATGAGGCGCGCGCTGTGCCTTTCAAATGCGGCGGCGATTGGGCATTAGCTGACGACCGCCAAAGATGAGGTTGGGCGTGAAGAAGATCGAAGCGGTGATCAAGCCGTTCAAGCTCGACGACGTCAAAGACGCGCTCCACGAGATCGGCGTCTCCGGAATCACGGTCACGGAAGTGAAGGGCTTCGGCCGGCAGAAGGGCCATACGGAACTCTATCGCGGCGCCGAATATGTCATCGATTTCCTCCCGAAGGTGAAAGTCGAGGTCGTCGTCGAGGACATTCTCGTCGAAAATGTTATCGAGGCAATCACCCAGGCCGCGCGGACCGGCCGAATCGGCGACGGCAAGATTTTCGTCCTTCCAATCGACGAGGCGGTGCGCATCCGCACGGGCGACAGGGGCGCCGATGCCATCTAGCCCCGACCGGCCCAAGGACGAGCGGCTCGCGTCGATGTCGCCGGACGAGCTGAAATCGGCGATGCGGAGCCTCGGCTACCGAACCCAGGCGGACCTTGCGAATGCGATCGGAGTCTCGCGCTCGGCTGTGAGCCTGTGGCTCGAGGGGAAGGTTGGCGTGCCGCGCCCCGTCGCAATGCTCTTGAGGATGCTGATCGCGGCGCAACGCCGAATTTACTGATGCTGCTTCCTCGCCGCCCTCGCCTGCTCACGCTCCCCGGTGGACAGGATGCCGTTTTGGTCCACATCCATCCTGTCGAAATGATCGAGCATGGCCTGTTCGAATTGCTGAGGTGTAATCGATTGCGCTTCTGCGAACCGGTGCGCCATGAATCGCGCCGTATGACCGCCGATGCCGGGCGCCACATCCCTGTCGGTGGCCTGCCGCTCCGCCTTCAGTTGCGCCGTTGCCTGCATCGCCTCGTCTCTCGTCACCATGCCGTCGTGGTTCAGGTCCAGTTGCGCGAAGAGCGAATCCGCACGCTGCAAGGCCTGTTCGCGGCTGATCGGCGCCAGATCCGGCGGAAGCCCGGTCGAGTCGATCGCCGGCTGGGCAATGCCCTGACCTGGAAGAGATGCTGCGAAAGTCGCGGCAAGGACTAGGGGAGTCTTTGTCATTGCGGTCACTCCTGCGCTGGACATGCGCTGCCCCTAGGCGCGCCAGCGTGACAAGAACGTGATCGGCTCCGGAAGGTTCGTTCATGAATCTCGAAGATGGCCCGGGGTGGCGTGCGCCGGCGGCGCAACCGCCCTGCCTCACGCTCGTTACGCACCCGACTGAAAACAAAATGTAGGAGGAACGGCCGTGCTTGGCACAATTCTCATCATTCTCGTTATCCTGCTCCTCATCGGAGCGCTTCCGCGCTGGGGCTACAGCTCCGGCTGGGGCTATGGTCCGTCCGGGCTTCTCGGGATCATCCTGATCATCGTCATCATCCTGCTCCTGACCGGAAATCTGTAGGAGAGATGAACGAAGCGAAGCGGTCACGAATTCCGGGCCGCTCGTCGCAACCATCTGACCCCAAAGGGTAAATCCCGCGTTGTTGACGCACTGAGAGTGGCGGGCACGCATTTGTTGTGCCCGCCGCTGCTTTTGACAAACGGGAGAAGTGAAATGCGTACACTTATGATTGCAGCTGCGCTCGGAACAGCGGCCATTGCAGCTCCGGCCGCCGCACAGATCAACACCTCGCAGGGCCTGGTCACGGTCACCGTGCAGGATGTTTCGATCCTCAACAACTTCCTGAACAACGACCAGATCGCCGCCTTGAACAACCTCAGCGTTCCCATCAGCGTTCAGGTCCCGGTGGGTGTCGCTGCCAACGTCTGCGGCGTGAACGCCAACGTCCTCGCCAGCCAGAAAGGCACGGGTACGGCGACCTGCGCGGCCAAGAGCGGCTCGAAGGCGCTCGCCCAGAGCGTTGCGAAGCAGCTGCTCAGCCAGAAGAAATAAGACCTGCCACAAACTCGAGCTACAAGGCCGGGCCGGTCCTCCGTCCCGGCCTTTTCTTTCGGCGTGAAAAGTTCACGGGTGGCTGGATTTAGGACCGGACCCGAACGAAAACGCGATCCCAAGCTTCGGATTCGCGACTGCCACCCGAGCGGCTGACCAGCCGCCCGGGCGCGGCGGTTTTCATCCGAAGCACCGGCAACGAGAACACCAGGGAGCGCAACATGGCGGACGCAGGCAAGATCCTTTCGCGGATCAAGGACGAGGAGATCGAGTGGGTCGACCTTCGCTTCACCGATCCAAAGGGCAAATGGCAGCATCTGACCATGGCCAGCGGCGTGGTCGACGAGGACCAGCTGACCGACGGCTTCATGTTCGACGGAAGCTCGATTGCCGGATGGAAGGCCATCAATGAGTCCGACATGATCCTGAAGCCGGACCTCGGCGCAGCCTATGTCGATCCGTTCAGCGCGACGCCGATGATGATCCTGTTCTGCAACGTGGTCGAACCGTCGACTGGCGAGCTTTACGGCCGCGATCCCCGCTCCACCGCCACCCGCGCCGAGGCTTATCTCAAGCAAACCGGCATCGGCGACGCGATCTATGTCGGTCCGGAAGCCGAATTCTTCATGTTCGACGACGTGCGGTTCGAGGACAGCTACAACGCCAGCTGTTACCGCATCGACGACATCGAGCTGCCGACCAACACCAACCGCGAATATGACGGCGGCAACCTCGCTCACCGGCCGCGCGCCAAGGGCGGTTATTTCCCGGTCGCTCCGGTCGACAGCGCCATGGACATCCGCGGCGAGATGGTTTCGACAATGCTCGAGATGGGCTTGCCGATGGACAAGCATCATCACGAGGTCGCCGCATCGCAGCACGAGCTAGGCCTGACCTACGGAAGCCTGGTCGAAACCGCCGACCGCATGCAGGTCTACAAATATGTCGTGCACATGGTCGCCCATGCGTACGGCAAGACTGCGACCTTCATGCCCAAGCCGATCGCCAAGGATAATGGCA
>DATMHP010000099.1:0-9158 GCA_035554875.1 Sphingomicrobium sp.
CCGAGATAGAGCATGATATCGCGCGGCGCGGCGCCCGGGCCGCCTCCGCCCTGGCTCATGAAGCTCGCCTGGACGTCGGGCATGGCGGTGAGCGCGGGCGTCCATTTCCGCTCGAACTCGGTGCTGGTCTTCTTGCGGTCCTCTTTCAGGCCGATGTTGAGGAAGCCGTTGCCCACGAACACGCGCTCATAGACCCGGTCCACGTCGGGATCCTGCTTCACGATCTGCGCGGCGCGATCGATCACCGCCTCGGTTTCCTTGAGCGTCGCTCCCGGCGGCATGTTGATCGCGACACGCGACGTGTCGGAGTTGATCGCCGGCTGGAACGTCATCGACAAGGTGGCGAACAGCACGCCGGTGAGCGCGAAGGCGCCGAAGCCGACACCGATCATCCAGATTCGGTGATCGCGCATCCACGCCGCCCAGTGGCCGACCATATTTTCGATTCCGCCGCCGAAAACACGCGACAGCATCCCCAGCAGCTTGCCCGCCCCGTAGAATGCGAACGCGCCGGCGACCAACGCGAGTATCAAGGCGAAAACCTTCGGAATAACGCCACCGATCGAAACCAGCTTGAATGCGACGACTGCGCCGACAACCAGCGCGAGGAGGCACAGCACGAGGAGCAGCGCGCCGATCAGCACGTAAAGGATCTTCGACCGGACATCCGGGAGGCGCTCGCGCAGCGTCTCCGCGGTCGACGTGTCGAGGCTCCAGCGCAGAAGGCCCAGATATTTGTCCATCGCCCAGCCCGACGCGTGCGGCTGAACGCCGTGCGCGCGCAGGAAGTAGGCGGCGATCAACGGCGTGATCATTCGCGCGACGAGCAAGCTCATCAGCACCGCGATGACGACGGTGAAGCCGAACGCCTTGAAGAACTGACCCGTAAGGCCCGGCATCAGCGCGACGGGAAGGAACACCGCCACGATGGACATGGTCGTGGCGAGCACCGCGAGGCCGATTTCGTCGGCGGCGTCGATCGCCGCTTGATAGCCGGATTTGCCCATGCGCATGTGTCGGACGATATTCTCGATCTCGACGATCGCGTCGTCGACGAGCACGCCCGCGACAAGGCTGAGCGCGAGCAGCGACAGGCCGTTGAGCGTGATCCCCATCAGGCTCATGAACCAGAAGGCTGGGATCGCCGACAGCGGGATCGCAATCGCGGAGATCAACGTCGCGCGAATGTCGCGAAGGAAGAGGAAGACCACGAAGACTGCGAGGACCGCGCCTTCGATGAGGCCCTCCATCGCCGACTTGTACTGCTGCTTGGTATAATCGACGTTGTTGATGATCTCGCGGAATTTGATCCGCGGATCGTCTTTTTCGATCTTGTGGAGCGTCTTCCAAGCTTCGTCATAGACGGTGACTTCCGACGAGCCCTTCGCGCGCGTCACGGAGAAGCTGACGACCTGGCGGCCGTTCATCTTGGCGATCGTGCGCTGCTCGGAATAGGCGTCCTTGACCTCGCCGAGATCCGATAGCTTGACCCAGCGACCGCCGGGAAGCGCGATTTGCGTCTGGCCAAGGTCGTAGGCGTTGGTAGCGTTGCCGAGCACGCGCACCGTCTGCTCCGAGCCGGCGATCTCGGCGCGCCCACCCGGCGCGTTGAGATTCCTCTGCCTCAGCTGCGTATTGACCTGGGCGGCCGTGATTCCCTGCGCCTGGAGCGCGGCGGGATCGAGGATGACCCGGATCTGCCGGTCCACGCCGCCCAGCCTCTCGACGCCCGCGACCCCGGACACGCCGAGCAGCTGCTTGGCGATGTCATTGTCGACATACCAGCTCAGTTGCTCGAGGCTCATATCGCTGGTTTCGCCGGCGGCGTAGAAGATCGGGTCGCCGGAGATGTCGATCCGGGTCACCTGCGGCTCCAGGATTCCTTCCGGCAGGTTGCTCCGGATCTGCGCGATCGCATTGCGAACGTCGTTGACCGCGCGGTCGGTCGGCGTGCCGATCTGGAACTGAACGAAGGTGCTGCTCGATCCCTCGCGGACCGAGCTGTCGATCTCCTCGACTCCGTTCACTCCGCGGATCGCTGCTTCGATCCGCTGGGTGACCTGCATTTCCATCTCGGCCGGAGCCGCGCCCGGCTGGGACACGTCGACCTCAACCGCGGGAAAATCGATATCCGGGTTGTTGTTCACCTGCATCCCCGCGAAGGCGACGAGGCCGGCGAGGAGCAGGAGGACGAAGAAGACGATCGGCGGAACCGGGTTGCGGATGCACCACGCCGAGATGTTGCGGAAGTTCATTGAGGCTTACTCGCTGTCTTGCGCCAGGGCCGCTGCCATCGACTTGAGCTGCGGGTGCACCTTCTGACCCGGGTTGAGGAACGGTCCGGCCGAAAGCACGACGCGCTCCTGGCCCGACAGGCCCTGGGCAATCGTCACGCCGCGATTGTCGACGTTGCCGATGGTGACGTCGCGCCGCTCGACCTCGTTCTTCGGGTTGACGATGTAGACGTAATTGCCCTTCGAATCGCTGAGCACGGCGCTCTGGGGGAGCAAGGGAGCGCTCGTCGCGCCCGCCGTGATCTTCGCCTCGGCGAAGCCGCCCGGCCGGATTGCCGCGGAATAGGGGATGGCGATCCGGACTTCACCCTGACGCGACTGCGGATCGATCACCGGCGAGACCTGCCAGACGTTGCCGGCAACGCTCTGGTTCGCGCCGATCGGGGTCACCGTCGCCGGCATGCCGACGTGGATCGATGAAATATCCTGCTGCGCGACCTGCGCCCTCATCTCCATCGCGCCGCCGAGAGCGAGCCGGAAGAGATCCCCGGAGCCCGGGCTGACGATCTGCCCGACCTCGATGTTGCGCTGAAGGATGAGTCCGCTCGTCGGCGCACGGATGTTGAGCTGCTCGATCTGTGCGCGCGTCTGGCCGAGCTGGGCCTGCGCCACCCTCACCTGCGCATTGGCGGCGTCGCGGGCGGCTTTCTTCGCCTCCAGATCCGCCTTCGAAATGAATCCGCGGTCGACCAGAGCCAGCGCGCGCTCGTAATTGTTCTGGGCCAGCTCGGCATCGGCACGTGCCGCCGCGATCTGGGCCGCCTGCTGTGCCGACTGCTGGGACTGAACCGACCGGTCGACAGTCGCGAGGACCTGCCCGGCGCCGACCCAGCTCCCGGCATCGACGAGGACGCGGGTGACCCTGCCGCCCTGACCGGCGATTCCGATCGGCTGGTCGCGCTTGGCGGCGAGAGCGCCGCTGACGGTGACGACTCGCGCCACGGACGAATGCCCGGGAACCGCGACCGACACGGTCGGGATCTGCGCCGTCGGCGCAGCATTGCCCGCCGCGCCTTCTTCCTTCCCGCCCATCATCATCAGGGCGATGATGATCGCGGCAACGGCGACCAGCGCCGCTCCGATGATCGCGATCCGCTTGCGGCGGCGCGCACCGTCGTCGACCACGACGACAGTGTCCGAATCGGAGCTGCGAATTGACGTTTCCCGGTTCATTTCAAGCATCTTTCGACTGGCCGCCCCCTAAGCGGTCGTTATACGGCAGCTGTATTACGCGAATAAGTCACCAAGAGCAACAGAGAGCCTTGCACGGCTCTTTGCCACCACTTTTCTGCCAAGCGCGGCACTTGAGCGGCGAAGGCGCGTTGGCACATTCAACAGCCGCGGATTAAATCCGGCCGGCGCCTTTGGCCCGACAACGACAAAAGGGGAAGCGGGAATGTTGGAATCATACAGCTGGCTGTGGTGGATCATCATCGGCGGCATCGCCGGCGCGATCGCGAAATTCCTGATGCCGGGTCGCGATCCCGGCGGCTGCCTCGTCACCATCCTGCTCGGAATCGCGGGCGCCTTCGTCGCTGGCTGGCTCGGCCACGCCGTCGGCTGGTATGAAAATGGCGAAGGTGCTGGTTTCATCGCAGCCATCGTCGGCGCCTTTGTCATTCTCGCTATCTATCGTTTGATTGCCGGCCGGCGGGCTTAGCCTCGCCTCAGTCCGTTCACCTTCCAGCCAATATCGTTACGGCAGGCTGGTGCTTCAATGGGACTGAACGAGGGATTGACGATGAAGAACCTTATTGCCGCGCTTCTGATCGGGGCGGCCGTTCCCGCGGTTCCCGCGGCCGCTCAGACGACGGGCCAGGTGACTCAGGCGATCACCGGAACGCGGCTCGACATCAATGTCACGGGAGAGGTGACGCGGGTCCCTGACCTCGCGATCATCAGCGCCGGCGTAGTCAGCCGCTCGTCCACCGCGACGGGAGCGCTCCAGGACAACGCCCAGCGGATGGATCGCGTGATCGCGGCGATCAAGGCGGCGGGGATTGCGGACCGCGACATCCAGACCAGCTCGATCAGCCTCAACCCGGAATATCGCTATCCGGAAAACCAGTCGCCGCAGCTGACCGGCTACACGGCCTCCAACCAGGTGACGATCCGCTTCCGCGACATCCGCAACAGCGGCAAGATCCTGGATGCGCTGGTGCGCGAGGGCGCCAACCAGATCAGCGGGCCCAACATGACGATCGAGCAGCCGGAGGAGGCGCTCGACGAGGCCCGCACCAGGGCAGTTGCGGCCGGAAAGGCGCGGGCAAACCTCTACGCGCGCTCGCTCGGCATGCGTGTGGTCCGGGTCGTGTCGGTGAGCGAGAGCGGCGGCTATTACGCGCCTCCGCCGGCACCGCCGCCGGCGCCGATGATGGCTGCCGCCGAGCGGTCCTACACGAAGATCGAGCCCGGCGAGCAGAAGCTCCAGGTCACGCTCGGGATGGTGTTCGAGCTTCAATAAGAAAAAGGGCCGTGCGGTCTGAAAGCCGCGCGGCCCTTCTTTGAACGCCGGTCCCGATTTTAGCGGACTGTTCCCCTGCGGATCAGGTTCACGATCGCAAGCAGGATGACCGCGCCCAGCAGTGACCACAGGATATTGGTGAGGTCGAGCGGATTGGAGCTGTTGATGTTGCCGCCGCCGAAAATGAGGCCGGCGATGACAGCGCCGATGATGCCGACGATAATATTGAGAATGATGCCCTGTTGGGCGTCGGTGCGCATGATGAGGCTCGCAAGCCAGCCGATGATGCCGCCCACGATCAGCCAAACGATGAAACCCATGTGCCTTCCCTCCTGTTCACGGCCGCCAACTCACTCGGCGGCCTTGAGCATCGAAAGACGCGCGATGCCGGATTGTTGTTCCGGATTCGCAAGGGTCTGTCCAGATTGAGGGTTAGGCGAAGATCACTTATCCGCAGAAATCTGCGGCTCGGTAACCTCCAGTAACGAGTGGGGGCAGCTTAGTAGCGCTGCTGGCGCTCGTAGACGTCCCGGTAATGCTTGATCCGGGTCACGCGGAGGCCCGGCATGCCGCTGCGCTCGACGGCGCGCTGCCAGCTCGTGAACTCTTCGAGGCTCAGCGAGTAGCGCTTGCACGCCTCGTCCACCGACAGCAAGCCGCCCGCGACGGCCGCGACGACCTCCGCCTTGCGGCGCACCACCCACCGGGTCGTGTTCGCCGGGGGCAGGCTGTCCACGGTCAGCGGCTCTCCGAGGGGACCGATAACCTGTGCTGGCCGAATTTTCTGATTCTCGAGCATTCGCTTCAAACTCGCTTCGTTAAGTGCCGTCGCCCCGCTTTAACGGGGCCCATTGAAGATATTCTCAAAACCGCTGGTTAATTTGCCAGTCACTCATCCTCATCGGCCTTTAACCAGCTTTCGGGCTCTGCGAACGCGCCCCCAAGCACGTCCGAAGCCTCCCTCCAGCCTTCACTCGCGGAAAGATAGCGGCTGACGGCATCCCGACGCTCTTCGGGCCTTTTCGCCGCTTCCCTTGCGAGAGCGGCGAGAATGTCCGCAGCTTCGACAGGCTCCTTGCCCCTGCCACCAATCTTCCCTTCGATACGCGACACGGCACCCCCTGAATTGCCTTTGTCGAGAGGAGGCTAGCAGTCAGGAGTGAACTTCGGGTAAAGATGCCGGTCATAACGACAATGTTCGTAGATTTCGGCCTCGATAGCCCCAAGGGCTCGCGGATCGTCGTCGCCATGTCCGGCGGCGTCGACAGCTCGGTCACGGCCGCGCTCGCCGCCCGGACGGGCGCCGAGGTCATCGGAGTCACGCTCCAGCTCTACGATCATGGCGAGGCCGTGAAGCGCTCGGGCTCCTGCTGCGCCGGCCAGGATCTTTACGATGCCCGCCAAGTCGCCGACCGGCTCGGGATCGCCCATTATGTGCTCGATTACGAAAGCCGCTTCCGCGAGGGCGTGATCGACCGCTTCGCCGACGAATATGCCGCCGGGCGGACTCCAATCCCCTGCGCGCTGTGCAACCAGGGCGTGAAGTTCACCGATCTTATCGCCTTCGCCAAGGAGCTGGGCGCCGACTGCCTCGCCACCGGCCATTATGTGCGGCGGCTGGTCAGCGACGGCCGAATCGAGCTTCATAAGGGCGCTGACCCGAAGCGCGACCAGAGCTATTTCCTCTACGGCACGACCGCCGAGCAGCTGGAGTTCCTTCGCTTTCCGCTCGGCGACTTACCGAAGCCCGAAGTCCGGCGCATCGCGCTCGAAACCGGCCTTGCGGTGGCATCGAAGCCCGATAGCCAGGACATCTGCTTCGTTCCCGACGGAGATTATGCGTCGCTGGTGAAGCGGCTCCGGCCGGAAACATCGGCTCCCGGCGAGATCGTCGACCTCGACGGCCAGGTGCTCGGCGAGCATCGCGGAGTCGTCCACTTCACCATCGGCCAGAGGCGCGGGATCGAGATCGGCGGAAGTCCGGAACCGCTCTACGTCGTCCGGATCGAGCCCGAAGAGCGCCGTCTGGTCGTCGGCCCCCGCAGCGCGCTGGCGGTCGAGCGGATGCGGGTCGAGGAACTGAGCTGGATCGGCGAGGACCAGAGCGACGTCAGCGTGAAGGTGCGCTCGCTCGCGCCGCCGGTGCCCGCGCAGATCGAGAACGGCTGGGTCGTCTTCGCCCGCCCCGAATATGGCGTAGCTCCGGGCCAGGCGGCGGTCTTCTACGACGGCTCGCGGGTGCTCGGTGGCGGCTGGATCGCCGAAACCCAGGCCGCCGACCGGCGAGCCCGTGCCGCCGCCGCGTAGCGCCGGCATCCTCCTCTACCGCCGGCTCGCCGGCGAAACCGAAGTGCTGCTCATTCACCCCGGCGGCCCCTATTGGAGCAGCAAGGACGTGGGTGCGTGGATGATTCCAAAAGGCGGCGTAGACGAGGGCGAGGCAGCGCAGGACGCGGCTGCTCGTGAGTTCGAGGAGGAAACTGGCGCTCCGCTCGTTGCCGAGCCCACGCCCTTGTGCCGCGTGAGGCAGTCGGGCGGGAAGATCGTCGAGGTGTTCGCCGCCGAAGCCGATTTCGATCCGGCCACACTGAAAAGCACCGAGTTCGAAATGGAATGGCCGCCGCGAAGCGGTCAGCTCAGGCGCTTTCCCGAGGCCGACCGGGCGCGTTGGATGACATTGGCCGAAGCGCGACGCATGATGCTCGAGAGCCAGCGTCCGATGCTCGACGCGCTCGAAGCGAAATTGCAGTCGAAGAGGTGAATTGATGCTCGAATTGCTCGCGCTCGCCGCACTGGCCCAGGCGGCGCCAGCCGCGCCGGCGGCGGCGCCGGTCGCGGCGGTCGGAAAGATCTGGCCGATCCAGGAGGCCGACGTCGTCCTCAAGGACTTCCGTTTTGGCAGCGGGGAGACCCTGCCCGAGCTCCGGATTCACTATACGACGCTCGGACAGCCGCACCGCAACGCCGCCGGCGAGATCGACAATGCAGTGATGGTGCTCCACGGCACCGGCGGGACCGGCCAGCAGTTCCTGAGGCCGCAGTTCGCGGACGAGCTCTACGGCCCCGGCCAGCCGCTCGATATCCGCAAATATTGGATCATCCTTCCCGACAATATCGGCCACGGCAAATCCTCGAAGCCGTCCGACGGCCTGAAGATGCATTTCCCGAAATACGACTATGCCGACATGGTCGAGGCGCAGCACGCGATGCTCCAGCGGCTCGGGATCAAGCAGATGCGCCTGATCATGGGCACCTCCATGGGCTGCATGCACAGCTTCATGTGGGGCGAGATGTACCCGGACTTCGCCAGGGCGCTGATGCCGCTCGCATGCGAGCCGATCGAGATCGCCGGGCTCAACCGGATGTGGCGGCAGATGGTCATCGACGCCATCGAGGTGGACCCGGCGTGGAAGGGCGGAAACTACACGAGCGAGCCGGTGCAGGCGCTTCGGACCGTGGAATCGATCCTGGTGATCGCCGGCGGCGCGCCGCTTTACCTGCAGGCGCAATATCCGACGCGGGAGCAGGCGACTGCTTACGTCCGGCAGACGGTGACGCACGGCATCGAGGGCCTGGACGCCAACGACACGATCTACCAGTTCGATTCGTCGCGGAACTACAATCCGTGGCCAGGCCTGGAGAAGATCACCGCGCCGATGACCTGGGTGAATTCGGCCGACGATTTCATCAACCCGCGCAACCTTCCGATCCCGCAGCAGGCAGTGAAGCGGATGAAGAACGCGCAGTTCAGACTGATCCCGGAAAGCGCGGACACGCACGGCCACGGCACCCACACCTGGGCCAAGTTCTGGAAAGCCGACCTTATCGAGCTTCTGAAGCGCTCGGACTAGGGTCCACGTCATAAACGGAGACGTGGTTCATTGTGATGAGCCACTTTCCGCGAATCTTGCGGAACAGCCGCGTGTTCACACCCTCGGTGACGCGCTTCCCGCGCACCAGCCGGTACTGGCCGATCAGCATCGCCGCGTCGGGCGCGAGAATGTCCACCTTCATGTTGTAGAAGTGCAGCGTGCCGCGCCGCTCGGCGGAGCCGCCATAGTCCCGGACATAATGGTCGAGCGTGCCCTGCCAGTCCTTCTGGAACTTGCCGCCCGAGACGAAGACCACGTCCGGCTTCTTGAAGCCGGCCATATAGCCTTTGAAGTCGCCGCGGTTCCACGCCGCTTCCATTCGGTCGATGGTGCGCAGGATCGCCGCGCGCTCCTGTGTCGGTGTGGCCGCCGTGGCCGGAGCAGCGACGAACGCGAGCGCCAGCAAGGCGAGCATCAGCTTCACAGCTGGAACGTCCCGGTGATCACCGTCTGGCAATGGCCGCCGAGGATCACCCGGTCATTGGTCTCGCGGCAGTAGAGAAGACCGCCGCGCTTGCTCGCCTGGAA
>DATMHP010000100.1:0-15940 GCA_035554875.1 Sphingomicrobium sp.
CCCGAAGCGACCACACCAGAGTAGGTCGCAAGGCCGCTCGGCGGGACGATGATCGTGCCGCTCGTGCCGACGAGGACGACCTTGCCGAATGCGAGGTCCGACTGCTTGGTGATGGTGATCGGGCCGGCCGACGCGGGAGCACAGTAGAGCGCCGTTGCGGCAACCGCGATCGCGAAGGCCGTGCCGTGTCTCACCCGAGCTCAACTCCCTGGGGATGCAAGCCTAGGCGCATGCCGGTCATCGGCAATACCCAAATCAGGGGAGTCGCCATCGCTGCGGCCCTATCGGCTCGACGCGACCCGAGGCGCCGCATTCGCCGGGCTCCGGACAAGCGGGATGTCGCCGTCGCCGACCGCGGCGAAGGCCGCCCAGTAGAAGGGATGCGACGTGTCCGGATCGTCCATCAGTTTCTGTTCCGAAAGGCGCAGCGCTGCGACCGTCGGCGTGCCCGGCGCGGCCGTGAACAATCCCGTGACGAGCTTCTGGGTTGCGTTGAAGTCGTCGGGCACGGGCCAGTGGCTTGCGACCACCAGCCGCCCGCCCGCTCCGACGAATGCCCGGACGAGGCCATCGAGCTCGACATCGCCGCCGGTGACGAGCCCCGCGCTCTCCGTCGCAAGCGCCGTGGCCTTGCCAGCCGTGTCGCAGGCCGAAAGGATCACGACATCGGCATCGAGATCGAGGTCGAAGATTTCGCGGAACGTCAGCAGGCCGTCGGAATCCTTTCCGCCGAAGCTGGTCAGAAGTGCCGGCTGCGTCGGGCATTTCGGGCGGGTTGCGGTGACTACTCCGTGGGTCGCGAAATGGATGATCCGGTATTCCCTGAGATCGCCCCGGCCCTCGATGGCCTTGTCTGTGAACCCGTCGCCGGTGATCACCTTCACCCCCGCCGGATCGAGCTTCTCGAGGATGTTGGCCGCGACATTGAGCTCCTTGCCGGAAATCGGCCTTGCCCAGTTCGACAGCGGGAGCACGCAATCCCGGTCCATGGTCGCCGGGACGGCTTCGGCCGCATCCGCCGCCGGCGGCGTATTGCTGCCGAGCCCGAGATATTCCTTCGAGGCGGCCGATGCTGCGGCCTGACGCAAGTTGACGAACGAACTTGGCGACACCGAAGTGCTGATATCGCGGTTGCGTCCAAACCAGTCGATCCCGGTGAAGTCGAAATCGGCGTTCGGATTGGCGGCGACGCGGCGCGCGTAAAGATCGACCGAGGCCTGGTCCATGACCAGCGGATTGACCGGCATCCGAAGCATCGCCCCGTCGGGCTCGAAGATGAATTGCTTCGCCCCGGCGACCTCGGCCTGGAACGGCCCGAACAGATCGAGATAGAGCTTGTGCGCAAGCGGGACGTCATAGGCATAGGTGACCCGCTGCCCGCGATCGATCGTCGAGATCGTGTCGCGAAGCGAAGTCACCTCCCCGTCGAGCGTGCTCGCGCCGACGCCGAGCTTCGCCGCACGGGCTGAGCCGGGGGTGACGAGCATCGCATAGATTCCATCGTCGACGATGGTCATCCGGTAATAGGCCTCACCGGGGCGAAGGGCCTTCTGCAGATCGGCAAGCGAGAGGACGTCGCTCGAGACCGCGCGATAGCGCGGATAGGCAGCGAGGGACGCCTGGGTCGCGAGCGAGGCCTTGTTGGCGAAATCGAGTTGGGCCTGAAGCTCCTTCGCTTTCTCCGCGTCTTCGGCCGACGGACTTGGAACCTCCCTCAAGCGGGCGAGCGCAACTCGGGTGCGCTCGACTTCGCGAGACAGGGTGACCGCCTGCCTGAAGAGCCGGGCCGCCTCGCCCGTCCCTCCGCTCAGTTCGCGCGCCAGGACGGCCTGCGTCTGTGCAAGCCCGGGCCGGATCATCAGCTGCGTCGTCGCGAACATCTCCGAAATCGCGTCCGGATCGTCCGGCTTCTGGAGAAGCAGGTCGATATAGGGACGGATCACGCGCGCAAAGGATGGCGGAAGATTGTTCGCGTCCGCCTCCGAGTGGACGATGTCCCGGAACATCGCTTCGGCGGCCTCGGCCCTGCCGCTGCGGGCAAGATAGCCGGCCAGCCGGGCCCTCGCGTTGAGCAAGGCCGCCGAGCCGGGATAATTGGTCTCGAGGATCGAAACCGCCTGCCGGTACAACCCGTCGGCCCTGGCCTTGTCCCCCTCCTGCTCCGCAGCGGCGCCAAGATCGTCGGCGATCTGCGCCCGCATCCATGCGACGGACGTGACCCTGCCGCCGCGAACGGAGAGAAGCCTGGCGTCGGCGGAGCGAAGTGCGTCCACGGCTGCCGGCAACTCGTCCTTCACCAGCAGCGACCCACCGCGGAGCTGGAGCGCCTGGCCGTCGAGGATTTCGGCTTTCTCCTCGGGCAGCAGGTCATCGGACTGGTTATCGAGCCCGGAGTTGCCAGCTTCGGCGTTGAGGCGCCGAGCTGTCATGGCATCGATCGCGAGAGCCGCTCCACTGCCGGATTTTCCCTGGCCCGGGAAATCGGCGACCGGCTTGTCCAGCTCCTTCAGGGCGTCGTCCGGCTTTCCCTGGTTCATGAGGTGCATCGTGCGATAGTTGCGGAATCGACGCTCGTCCACGGGATCGTCGCCAAGCTCGTCCCGGGCCCGGGCGAACAGCGCTTCGGCTTCGGCATCACGGCCGAGGTTCGACTTCTGGAGCGCCTCGTTCATCAGCGCTTCCGCGCGACTGACGGGACCGGCGCTGGAGCTGCTTGCGGCGGCAAAGAATTCGGCGGAGTCCGCATAGCTTCCGACATTGTTACGGCGATACGCCTCCATGAGCGCTCCACTCGGGTCGAGCGTGCCGGCCTGCACCCGCGCGAACTGGGCCGGATCGCCTGCTCCGGTCGTTGCGATCGACACCTCGCCCGCGACCGGCCGATCCGCGACAATGCTCCTCAAGCCAAGCCGGAGCGCGCTGTCGTAGCCGGCCAGGCCTTCGGCGACGTAGAGATTGCCCCCTTTCTTGTATTCGATGACCCGGTAAGCGACGTCCAGTTCGGCCAGCTTGCATTGCCTTACGGTGGCGCGGCCGAGGGACTCGATCGGCTCTTCCGAAGGCGCGGCACAAGCCACAGCCTTGCTCCTTCCCGCCGCAAGGCGTGCGGCAGGATCGTCGCGGCCCGCCGTCAGCTTGTAGATCTTGCCAACCGGAAGCACCGCGTCGCGGCAGGTGATCGAATAAGCGACGTCGAACATGCCGCGCAGCGCGGGATCGTTGGCCACCGGCTGACCGGAGCAATAGCTCGCCCCTGACGTGCCGATCCGGAAGCTGTCGCGAATGCTGAGCGGCGTCTCGGCTGCCGACGGCGTGAACGAGAGCGCCAGAAGAGCGGCTGCCAATCCGATTTGCGCCTTCATCGTGACCCTCCTGGCGATTCCGGTTCCGTCGGGCTGTCGCCGCCGCTCGTCACCGGCTCCTCGATATCCCCGTCCTTCGTGATCGGTCCGGTATCGATCAGGTCGGAATCGAGGCCGCTGTCGCTGTTGCTCAGCGCATTGAAAATCAGCTCCGAAAGCCGCGGGCTGCTCATCAGGAAAACCGGACCGAGGATCGACTCCGGCCCAAGCGCCGGCGGCGGCGGTGGTGGCGGCGGCGGCGGCGGTGGCGGCGGTGGCGGTGGTGGCGGCGGCGGCGGCGGCGGCGGCGGTGGCGGCGGTGGCGGCGGCGGCGGCGGCGGTGGTGGTGGTGGCGGGCATCCTCCCAACGGACAATCGTTTATCGTCGATTGGGGAGTGAAGGATCCCGATACCGGCACTTGGGCGGCAAAGGCGCCGTTCACCACCAGCGTGCCGTCGGAATTCTCCTGGCGGCCGTAGATATCGACGTCGGCCGCAGTCGCGGCGGCAGGGGCAATGGCCGCGGTAGACGAGGCGGCCGTGCTGAGGATCGTCAACCCGCCGTCGCCGACCGTGAGTCCGGCGAACTGCGTCGAGATGCCGCTGTTCTGCACGTAGAAGCTGTTTCCGACTTCGGCGGCGATCGCTCCCGCGCGAACATAGCCCTCCGGCTTTACCGTTCCGCTGTTCGTCCTCAGCGCATCCACGCGCCCCGCAAAGTTGGGATCGACGCCCAGCTGGTCGAGGATCGACTGGCTTGCGACCCAGATGTCCGGCGCCGTCAAGGTCAAGCTGCCCGCGAGGCCGCCGGACGAATCCGTCATCGAGATCCCGCCTGTATCGGTGACGACCTCGATCCTCTCGCCGGCATTGAGAGCGAGGGAATCCTGCGGCCCGGCATTGATGAAGTTCACCAGCCCCTGCACGAGGATCGATCCGCCGGTGTTCATGGTGACATCGCCGACGCCGCGTCCGACGGTCTGGCTGCCTTCGATCTGCAGATCGAGCACATTGATGTCCGGGGCTGCACCCTGGCCCGTTCCAACCGCATTGATGATCGCTGCGTCCGAGGCGATGTCACCGGCCTCGGCGAGATGATATTCGCCCGCCGCGGAATCGCCTTCCTGCCCGCCGATGAAGATCGAATCGCTCGTGGCGTTGAGGGTGATCAGACCGGTCACGCCTTGAACTCCAAGAGACCCCCCAAGCGCAACGTCGATATCGCCGGACGTGACGGTGACGAGGGGCGCGGAAAGCACGCCGTAGAAGTTGGCGGTACCGAATGCGGTCAGATTCACGGAACCGGTGGCATTGACGTCGCCGGCCGCGACATCGCCGCCGGAATCCGCGCTTATGCTGGCGGCGTAGACGACGCCGGGTGCCTGAACGGCAAGCGGCACGATCGCCGCCGCGGCCACAGGGCTGCTCCAGTTGAGCGAGACAAAGCCGTCCGGTCCCAAGGCGTTGAGGACAGCATCACCGGCATCCACCGTCGCCGTGCTGTCGGCGAGCACATAGATGGTGCCGCCCGTTGCCGAGCCAGCGGAAGCTCGGCCGATGCCGCCCGTTCCGTTGGCATCGGCGTGAAGCGAGCCGGTCGACGCCGAGGAGGCGCCGGTGGCGCGGAAATAGGCCGAGCCGGCAAATGCGCCGCCCCCTGTCGTCGTCCCCGATCCGCCGCTTGCGTTTGCCACGAGCGCGCTCGATCCGGAAATCGCCAGGCTCGAACCGTCACCGGCCGCGCTTGCTTCCGTATAGCCGCCGAACGCATCGCCGCCGCTGCCGCCCGACCCGTCCCCGCCGATGGCCGATCCGTCCATCGACAGGTTTCCGCTCAGGGTCATCGTCGAGTCCGGGAAGGCCTGAACGAAGAGGTCGCCGCCGGCGGACGCGCCGCCGGTTCCCCCCGCTCCGCCGAAGCCGGCAGCGGCCAGAATGGAGCTTCCTGCCTCGACGGTGCCCCGTGCATTGATGACTGCAAAGCCGCCGAAGCCATCGCCGCCGGTTCCATCGGCCGCCAGTCCGGATCCGCCCGCTCCACCGTGCCCGCTCGCACTCAGGTCGAGATTGCCGAACGTTGCACTTGCAAGGGCCGCGTTGAGACCGTTGGGATCATATTCGCCGGCCTGGGCGAGGCCTCCGAAGCCGGTTCCACCGGCGCCGCCGGCCTGGCCCGCTCCGCCGGTGCCGCCGGCACCGCCGAAGCCGTCGGCAAGTGCAGTGACGTTGCCCAGCTCGAGAATTGCGCCGTCGGACTGGGCCAACGTGTAGGCACCGCCGCGAAGATCGCCATTGAAGAAGCCTCCGGTCGCGATTCCGCCTGCTCCGGCGGCAATGCCGGCGCCGTCACCGGAACCGCCGTCGCCACCGATTCCAGTCGCGTCGAGAGTGACGTCGCCGCCGCGGATGGTGCCGATCGAGGGCAGCACTTCCAAAGTGCCGACTTCGGAATTGGCTTCGACATAGGCGCGTCCTCCCTGCGCAAAGCCGCCGTTGCCGCCGAAACCGAAGCTCGCGGAACCGCCCGTCGCACGCGCGCGCGAATCGATCGCTCCAAGGGTGATCGTTCCGTCGACGGCCGAGACGCCAGCACTCCCGCCAAAGGCATCGCCGCCCGTCTGGCCATCGCCGCCGGTGGCGTTCGCGACGAGCGACGTACCTCCGTGGACCGTGAGCACGCCTGGCCCATAGGCAGAAAGAGCGGCAGAGCCGCCGAACGCGGAACCGCCAAGGCCGCCGCTGTTGCCCTCTCCGACCGTCCCTCCAAAGGCCTCTGTATTGAGGCTTACATCGCCGGCAATCTCAACAGTTCCGTCGCCGGCATTGATGCTCGCGTCGCCCCCTTGCCCGGCGCCCCCGGCGGTGGCCGTGCCGAGCATGTCGCCGCCGGTGCCGATCGCGGCGGCATCGACGTTGCCATTGATGCGGATTGCGCCGCCGGAATCGGCGCTGATGGAGATGATCCCGCCAAAGCCGGTGCCGGCGGTTGCACTGGCACCGCCGCTGCCATCCTGGCCGATGCCATTGGCGGACAGCTGCAGTCCGCCGGCAGTGATTGCTCCTCCGTTATACGCCTCGATATCGATCCCGCCGCCAGAGCCATCGCCCGCGGCCGAGTCCACTGTTGCCGGTGCGAGATAGACTCCGTCGACGGCGATGCTGGCGAGGCCGGCGATGTCGATCGTTCCACCGCTCGCGACAATCGCGGCATTCCCGCCGCTTCCAGCCCCGGCATTCGCGGCGATGGTGACATTGCCGCCAATTTCGACCGCGCCGCCGGTGTCGGCACTCACGACCGCCTCGGAAAACAAAGCGGGGGTGCTCGAAAGGATGCCAAGATCGCCGGCGACGGACAGCGCGTTGCCTCCGCTCGCTGCGAAAGTGATGTTGCCAGTGCCCGCCGCGCCATTCGTGGCGACGTTCACGTCCCCGGAAAAGCCGATTGCCCCGGTGTCCGCGACGGCGCTGATATCGCCCCTGGCAATGCCGAACAGGTTGGAGCTGTAGCTTCCCGGGCCAAGATCGATTCCGGCGTCTCCAGTTCCGGATGAGCTCGTCTCGAATCCGGATCCGGTGTCGATGATGTTCGACCCCGCCGAAAGGACGATCTGGCCGCTGACCAGATTTGCGGTTGTCGCTTCGAAGCCGATGTTGCCGCCGAGCAGCATCGTCATCGCCTGGTTCTTGGGAATGGCGACCATATAGGCCCGGCGCGGATCCGCGGCCTCGTCCGCTGAAGCCGGGCCGCCGGTCGTTCCCGTGTGGACGATTCCATCCTGGTCCGTCGTCCCGGCATCGACCTGGATGTCGAACAGGCCCTGGTTCATTGTCAGCGTGACCTGCTCGCCCGCGACATAGGCGGCCGAGCCGCTGACCTGGACGTTGCCGCCCTGCTCGATCCGCGGCGCGACCATCGCCACATAGCTGTTCTGCTGGAGCGCGTTGATCTGCGCGCCGTCGAGGACCTGGATGGCGGAGGTGGACCCGGCAGGGGCAGCAAAGCTTGCCGAGAAGCCGTTCGCGTCCGCGCTCCATCCCCTGATCACGTCGGCGGTCGTCAGAAGCAGCCCGCCGACGTTGACCACGGCCTTTGCTCCGACGACGATCCCGCCCGGGCTGTAGAACCAGATGTTGCCGCCGGTGGTGTTCGATCCTTCGAGGAAGGACTGGATCGTTCCGTCGAGGCTGATCCCCCTGGTGGCGTCGGTCGGAACGATCCGGTTGAGCACCGTATAGGCCGCAACCCCCGGGCTGCTCGTGAACGTCGCCACGTTACCGGACGGAAGGAAGGCGATCGTGCCGCTCCCGGACTCGTCCGGAGCCCAGTTCACAATTGCCGTCGGGCCGCTCACCGTGATCGTCTCGGTGCCCGTGCCGACGCTCGTCCGGGTCGCATTGACGCTCGAGCTGATGGTGCCGTTGAATGCCTGCGCGCGAGCGGATTGAGGAGCGGCCGCAGCCGCTCCGACCGCGATTGCCGCACAAGACAGCAGCAAGGCCCTTCGAGCCGGCCGGACTCGAGCAGGCCTCCTGGAACCGTGCTCGTTCATTGGATGCTCCATGGCCAGAGACGCGTCGTCAGCGAGACGAGGAACCGGGGGCCGGGCTTTCGCGCCGGAATTCCTACCCGGCTCAGCGGAACCGCCAGCCCCGCGTCGAGCGCGAAGCGAGTGAAGGTAAGCCGCGCTCCGCCCCCCACAGAGTCGAGGTCGTCCGGCTGACTTGCAACGAACAGCCGCTCGAGGCTGGCGACCTTGGCGTGATCCCAGAAGAGATAGGCTTCAACGGCAGGCTTCGCGGGGGATTTCGGAACCGTGCTTCCGAACCGGATTTCGGCCTGCGTGCCCCATCCGCGGTCGTCGAGCAGCGAGCCGGGATCGTAGCCGCGGCCGACCGTGTAATTCCCCACTGAGAACTGCTCGAAGCTCAGCAGCGGCTCCCACGCGTACTGGCTCCGGGCGCCGAGCGCCAAGGTGAGGTTTGGAACAGGCCTGTATTCGCCATAGAGCAGCGCCCGCACCACCGCGGCCGTCGAAATGCCCTCCAGGCGCGTCGGCGGGACCTCGCCCGGGCCGAGGCAGCCCGCCCCTGCGGGACCGCATCGATCGGTCGCTCCCAGGATATTGAGCCCCTTGCGCAGCTCGAGATTGCCGGCGAAGCGCCATTTCGGCTCAGCCGGCGAGCGTCCGGGAGAGAAATCGGTGCTGATCGCATCGACTGAAATCCGCGCAAAGGCGATGCGCAGACGGTCGCGCGTCAGGTCGATGGAGTTGAGCCGCACGTCCTGATTGACGAAGTCGACGCCGACGGTTCCGCCGACGCTTTTCGCGACGCTCCTGATGAACGGATAATCGGCATGGATCGTCGCAAACAGCGTCCGCGCATTGAAGTCGCTCTCGCCGATCGAGGGCCTTGCCCAGGCATAGGTGAATAGCCCGCCGAGCGTCAGTCCCTGGCCCCCGAGGCGGAAGTCGTGCCCGACCTGCACGGTTTTTTCTTCCCTCGGGTCGGCGGTGCTGAACAGCCCGATTGTCGTGCGGTCGGCGAGTCCGGTGAGGCCATAGAGCTGGCCGCGGGCCAGGAGTCCCCACGGGCCGAGCGAGTGCGAACCCCAGTTCTGGATATTGATGTCGGCGTAGCCGCGGGTTCTTTCGACCGTCACATCGCCAATGACTTCGCCCGGAGCCGTCCCGGCGGGACGAAGCGTGAGCCGGACGGTATAGCCCGGCAGGTCGCTCGCAAGCAGAAGATAGCGCTCGGCCTGGAAGCGGTTGAACACGGGCTGCCTGGTCAATTGCTCAAGGTAGGCCGACAGGATCCGCCGGGCTCCCGTGGCATCGCCGCGAACGCTGACCCGAACCAGATGCGCCATCAGTACCCGGAACCGGACGATGCCGTCGGAGATCGTCTGCTCGGGCACTTCAACCGCGGCGACATAGCCAGCATCGCGCAATATCGTCGCGGCGCGGTCGCGGATTTCGCAGACGGCGGAAATCGGCTGTTCCGTCCCGACCAGGCCGGCGTAGGCCGGAGCGAGCTCGCCCTGCGCCATTCCCTCGAGGTTCGTGAATTCCGCTCCCCGAACCACGAAGCGGAGATTCTGGAACTGGGGTCTGTCCAGCGCACAGGGCGCGCGTTCGATCCCGCCCTCTATCTCTACCCTGGTTGCCTGCGGCGGCGATGGCAGGTTCGGCCGGGTCACTTCCTCCCGGGTCGGTGGAAGAGGCTGCGGAGAGGTCTGCGCAACAGCGGTGGATGCCATCGAAGCGACGATGGATGAAATCAAAAAGTGCGCCAGACGACGCACAGATCCCGTCTGGATACACCGGCAGGTCGGTCGAACCATTCGGGGTGCCCCTCCCCAACGCGCGAGTCGCACGCGGAAGTGACCAGTTTAGAGCAGGTTAACCGTGAATCGACAAGTGCGGTCGCTAAACTGTCTCAAGTTGCAACATTGTTGCTCTAGGTTTCACCTCTGATCACTTCGCGCTTCAACTGCCTTTACGCCTGTCTTTGAAACAAGATCGGAGTCCTTAGTGATTCCAGTCCATTGTAGAGTAACATCGTTAACCATCCTGAATGGCTGTTCGTAACCTGCTCTGACTTAAATACCTATCTTTAGGTATATGTTCTTCTATGGCGTCACTTGTTGACTCTGCGCCGCGCGGTGGTACCCCTGCACGGTTAACCAATTCCGGTTAACGACAGGGGAGTTGAGCCATGACCGGGACCACGGCCAACAATCGCAACCGATATCTGATGTCAGGAGCGGCGGTATTGCTCGTCGCAATTGGAGCTTACGGGCTGGGCAGAGTGTATCCTCCGCTCGGGCCAAGCGCCGGCACTATCGCTCCGGCCGAACGCTACCAGGCCTCGCAGGTCGGAGAAGGAGACGTCACCCTCGGCGACACCTCCGTGCCCGAGCTGATGCAGACCGACGCTTTCGAAGTGATGGTCCATGACCCGAACTTCCGGAAGCTCGCCGCCGATCCGGCCTTCGCGGCGCTTGCTTCGAATCCGCAGGCAATGGCGGCAATGGCTGCCAATCCCAAGGCATTCGCGCAGCTTGCGACCAACCCGCGGGCCTTCCAGCAGCTCGCCGCATCGGCAGCCGCGGTTTCGGCCGCAGCGACCGCGAGCCAGGCGCAAGCCTCGGCTTTGAGCGCGATGGCGATCAATTCGAAGGCGTTCGCCAATCTTGCGACCAACCCGCAGATGTTCTCCGCGCTGGCCTCGCATCCGCAGGCCTTCGCGGCGCTTGCGAGCCATCCGCAGGCGTTCGCCGCAATGGCGTCGCAGCCGCAGGCCTTCTCGCAATATTCTGCGAACTTCTCGGCGTTCAAGGCTGCCGCGCTCGGCGGGACCAACCCGGCGATGCACGTGAATTCGCAGGCCTTTGCTGCGCTTGCGAGTGATGCCAAGGCGATGGCTGCGCTGAGCAGCGACGCATCGGCCTTCTCCGCGCTGGCGGCCAATGCGAAGGCATTCCAGAACCTCGCCGCCAACCTGGCGTCGAACCTCGGGGCGATCAACGCGATGGCGCAGAACCACGCGGCCTTCTCGTCGCTTGCTGCGAATGCGAGCGCCCTGTCGGCGGCAGCGACCGCTGCGCAGAGCATCGCGTCGCAGATGGGCGCCGCCAACCTCAATGCGGCGGCGATCTCGGCCATGGCGATCAATTCGAAAGCCTTCGCCAACCTGGCGACGAACCCGCAGGCCTTTGCCGCTCTGGCGACCAACCCGCAGGCTTTCGCTGCTCTCGCCACGCACCCGCAGGCGTTTGCGGCCATGGCATCGCAGCCTCAGGCCTTCTCGCAATATTCCGCGAACTTCGCGGCGTTCAAGGCTGCCGCGCTGGGCGGGACCAATCCTGCGATGCAGGTGAATTCGCAGGCGTTCGCGGCATTGGCGAGTGACGCCAAGGCGATGGCGGCTTTGGGTGCCAATGCGTCCGCATTCGCGCAGCTCAACTCCAACGCGAAGGCGTTCCAGGCGCTGACCGCGAACAGCTCGTCGCTTCAGAGCGCTGCGATCGCTGCCAAGGCGATGGCGCAGAACCAGGCGTCGTTCGCGGCGATGGCGCATAATGCAAGCGCCCTCGCCAATGCGGCGCTCGCGGCGCAGGCGTTCAACTCCGCCGCCGCTGCGTCAGCGCTGTCGGTGCAGGGCAAGCTGAACAGCCAGGCCTTTGCGGCTCTGTCGACCAACCCGCAGGCCTTTGCTGCGATGTCGGCCAATCCGCAGGCGTTCTCGGCGCTCGCCAGCAATCCGCGGGCGCTCGCCGCGTTCGCGCGCAATGCCCAGGCATTCGCTGCCCTTGGCGCCAATCCGGCGTTCAGCGCCCTCGCGTCCAATCCGTCATTCGCCGCTGCGTTGCAGAACGGAAGCTTCGCAAAGGCGATGGCTCAGTAAAGGGGTTCGCCCCTTAGGGGCGGTCTGGGGGGCAAATGAGGGAGTCGCGGCGGCCACGCGGGGCCGTGCTCAGCGTGGTCGCAGCGCTCCTGGCAGGGAGCGCTTCGGCTGCACTCGCCCAGCAAACTCCCCAGCTCCCTCCTCCGCCGCCCGACACAACGACAATCCAGGAACCGATCCCCAATCCGGAATCGGCTCCGCCGCCGGCAACGCCGCAGTCGCCCGAGGAACAGGGCCCCAAGCATGTCCCGCCCGATGCGTCCGGGATCGATCTCTCGACGCTCGAAACCAAGGACCTCGATCTTCTCTACTTCGATCCGGTCCAGACGTACCTCACGCCCTACATCGCGCGGGCCTACGAAAACGCGATGCGGTTCCACGAGAAGATGTTCCACTGGGATCCGTGGGAGCCGACGACCGTGCTCCTCAAGGATTTCAGCGATTACGGGAACGCGGGCGCTCGTGCATCGCCGAACGATGCCGTGCTTCTCGACGTGGCGCCGCTGTCGATCTCGATGGAGACCTTCACTCCGGGCGAGCGCTTCTTCACCATCCTCAACCACGAGCTCGCCCACGTCGCGACCATGGACGTGTGGAACAAGCAGGATGCCGGCTGGCGAACCTTCCTCCACGGCAAGCCGATGCCGATCCAGGAGCATCCGGAGTCCATCCTGTGGAATTTCCTGGCGACGCCGAGGAACAACGTCCCGCGCTGGTACCTGGAAGGAAGCGCGGTCTTCTTCGAGACCTGGATGTCGGGCGGCTACGGGCGCGCGCAGGGCGGTTATGATGAAATGGTGTGGCGCGCGAAAGTCCGCGACAACGAGAAGTTCTTCTCGCCTTTAGGGCTCGAATCCGAAGGCGTCGCCGTCGACTTCCAGGTGGGCGTCAACGATTATCTCTACGGCACCCGCTTCTTTTCCTATCTCGCACTCAAATACGGGCCCGACAAAGCGGTCGAGTGGCTCCGCCGCGGCGAGGACAGCAAGGCCTATTATTCGGCCCAGTTCAAGCATGTGTTCGGGCGAAGCCTCGACGACGTCTGGGACGACTGGATCGCGTTCGAGCACCAGTACCAGAAGGAAAATCTCGACAAGCTGTCGCAATATCCGCTGACGAAGACGGTGCCGATCAGCCCGACCGGTCTCGGCTCGATTTCTCGCGGTTTCGTCGACACGAAGACGAACAGCCTCATCGCCGCTTTCCGCTATCCGGGAAGGATCGGCTTTGTCGGGCGGCTCGACCTCGCGACCGGCAAGCTGACTCCGGTCCAGGAAATCAAGGGCATGATGCTCTACAAGGTGACGAGCCTTGCCTTCGATCCGGATGCTCGGACGGCTTATTACACCGAGGACAATTACGCCTTCCGCGACCTGATCGCGGTGAACGTCGACACCGGCAAGAAGACCATGCTGCTGCGCGACGCGCGGATCGGCGACATGGTCGTCAATCCCGCGGACAAGTCGATCTGGGGGATTCGCCACCAGAACGGCTTCGCGACGATCGTCCGGATCCCCCAGCCCTATGCGGGCTTCAACCAGATCCACACGTTCAAATATGGAGAGATCCCGTTCGATCTCGACATCTCGCCCGACGGGTCGATGATTTCCGCCTCGTTCGGCGAGATCAACGCCAAACAGACGATGCGCGTCTGGAACCTCCACCAGCTCCAGGACACCGGCGAGCTGAGCGAAGTCGCGCGGCTCGAAATGCCGCCCGCGGTGCCCGAAGGCTTCGTCTTCGCGCCCGACGGCAAGACCATGTACGGGACGGATTATTATACGGGCGTGTCGAACGTCGTCCGCTTCGACATCCCCTCGCAGAAATACGACATCGTCAGCAACGCCTCGACGGGCTTCTTCCGTCCCGACCCGCAGCGTGACGGCTCGCTGATCGCCTACGAATATAGCGGCAAGGGGCTGCAGCCGGTTCGTTTCCAGCCGCAGGTGCAGACCGACCTCGGCACGGTCCAGTTCCTCGGCACCAAGGTCGTTGCCGAGCATCCCGAGCTCAAGGATTGGGGCGTCGGCTCACCCGCCAAGATCCCGCTCGACCAGATGATCACCGGGCGGAGCAAGTACAACAGCTCGCAGCGGATGAAGCTCGCCGGGATGTACCCGATCGTCGAGGGCTACAAGGGTGCGATCTCGCCCGGTTATTATCTGCATTGGGAAGACCCGATGCAGTTCAGCCAGATCAACGCGAGCGTCAGCGTCTCGCCGTTCGATGACATGCGCGACCGCGACCGGATCCACGCGACCCTGGAGCTCAAGTCGCTCAACTGGACCGTCAAATACAGGCACAATGGGGCGGACTTCTACGACCTGTTCGGCCCGGTCGAGCGGAGCCTTCGCGGCGACAATCTGACGATCAGCTACGACAAGGCGAAGATCTACGACCCGCCGCGGCAGCTCGACATCTTCGGCTCGGCGGCGATCTTCCTGGGGCTCGAACGGCTCCCCAACGCGCAGAATATCCCGAGCCCGAAGGAGGTGGCGTCGTTCGAGGTCGGAGCCAAATATCACAACACCCGCAAGGCGCTCGGCGGCGTCGACCATGAAAAGGGAATCGAGTGGCGGGCGCTCGCAGACCTCGATTATTCGCCGAACGAAGGCCTTGCCTTCCCAAAGATCTATGGCGGCATCAACTATGGTTTCCCGCTGCCGATGGCGAACAGCTCCTTCTGGCTCTACGCGCACGCCGGCCAGGCGTGGGGCGAGCGGCTGCACCCACTCGCCTCTTTCTATTTCGGAGCATTCCGAAACAATTATGTCGATGACCGGGACGAGAAACGGTACCGCGAAATGGAAGCCTTTCCGGGCTTCGAGATCGACGAGATTGCGGTCCGCCGCTTCGGCCGCCTCACCGGCGAGGTGAACCTGCCGCCGGTGCGCTTTGCCGAGGTCGGGACGCCGTCCTTCTATCTGAGCTATGTCCGTCCGGCGGTTTTCGCGGGCGTGATGGCGGCCGAAAATCCCGACGGGAGCAACCATCGCTACGCCGACGTCGGCGGCCAGTTCGACTTCAATTTCACAATCGCGCTCAGGCTGCCGATGGTCCTGTCCTTCGGCGCCGCAGCGGGTTTCGAGGACAGCCATTATCGCAAGACGGAGCTGATGGCCTCGCTGAAGATCATGTGATGAGCACTGTGCTTCCGGAAATCGCCCATTGGGGGCTGGCTCTCATCCCAGTCCTCGTGCTGCTCACGATATTCGTCTGGCTCGACGCCTTCGAGCTGATGAGCTTCCGCGAAATCCTTGTCCTGCTGGTGCTCGGGGGCTTTTCCGCGATCGCCGTCTATCCGGTCAGCGGACGGCTGATCGACACGCTTCCGATCGGCTTTTCCGGGTACAGCCGGTTCGTCGCGCCGTGGCTCGAGGAAGCGGTCAAGGCGATCGCGATGATCGGCCTCTTCTGGTTCAACCGCATCGGCTACAAGCTCGACGCGGTGATCTCCGGCTTCGCGATCGGGGCCGGCTTCTCGGTCGTCGAGAACATCATCTACCTGACCATCTTCCCGCAATATGGCACCGGCACCTGGCTGGTGCGCGGGCTCGGCACCGCGGTGATGCACGGGACGACGCTCGCCATCCTCGCGGCGGTCGCCCACGAGCTCGCCGAACGCGAGACCCGCGAATCCGCCGGCGACTTCGATTTCAACCTGCTCTGGTTCCTGCCCGGCTATCTGATCGCGGTCGCAATCCACACGGCGTTCAACCAGTTCCCGGACCGGCCGATGCTTGCGATGATGGGCGCTGTGATTTTCGCGCCGGTCGCAATGCTCGCGGTCTTCCATTTCGGGACCGCGGAAGCGGAGCGCTGGCTTGCGGCCGAATGCGCGGCCCACCAGGCGCAGCTGGAGGCCCTCAATTCCGGCAATTGGCCCGACAGCCCAAGCGGCAGGAAGGTCGCCGCGCTGGCCGAGCGCCTCGCGCCGGAAAATGCGGAACGCGTCCGCCGCTATTGGGAACTGCAGGCGTGGCTGGTCGTGCAGGCGGAGCAGGCGATGATGCAGGAAGCCGCCGGGGACGTTTCGCTCGACAAGGAGCAGGTCGGCGCCGCCTTTGCGGAGCTTGAGGGTCTTCGCCGAGCGCTCGGGAAGAGCACATACACGGCTATGAAAACGCTGCTGCCCTTCAGCCGCAACGATTATTGGGAAGTCTCCGAGCTTCGCCAGCGGCTGTCGT
>DATMHP010000101.1:0-13670 GCA_035554875.1 Sphingomicrobium sp.
CTCGAGCAGGCGCAGTGGGAGAAGAAGGCGCATATCGCCGCAAAGCTCGACCTGCGGCCCGGCCAGCGCGTGCTCGACATCGGCTCCGGCTGGGGCGGGCTCGCGCTCTTCATGCACCAGCAGGCCGGCGTCGACGTGCTCGGGGTGACGCTTTCAGAGGACCAGCTCCGGATCGCCCGCAAGCGCGCCGAGGATGCGGGCGTGTCCGACCATGTGAAGTTCGAGCTGATCGATTACCGCAATCTCGAAGGGCAGTTCGACCGCATCGTCTCAGTCGGCATGTTCGAGCATGTCGGCGCCGACCATTATGACGAGTTCTTCGCGTCCTGTCGCCGGCTTCTGAAGCGCGATGGCGTGATGCTTCTCCACACGATCGGCAAGCTCGGTTCGGCGAGCAAGCCGGACCCATTCACCGACAAGTGGATCTTCCCGGGCTATCATCTGCCATCGCTCAGCCAGATGTGCAGCGCGAGCGAGAAGGTGCGGCTGATCGTCAGTGACGTCGAGACGCTCCGGCTCCACTACGCCTACACCCTCCGGCACTGGCTGAAGAACGTCATGGACAGCCGGGACAAGATCGTCGCCATGTACGACGAGCGCTTCCTCAGGATGTGGGAATATTATCTCGCCGGCGGGATCGTGATGTTCGAGAGCGGCGCGGCCTGCAATTACCAGGTGCAGTACGTCCGCGACCGCAATGCCCTGCCGATCACCCGCGACTATATTGCGGAAGCGGAGAAGAAACTCAGGCTGAAGCGGAACGGAGTCACCGAAAAAGGCCCGGCGCGGAAGCGCCGAACCTCTTCGGCCTCGAGCAAGGAAACCGAACCGGCCTGATGCCTCTTCCGCGAAATTGACCGCGGCCGGTTAGCCCCGGAACTGCATCACTGTTGAATGAACGGGGGCTTGCGGGCAGAGGCGTGTCGATGACGGGCGAAACGGCTCATCCGTCCTGGGGGACCGCACACGATTTCAACCAGCCCACCGGCTGGTGGCAGACCGCCGTCGTCATTGCCGCCGTGATTCTGCTGTCCGCGGTGCCCTTGCTCTATCCGAAGATCCCACCGCTCGTGGACCTGTTCGGCCACATGGGGCGCTACCGGGTGCAGCTCGATATCGGCCATTCGCCGTGGCTCAGCCAATATTACGGGTTCCACTGGGCAGCGATCGGCAATCTTGGCGTCGACCTGCTGGTGATGCCGCTCGGCCATTTGATGGGGCTTGAGCCGGCGGTGAAGCTGATCGTGCTCGTCATCCCGCCGCTGACCGTTGCCGGATTCCTGTGGGTCGCGCATGAGGTGCACGGGCGCATTCCCCCCACCGCTTTCCTCGCGGTGCCCTTCGCCTACGGACACCCCTTCCTCTACGGCTTCGTCAATTTCGCTTTGTCGATGGCGCTTGCCTTCCTCGCCTTCGCTCTGTGGCTGAGGCTCGGGCGGCTGGACAAGACGAGGCTAAGATCGTGGCTGTTCGTCCCGATCTCGATCGTCATCTTCTTCTGCCACACCTACGGCTGGGGAATGCTCGGGCTGCTCTGCTTTTCGGCGGAAGCAGTTCGCCAGCACGACCGGGGCGTAGGCTGGATCCGGGCCGGCTGGAACGCCGCGTGGCACGCATCGGTGATGGCGCTCCCCCTGCTGGTGATGATCATCTGGAGGAGCGAGACCCACGGCGGGGCGACGACCGACTGGTTCAACTGGAAAGCCAAATGGCGCTGGGTCCAGATGGCGCTTCGCGACCGGTGGGAGATATGGGATCTCACGTCACTTGTGATCTGCGCGGAGGTTTTCGGCTTCGCCATCGCCAACCGGATCTTCGGGAAGTCGCTGACCCTTTCCAGGAACCTCGCCTTTTCGGCGATCGTGCTCCTCACCGTCTATTTGCTGCTGCCCAGGATTATCTTCGGATCGGCTTATGCGGACATGCGGCTGGTGCCTTACGCGATGGCCGTCGCGCTCCTTGCCATTCGCTTTCGCGAAGGCGCTCGTCCCCGCTTCGCAAGCGCGCTTGCGGCGGCTGCGTTGGCGTTCATCGTCGTGCGGATTGGAAGCAATACCGCCAGCCTAGCGATCGCGTCGAACGAGCAGCAGGCGCAGCTCGCCGCGCTCGACTATATCCCGATGGGGTCGCGGGTCGCGACTCTCGTAGGCGACCCCTGCGGCTATAGCTGGCCCTTGCCGCGCGACAGCCATATGGGCGCCATGGTCGTAGTCAGGAAGCAGGGCTTCTCAAACGACCAGTGGGTGATGGAAGGCGTGAACCTGCTCGATCTCAAATATTGGGCAGCAGGCCATTTCGCTGCAGACCCGTCGCAGCGCGTGCGCCGCGAAGGCTGTGGGGTCGGCCCCTTGTGGACGATCGACAAGGCTCTGGCCGTAGTCCCGGAAAGCGCCTTTGATTTCGTGTGGCTGGTCGATCCGCCGCCGTTCAATCCGGCGATTGCATCGCGCTTCGAGATGGTCTGGCGCGGGCCGGGCTCCGTGCTCTATCGGTTCCGCAAATGAAGCTCTCGATCGTCGTCCCCTGCTACAATGAGGAGGCATGCCTCCCGATGCTCCACGAGCGTCTGGGAAAGGCGGCCAAGGCCGCGTTCGGGAAGGACTATGAAATCCTCCTCGTGAACGACGGCTCGAAGGACCGCAGCTGGGCGATCATGCGCGACATGGCCGCCTCGGACCCGCACCTCGTCGCCGTCAACCTGTCGCGCAATCACGGTCATCAGCTGGCGCTGACCGCCGGTCTCGACCTCGCGCGTGGCGACGTGATCCTCGTCATCGACGCCGACCTCCAGGACCCGCCCGAGCTTCTGGGGGACATGGTGGAGACGATGCGCCGCGAAGATGCGGATGTCGTCTATGGGGTGCGCAAGAGCCGCGCCGGCGAGACGGCGTTCAAGCGCGCGACCGCTCACGGCTTTTACCGGCTGCTCGCGAACGCAACCGATGTCGACATCCCGCTCGATGCCGGCGATTTCCGTTTGATCTCGAAGAGGGCGCTGGACGTGCTCCTGGCGATGCCGGAGCAGGCGCGCTTCATCCGCGGCATGGTGGCGTGGATCGGATTCAAGCAGGTGCCGATCCTCTACGACCGCGACGAAAGATTTGCCGGCGAGACCAAATATCCGCTGGCGAAGATGCTCCGCTTCGCATTCGACGCGCTGACCGGATTTTCCTCGACTCCGCTGAAGCTCGCGAGCCACGCCGGCCTCGTGCTCTCCATCGGCTCGCTGCTGATCGTCCTCTACATCCTCTACGCCTGGATCGCGGGCCACAGCATCCAGGGCTGGACCTCATTGATGCTCGTCGTGGTCGTGCTCGGTGCGGTGCAGATGTTCGTCCTCGCCCTGATGGGCGAATATATCGGCCGGCTCTACAATGAGGCGAAGGGGCGGCCGCTCTATATCGTGCAGGAGATTGCCGGGGCCACGGGTCGCGAAGGGCGGCTCGGTCAGGTCGCGGAGGCGACCGCGAACAGCGACAGGCCAGGGGGAAGCGGAACGGTGCCAACCAGGCGGCGTTCGGCGGCGAAGGTCCGCTCGAACAAATAATTCACCGGCTTGGGCGGCAGGGTGTCGTCGCTGCCGCCGCGCCCGGTCAGCTTCGCCGCGAGGCGTGCGCCGACTGCGAGCGGGAACAGGATGGAGTTGAAGTAACCGATCTTCTCAAGCCGGAGCGGCGACTCCTCGATCAGCGCCCGCAAGCGCCGTTTCGAATAGCGCCTCTTGTGGTGGTTGAGTTCATCGTGCGCCGACCACATCCACTGATGCGCGGGAACGGTGACGAGCAGCTTGCCGCCGGGCTTGAGGCAGGAGGCGAGCGCGTCGATCGTTGAGCGGTCGTCATCGATATGCTCGACCACGTCGAGCGCGGCGACGAGATCATAATGGGCGCGCTTTATTCCCTTCAGCTCCGGCAGCCGGGCCGACGAAATCGACCGCCCAAGCCTTTTCTCCGCAACGGTCCGCGCCGCCTTGTCGATTTCGATTCCGTCGACGGCCCCGAAACGCTCGAGCATCTTCAGGTTGTGGCCGGTGCCGCAGCCGACCTCGAGGATGCGTGCGTTCGCTGGCGGCCGGACGGTCCGCTCGATGAGGCTGGCGAGAATCCGGCGCCGCGCCGTGTACCACCAATGGACCTCGTCGAGTTCCGCCATGCGGTCGTAGACGACCCGTTCCATCAGCCGAAAACCCACTGCCGGTTGAGCAGGTAAGTCGCCAGCGGAGTAACGAAAATGGCCGGGATGAGGGGCCACCAGGTCGGGCCGTGCATCGGGCCGGTCAGCACCCAGGTGAACGCCTCGTTCAAAAGGAAACCGGAGCCCTGGACGGCCAGGAACTTGATCTTCATCCGCCGGTCTTCGGCCTTGCCGTGCCCGCGGAAGCTCCAGCGGCTGTGCAGCACGAAGCCGATCGACACCGCCACTGCGAAGGCGACGACCACCGCTAGGACGGGCGTCATCACATAGGTCGCGAGATACCAGTAGATCGCCGAATAGACGATTGCGAGCGAGAAGCCGACGATGGCGAAGCGGACCAGCTGGCCGACGGTTTCATTGCTTACGTTTAATCTCGTCGACATCCGCCGCCGCTTGCCGTTTCCACTTCACCGGCTACAGCGCGAAAGATGCTGAAGCGCAAGGAAGACCTTTATGTGGAGCGCAGCCTTGCGTTCCTCGAGCGGCACTGGAAGCTGATCACGGTCGGGGCCTGGCTGCTGTTCTGCGCCTGGTTCGTCTACTCGCGCTGGTCGAGCATCGTCACCTTCAACCTCGGCGATACCGACGACAATATGCGGATGATGCAGGTGCGCGCGCTCCTGCACGGCCAGGACTGGTTCGACCTCAGGCAATATCGGCTGAACCCGCCTTATGGGGCGAACATCCATTGGTCTCGGCTCGTCGACCTTCCGCTTGCGGGGCTTATGCTGTTCCTGCAGCCGTTCGTCGGCGGTCCCAAAGCGCAACTGATCGCGGCAGGCGTCGCGCCGATGCTGCCCTATGGCATCCTGCTGTTCGGAGTCGCGCTCACCGCGCGCAGGCTGATCGATCCGCGCGCCTATTGGCTTCCGATCCTGGCGATGACCGTCGCGGGCCTGACCAACAGCATGTTCATGCCCGAACGGATCGACCATCACGGCTGGCAGCTGGCGCTGCTGTCGATCAGCATCGCCGGCCTTGCCGATCCGAAGAAGGTCCGGGGCGGCCTGACGCTCGGGATCTCGACGGCGCTGTCGCTGGCAATCGGGCTCGAGATGATCATCTATCTCGCGATCGCGGGGGCGGCCGTCGCCTTGTTCTGGGTTGCGGATTCACGCGAACGGACCCGCGCCACGGCCTATGCGGTCAGCCTGGGCGGCGGAGTCGCATTCTCGTTCCTGGTCTTCGCCTCCTACGCGAACCGGGCAGCGGTCTGCGATGCGCTGTCGCCGGTCTGGCTTTCTTCTTTGCTGGTCGCGAGCGCTTTGCTGTTGATCCTCGCTCGGATCAGCCCCGGCGACTGGAAGATTCGGCTCCTGCTGGCGATCGGCGCGGGCCTCGTGATTGCCGGTTTCCACGCCTTCATGTGGCCGCAGTGCCTGAGCCGGCTGGAGAACGTCTCGCCGGAGGTGAAATATCTCTGGCTGAGCCACGTCCGCGAGGCGCGCCCGGTCTACAAGCACGGCTGGCAGGTCGCGACCCTGATCCTCGCAATCCCGGTCACCGGAACAATCGGCTGGGCGCTGCTCGCCTGGCGCAATCGCATCGATGCCGACCTGTTCAGGCGAACGTTGGGTTGTGCGCTGTCGGGGATCGTCGCGATGCTGCTCCTGTTCTGGCAGACCCGCACGGGCCCGGCTGCACAATTGATGACGGTCGTCGGCGCCGTCGCGATCATCTGGGTCCTTGTCCCGGTATTCGATCGCTCGCGATTCATGCTGGTTCGATGCGGCGGAGTGGTGGTCGCCGCGCTAGTCGGCTTCGGCGTGCTCGTGCCCTTCGCGTTCAACGTCATCCCGCCAAAGAAGATGAGTCCGCGCGAAGTGGAGGTCGAGCGGGCGAACCGCTTGTGCAACTTCATCGGCTCGTACCGTCCCATCGCGCTTCAGCCGAAGGGCGTCGTCTTCACCTGGGTCGACCTCGCCCCGCGGCTGATCACCGTTACGCATCACGATTCGATCATGGGGCCGTATCATCGCAACGGGGAGCAGATCGCCGACACGATGAAGGCGTTCCGCGGCAGCGCCGATCAGGCGCGGCAGATCTTCGCCAAATATCATTCGGACTATCTGCTGAGCTGCCCGAACTCCTCGACGACGACGATCTTCACGTCCGAGACCCCGAACGGGTTTTACGCACAGCTGGCGAGGGGACAGGTGCCTAAGTGGCTGACTCCGGTGGAGCTGCCGGCGAACTCGCCGTTCAAGATGTGGAAGATCAGCCGCTAAGGGCCGGAAAACTCTGGCGTAGGCCGTCGACCACGAACTGGGCGGCAAGGGCGGCGAGAATGACCCCGAGCAGACGGCTGATCATGGCTTCGATACGCTCGCCCATCAGCTTCATGAGCCAGCCCGCCGACAGCAAAGCCGCACCGGTGATGACGATCACCACGGTCATCGCCGCCAGGACGACGCCGATCTCGGCATAATTTTCCGCCCGCGAGACGAGCAGCATGGCGCTGGCGATCGATCCCGGACCCGCGATCATCGGGATCGCCATCGGGAAGACGGAAATATCCTCGGCCTCGGGCGTGCCCTCGATCGACTGGGCGCGCTCCTCGCGGCGTTGGGTCCGCTTCTCGAACACCATTTCCAGTGCGATGAAGAATAGCATGATCCCGCCCGCGATCCTGAACGCGGCGAGGCTGATCCCGAGCGCCTGAAGCAGCGGCTTCCCGAACAAGGCGAACAGCATCAGGATGAACCAGGCGACAGTCGCCGAGCGGAGCGCCATCGCGCGCCGGTGCGCCGGCGGATTGCCGCGGGTGAGGCCGGCGAAGATCGGGACGCAGCCCGGCGGATCGATGATCACCAGGAAAGTGACCAGCGCCGATCCGAACAGCTCGATCATCGTGCCCTCATCGCCGTTGCGGTGCGGCGACGTTCTGGTCGAGGATGATCCGGTAGCCGCGTCCGTTCCACAGCCTTGCGAGGAAGTGGCGCGCTCCGTCGGGCGCGACTTTCCATTCGTAAATCAATGTGCCGTCGGCCGAGCGGCCCTGGCCCGCGTCGGCCGGCGCATTCCCCGCGATGTGCTCCGTCGCGATCACCGTCCCGCGATAGGTCGCCGGAACTCTTGCAAGGTTGCTGCAGCTCGCCCGAACGACCTTCGGCGCCTTCGGGAGCGCCATCGGCACCGTAAGCACGTCGCCGCCATCGTAGATCCAGCGCCAGTTGGAGTGGCTCTGCATCCACACGGTCGTGAAATAGCCGTGCGCCTTTCCCGACGCGCTGGTCCACGGGCCGCGATTGATCGCGGTGCGGCCGTCGCAGGACACCCAGCTGTCGGCCGGCGCCCAGTCGATGGACTTCGGCGGGTCCTTGAGATCCTTCAGATATTCGTGCGCCCAGACGGCCTGGGGCGAGAACATGACTGCGGAATCGTCGGACCATTTCCGAAACGCCGTCCATTGGCCTTCGGTGTGGGAATCCCGAATGAAGGCACGCTCTGCGTCGACTGCGGTTGCGATCGAGGCAGCGGCGAGAAGGACGAACATCACAGGCCCTCCGGATCCGGCAGGTCCGCGCGGCGATGTGCAGCGACGACCGTGTTCCGAAGCAGCATGGCGATGGTCATCGGGCCGACGCCGCCGGGAACGGGAGTGATCGCGGCAGCGACTTCGGCGGCCTCGTCGAAAGCGACGTCGCCGACCAGACGTGTCTTGCCTTCCTCAGCAGCGGGAACGCGGTTGATTCCGACGTCGATGACCACCGCGCCGGGCTTGATCCAGTCGCCGCGGACCATCTCCGGCCGGCCGACGGCGGCGACCACGATATCGGCGCGGCGGACCACGTCGGGCAGGTCCCGGGTTCGCGAATGCGCGACGCTGACCGTTGCGCTTTCACCGATGAGCAGCATCGCCATCGGCTTGCCGACGATGTTTGAGCGGCCGATCACTACGGCGTCCTTGCCCGAGATGCTGCCGAGCTCCTGTTTGAGAAGGTACAGGCAGCCGAGCGGGGTGCAGGGGACCAGCGCCTCCAGGCCCGTGGCGAGGCGGCCGGCGTTCACCGGATGAAAGCCGTCGACGTCCTTTTCGGGATCGATGGCGGCGATGACTCGCTCGGCGTTGATCTGCGGCGGAAGGGGAAGCTGGACGAGGATTCCGTCGACGCGGTCGTCATTGTTGAGAAGGACGACGAGGTCGAGGAGCGCTTCCTCGCTCGTATCGGCCGGCAAATGATGCGCGAAGCTTTCCATTCCGGCTTCGGCGGTCGCCTTGCCTTTCGAGCGGACATAGACGGCGCTGGCCGGGTCCTCCCCGACAAGCACCGTGGCGAGGCCCGGCGCGCGGCCGGTCCGGTCTTTGAAATCGGCAGCCACGGACGCGACACGCTCGCGCACCGCAAGCGCGGCCGCTTTGCCGTCAATCCGCTTCGCCGTCATACGCCCATGTACAGGCTGCGCTGGAGATCGAGCTCAACGCCGCCGAGCAGGCGCTGGATGATCCAGATGATCAGCAGCACCACCAGCGGCGAGAAATCGATGCCGCCGAAATCCGGCATGATCTTGCGAACGGGCCGGTAGAGCGGCGTGGTGATGCGATCGAGCGCGTTCCAGACCGCGGCGACGAAGCCGTTCCTCGAGTTCACGACGTTGAACCCGACAAGCCAGCTCATGATCGCCTGGACGATGATGATGATGCTCAGGATCCAAAGCAGGAACTGGACGATGTCGATCAGTGCGATGAAGATGCCCATGCGGTTCGCTTAGCGGGCTAGTCCTACTGTCGCAATCACGGGGCGAAGCGGTTCGGCTGGGCCTCGGCGAGCACGATGGAGAAATCTTCGCCCCCGTCCTCCCATTCCGCGATCGGCGTCCACCCGCCGGCGAGGAGAAGCAGCCGCGCGCCGCGCCGGCCGTATTTGTGGCTATTCTCGGTGTGAATGCTCTCGCCGTTTTTGAACGCAAAGCTCTGGCCGGATATCGTGAAATCGACATCGCGGGTGGCAACGAGGTGCATCTCGATCCGCGACAAGATGTCGTTCCAGCGCGCTTCGTGGCGGAAGGCGCCGAGCGGAATGTTGCCGTCGAGCTCGCGATTGATGCGATCGAGAAGGTTCAGGTTGAAACGGGCGGTCACCCCCTCGGGCTCGTCATAGGCGGCAATCAGGCGATCGATGGGCTTCACGCGATCCATTCCGATCAACAGGAGCGCGCCGGTCCCGAGCAACGAACGGAAATGGCGGAGCAAGTCGGTCGCGCTCCGGGGGACGAAATTGCCGATCGTCGAACCTGGGAAGAAGCCGAGCTTCGAAAGGTTCGCAATCTCTTGCGGAAGATCGAGCGGACGGGTGAAATCGGCCGCCACCGGATAGATCGGAAGGTCCGGAAAGCGCTTGCGAAGCTCCGCGGCGCTCAAGTCCAGATACTCTGCCGAAATATCGACGGGCACGTAGGCAGCCGGCGCGATCGCTTCGAGCAGGCGGGGCGTCTTCGTCGCCGAGCCCGCGCCGAATTCGACCACCGCCATTCCAGCCGGAATATGCGGAGCAAGCTCGGGTAGGATCTGCCCGAGCAGCCCTGTCTCCGTCTTAGTCGGATAATAGCTCGGCAGGTGCGTGATCTCGTCGAACAGCTCCGAGCCGCGCCGGTCGTAAAGCCAGCGCGCGGGAATGGCCGGGATGGCCGCCGAAAGACCGGCGAGCACGTCTTTCCGGAATTGCGGGTCAGGAGTCTCTGGCAAGCCTCAGCCCTGTGAATTGCCAGCGCGCGTGCGGCGGGAAGAAGTTGCGGTAACTGGCGCGGCTATGTCCCCGCGGCGTGGCGCAACTCGCACCTTTCAACACGAACTGGCCGCACATGAATTTGCCGTTGTACTCGCCGACGGCTCCTGCGGCGGGCGCGAAGCCGGGGAAGGCGGAAAAGGCGCTCTGCGTCCACTCCCAGACGCTTCCGAAGAATCCGGGCTTCGGCCGCGGAACGACCGCGCCCGCTTCGTCCAATTGTTGGCCGGAAGCCGCGTCGTCCGCTTCCGCCGCGCTTTCCCATTCCTCCTCGCGCGGAAGGCGCGCCACGGCCCAGCGAGCGAAGGCGTCAGCCTCGTAATAGCTGACGTGCGAGACGGGCGCTTCGGGATCGCGTTCGATCCGGCCGGCGAGGGTGAAATGCGTACCGTCCTCGCGCCAATAGAGCGGCGCGGAGATGTCTTCGCGCCGGACCCAATCCCAGCCTTCCGACAGCCACAAGGTGGCGGTCGTGTAGCCGCCGTCGGCAATGAACTCGTCCCATTCGCGGTTGGTGACGGGCCGATTCGCCAGCCGGTGCGGATGGATGAAGACGCGGTGCCTCGGCCGCTCGGAGTCGAAAGCGAATCCGGTTTCCGGCGCACCGATTTCGATGATGCCGGTGCGGCCGTCTCGAAACTCCAAAGCCGAGGCTTCGGATCTCCCGCGAACCACTTCCCCATAAGCTGGCTCAAGCGGGTTCTCGGCGAGAGTCCCGAGGATATCCGTGAGGAACAGCTCCTGATGCTGCTGCTCGTGGTTGATCCCTAACTCGATGAGATCGAGCGCCATTTGCGGGAGCGACGGCAACGCGGCGAGCAGCGCCTCATCGACATGAGCGCGATAGGCGCGGACTTCGTCGAGCGACGGTCGGCTCAGCATGCCCCGCTTCGGCCGTGCGTGTCGCTCGCCCTCGCCCTCGTAATAACTGTTGAAGAGATAGGCGAAGCGCTCGTCGAACGGGCGGTAACCGGGAACATGATCGCGAAGAATGAAGGTCTCGAAGAACCAGCTCGTATGCGCGAGGTGCCATTTGGCAGGCGAAGCGTCGGGGAAGGGCTGGATCGTCGCGTCTGCGTCCGAGAGCGGCGCCGCAAGGTCGAGCGTCAGGGCTCGCGTCGCGGAATAACGTTCCGCGAGCGGAGGGGCGGTGGCCGCTATCGTGTCGCGCCGGGTTGCCACAAAACGTCTCCCCCCTGTCTCGCAGCGACAAAACGCGCGGCCACAAACAGAAGGTCCGACAGGCGATTGAGGTAGGCGAGCGCGGCAGGATTGACCTGCTCCGCCTGCGCGAGGGCGACGGCGGACCGCTCGGCACGGCGGACGACCGTCCGCGCGAGGTGCAGCCCGGCGACTTCCGGCGAGCCGCCGGGAAGGATGAAGCTTCGAAGCGGCTCGAGATCGGCGTTCATCGCGTCGATCTCCTGCTCCAGCCGTTCGACCTGGCCGCTGGTGATGCGGAGCGCGCCTTCCACTTCTCCCGGAGTGGCAATGTCGGCGCCGAGATCGAACAGCTCGTTCTGCACCCGCCGAAGCTGCTCGCCGGGGCTGTCGTCGCGGAGGAGGGCGATCGCCATTCCGACAGACGCGTTCGCCTCGTCGATTTCGCCGATCGCCGCCATTCGGGCGCTCGCCTTGCTGACTCTCGATCCATCGACCAGGCCGGCGCTGCCCGTGTCGCCGGTCCGCGTGTAGATCTTGTTGAGCTTGACCATCGGCCTAGCGGTTGGCGGTCCCGGCGAGCAGCAGGATGAGGACGACGATGATGATGGCAATCGCCTGGAACATCACGCGCCGGCGCATCCATTGCTGCTGCTGTTCGCTCGAGCCCATTCCGCCTCGGGCCATGGTGACGACACCGCGAATGAGGACGTAGGCAGTCGCGGCCATCGCAGCGACGAGGAGTAAAGTCAGAACAACCGTCATTGGCGCTATTTAGGCTTCCGCCAGCCGAAAGCCACCCGGTAGGCGCCCTTCGATGAGATCGCGGGCGAGCGATGGTCCATCTGCTCCCATCTCGCGCAGAGCCGCGAGCGCCGGCGCCTTGTCGCGCTTGGCGAGGCGGCGGCCGTCCTCGTAAATCACGAGCTTGTGGTGGAGATAGGTTGGCTCGGGCAACGCGAGCAGCATTTGCAGCAGCCGTTGGACGGGCGTCGACGGTCTCAAATCCATCGCCCTGACGACCAGAGTCACGCCGCTCGCGGCGTCGTCCACTGCGCAGGCGAGGTGATAGCTCGCGGGGGCATCCTTCCGGGCGAGAATTTCGTCGTCGACATCTGCAGCGCTTGCGGCGAAAGTCTCTCCATCAAACTCCGTCCAGGTCGGTAAGCCAACGCGGCCGATCGCCTTGGCCGCGTCGAGCCGCCAGCTGTGCGGGGTCTCGGCTCGCCGCTCCGGATCGTCGGGCAGGCCGCGGCAGGTCCCGGGATAATGCGATGCGGCCGGGCCGTGCGGTGCATTCAGCGCGGCGGCGATATCCGAGCGCGTGCAGAAGCAAGGATAGACCAAGTCCTGGTCTCTCAGCTTCTGAAGAGCCTCCGCATAGACGCCGCTCCGCTCCGACTGGACCAGCGGTTCGCCGTTCCAGTCGAGCCCGAGCCAGCGCAGATCCTCCTCGATCCCGGCGACGAACTCCGGCCGGCTTCGCGTCTGGTCGAGGTCTTCGATCCTGAGCAGGAACCGGCCGCCCGCTTCGCGCGCCGCTTCATGCGCCAGGGCCGCGCTGTAGGCGTGACCAAGATGCAACTGACCGGTCGGAGACGGAGCGAAGCGGCTGGTCAGCATCTCACCTGCTCTTGACCGCGAGTCATGGAAAATGCTGTCATGCGCATGTCACGCCGGGATGGCATCCGGCTGGGCACAAGGGAAGACGGGCCCCACGCCCTCTCCTCCTTGCGTGCGACAGGGCCGGAGCAGTCTCGTGCGGGCAGACAGGAGGTCATTGCCCGCGCATGTATCACCCGGAGACGATCCGCCACCCGGAAAGCTGCCCCGCGCTGGTGCTGAACGCGGACTATACGCCTTTGTCCTATTTCCCGCTGAGCCTTTGGTCGTGGCAGACCGCGGTGAAGGCGATGTTCCTCGAGCGGGTCGACGTCGTCGCCCATTACGACCGCGAGGTGCACAGTCCGACGACGGCGCTGAAGCTGCCGTCGGTGATCGCGCTTCGGGAATATGTCCGGCCGAACGAATATCCGGCATTCACGCGGTTCAACCTGTTCCTCCGCGACAAATTCCGCTGCGTTTATTGCGGGTCGAACAAGGAGCTGACGTTCGACCATATCGTTCCCCGCTCGCAGGGCGGACGGACGACTTGGGAGAATGTCGCCACCGCCTGCGCCCCCTGCAACCTGAAGAAGGGCGGGCGCACGCCGAAACAGGCGGGCCTTCATATCGAGCGCGACGCGATCCGCCCGACCAGCTGGCAATTGCAGGATCACGGCCGGAGCTTCCCGCCCAACCACCTGCACGAGACGTGGCGCGATTATCTCTACTGGGATGTCGAGCTGCTGCCGTAATTAGCCTGTGCAGCTGGGGCCTTAGCGGGCCGTTAACCAATTTCGTTTAGCCCCGCAGGCGATGAAAACCCTTTCGATGAAGTCTGCGGGCGAACAGCCGCGCGTGCTCGTGATCGAGCCGAACCGCGCCTATCTGGGCGTGATGGCGCGGCGGCTCGCGCAGTTTGGCTATCGCGTCGCGACCGCCGAGACCGCGCAGGCAGGGCTTGCCGAAATCTATCGGATCCCCGCC
>DATMHP010000102.1:0-5922 GCA_035554875.1 Sphingomicrobium sp.
CGATCCCGGCCTGCGCGCTCGCCCAGTTTCCGGCCCGAATGGAGTCGAAAACCTCGCGCCACGACCGTGGAACCGGGACTGCGGCAGCGACGGGCGGTTGCACCTGCGGCTGGAGCACCGGGTAGGACGGCTGCTGCTGCTGGGGCGGCGTCGCTTGCGGCTGGGGGACCGCCACCTGGGGCTGAGGAGCACTCACCTGCGGTTGCGGCAGAGGCGCGAGCGGATCCGGGCTTGCCGGCTGGGCGGCGGCAGCGGCGAGGAGGAGAGCGATCACACCGATTCCTCCGAAAGGAGGAGAAGGTCCTGCCATGCGAGCCGTTTGTCGGACGGACGGCTGAGAAGCTGGCGCGGATGGAAGGTGACCACCGCGCGGACGCCCTCGACCTTGTGCACATGCCCCCGCGCCTCGATCAGCGGCTTGCCGAGCAGCGCCCGTGACGGGGCATCGCCGAGAAGGAGCAGGCGTTTCGGCTTCGCCAGCGCGATATGTTTCCTCGCCGCCGCCGCGCAATTCTCCAATTGCTTCGGCGACAGCCGGGCTCCCGGCGAATGGAAGCAGGCGAGGTTTGCGCTGTAGGCCTTGCCCGCCATCCCGATGGCCGCGAGCATCCGGTCCATCAGCTGTGCTGACTCGCCTCCGATCGGCAGGCCGGACGCCAGCTCCTCGCGCGTCGGCGGCTCGGAGAGAAGCATGACTTCGGCCCCTTCGGAGCCCCGCGGCAGAATCGAACGCGACCGGACGGCGGCAAGCGGCGCGTCCGTGCTTGTCGCCAGCCATTGCTGGAACGCCTCGAGAGAGTCCGGGATCGGTTCGGCGACAGGCGCTTGTCCTTCATCCGGCGATTGCGGCCCGGAAGTGCGCTCGAACCAGTTTCGCGGACTTTCCTGGATCGCGACGTCTACGCCCGCTTCAAGCCACCAGCGCAAAGCACTGGCCGCTTCGCGTGTATCCATCGCGACGCCCATCCCACCCATGACCCGGTTGTCACCCACCATATCCGGTGGCGTCAAGGAACTCGCTGCGCCATAGAGAGCCGAACTGCCCCCCGGGCGCGACAGATGGAGCATATGTGAGCAATCGCGAGTCGATGCAGTACGACGTCGTGATCGTCGGGGCGGGCCCGGCGGGCCTGTCGGCGGCGATCCGGTTGAAGCAGCTTGCCAGCGAAGCAGGCCGCGAGCTGTCGGTCTGCATCCTCGAAAAGGGCAGCGAGGTCGGAGCCCACATCCTGTCGGGTGCGGTCATAGATCCCAAAGCGCTCAACGAGCTGATCCCCGACTGGAAGGACAAGGGCGCGCCGCTGACCGTGCCGGTGACCGAGAACCATCACTGGGTCTTGGGCAAGACCGGCAAGTGGGCCTTCCCGCATTTCCTCCTGCCGCCCTTCATGCACAACAAAGGCACCTACACGCTGAGCCTCGGCAACCTCTGCCGCTGGCTGGCGGGGCAGGCGGAAGAGCTCGGCGTCGAGATCTTTCCCGGTTTCGCCGCCGCCGAAGTGCTGTTCAACGACGACGGTTCGGTCAAGGGCGTGGCCACCGGCGACATGGGCGTCGCCCGCGACGGCACCCATCGGCCGGACTACCAGCCGGGCATCGAGCTTCATGCCCGCTACACCTTCCTTGCCGAGGGTGCGCGCGGTTCGCTGACCAAGGAACTGACCCGTATCTTCGACCTGCGCAAGGACAGCGGACCGCAACTTTATGGGCTGGGCGTCAAGGAGTTGTGGGACGTTCCTTCGGAGAAGCATAAGCCCGGGCGAGTGATCCACACCCAGGGCTGGCCGCTCGACGATGCCTGGGGCGGCGGCTTCCTCTACCACCAGGAGAACGGGCAGGTGGCGCTCGGCTTCGTTGTCGCCCTCGACTACCAGAATCCGTACCTGTCGCCGTTCGAGGAATTCCAGCGCTGGAAGACCCACCCGGCGATCAGAGCCGAGATCGAAGGCGGCCGCCGAGTCTCGTACGGGGCCCGGGCGATCAACGAGGGCGGATGGCAGTCGGTGCCGGAGCTCGCATTCCCCGGCGGCGCGCTGATCGGCTGCTCGGCAGGCTTCGTGAACGTGCCCCGGATCAAGGGCACGCACACGGCGATGAAGTCGGCGATTCTGGCGGCGGAAGCGGCGTTCCAGGCGATCGAGGCCGACCGCAGCGGTGACAGGCTCGATTCCTACCCGAAGGCGCTCCGCTCGAGCTGGATCGCCAGGGAGCTGAAGCTGGTGCGCAATTCACAGCCCGCGGTCGCGCGCTGGGGCGGCTTCATTGGAACGCTCTACGCGGGGCTCGACATGTGGCTCGGGCAGCTTGGGCTCACCGTGCCGTGGACTCTGCGCCACCGGCACGCCGACAATGAGACCCTCAAACGCAAGGATCAGGTTCAACCGATCGATTACCCAAGGCCCGATGGTGTGATAAGCTTCGACCGGCTGTCGTCCGTATATTTGTCGAACACGAACCACGAGGAGAACCAGCCAGTTCATCTGACGCTCAAGGACACTGCCATACCCGTGGCCGTGAACCTGGCGGACTATGCCGGTCCGGAGCAGCGCTATTGCCCGGCCGGAGTTTATGAATTCGTGGAGGAGGGCGGACAGCCGCGATTGCAAATCAATGCCCAGAATTGCGTTCACTGCAAAACCTGCGACATCAAGGACCCCGGGCAGAACATCAACTGGGTGGTCCCGGAAGGCGGCGGAGGACCGAATTACCCGAATATGTAGAATTCTCCCGCTAGGGCTTGCAGCGCTGCTCGCCGCGGCTCCCGCGGCTGCGACCGTTCCTGCGGTGACCGCGGACCCGGCAAGCGCCTATATCGCGGCCCGCGCGGCCTCCATCAGCGGCAACCATGCCCAGGCCGCCGAGCTTTATGCTCGGCTTGCAGCCGGGTCCGGCGATCCCGATCTCAAGCGCCGGGCGGTCTCCGAAGCGATCACCGCGGGCGACATGCCGCTCGCGCTCAATCTGATCCGCCAGTCCGCGAAGCCGACCGCGACGATCGATTCCAAATTGCTGCTCGTCGCCGATGCCCTGAAGCGGGGCAAGGATGCCGAGGCGGTGCAGTTGCTGTCGGCGGCTTCCGGCGGCGCGGACCTCAGCTTCTGGTCGCCGCTGGTGCAGGCGTGGGATGCGGCGGACCGGCGCGACGGTGCGTCCGCGATTGCCTATCTCGCCGCGGTCCCTCGAAACAGCGCCCTCGCGCCCTTCATCGACGAACAGAGCGCCCTCATCCTGCTGAAGCTCGGCCGGACGGCCGATGCCGATCCTTATGCCCGCCGGGCGATCGGAAGCGCCGGTCCGAGAGAGTATCGGCTGCGCCTTGCGCTTGCCCAGGGCTTCGCTGCTGCGGGCGACCGCACGCGTGCGCTTGCGATACTGGCCGGCGTTCGCGGCGATACGACAGCCGTTCGGCAGGCGCTCCAGTCGGGCGGCCTCAGGAGCCTGGCGATCGATTCCGCAGCCGAGGCCTTCTCTGACCAGCTCGTCGCGCTGGCGCTGGAGATGCAGCGGTCGGACCGTCCGCCGGCAGACCCGCTGAACATCGTCCAGATCGCGCGTTACGCGGCTCCCGGCAGCAGCGCAGCCGCGATCCTCCTCGGAAACCTACTCGCGAACGACGACAGGCTGCAGGACGCCCTTGTCGCTTATGGCTCGGTGGGGGACCGCGATCCTCTGAAGAGCGAGGCGCTCGATTCCCAGGTGCGGGCCCTTTCCGATGCGAAGCGCTTCGGCGAGGCGCTGGCCGCGGCCAACCGCGCTGCAGTCGCTCCTGGCGCGCGAAGCGACGATTTCGCGCGGCTCGGGGACGTTTATTCGTCGATGAAGCGCTACAACGAGGCCGCCGCTGCTTATGCCAGGGCCGTCTCGCTCGCGCCCACCGCGGACACGTCGCGTATCTGGCCGCTCCTTCTCCTCCAGGCGAGTGCGCTCGAATCCGCCGGTCGCTGGCCGGAGGCGAAAGCCGCGCTGGGCTCGGCGATCGGCATGGCGCCGAACGAGCCGCTCGTCCTCAACTTTCTCGGCTATGCGAAGCTCGAGCATGGCGAAGACGTGAAGGCCGCCGAGGCGCTGATCCGCAGGGCAAACCAGCTTGCGCCCAACGACGCGTCGATCACGGATTCGCTCGGCTGGGCGCTGTTCAAGCTGGGTAAGGTCGAAGAGGCGATCGACATGCTTCAAAAAGCGGCGGTCGGCGATCCCGCCCAGGCCGAGATCCAGGAGCATCTCGGCGACGCGCTCTATGCGTCCGGCCGGCGCTTCGAGGCCCGCTTTGCCTGGCAGGCCGCGCTTGCGACCGCCGACGACGAGGAAAGCTCCCGGCTCAAGAGCAAGATCGAGAGCGGCCTCACGAAGGCGACTGCTGCCCCTTGAGCGGCCTCAGCGAAACCGCATATGCGAAGCTCAACCTTGCGCTTCACGTCCGCTGCAAGCGGCCGGACGGCTATCATGAAATCGAGACGATCTTCGTTTTCTGCGAGGCGGGTGACGTCGTCTCGGCGGAGCATGCTTCGTCCAACTCGCTGAAGATCTCCGGGGAGTTCGCCGGGGGCCTCATCCGAACCGGCAACCTCGTCGAGAAAGCCGCCGACGTCCTGCGCGAAGCGTCCGGAGGAGGAGAGCCGGCGGCGCTCCATTTGCAAAAGCTGCTGCCGGTCGCTGCAGGTCTTGGCGGCGGCTCCGCCGATGCGGCGGCCACCCTTCGGGTTCTCAGCCGGCTGTGGAACCTGCCGATGCCGACCGAGCGGCTCGAGGAGATCGCGAGGCCGCTTGGCGCGGACGTCGCTGCCTGCGTGCGTTCGGAGAGCCTCCGCGGCGTGAACAAGGGCGACAGTCTCTCTCCGGTCGATATCGGCCTGAACGGAACTCCGGTGCTGCTGGTCAACCCGAGGGTCGAGCTGCGGACAGCCGATGTCTTCTCCCGGTGGGATGGTGTCGACAAAGGCGAGCTCGAGGACTGGCGCGAGGGACGCAACGATCTCGAACCGGCCGCGATCGCGATGGTCCCGCAGATCGCCGGCATACTCGCCTGGCTGTCGGCCCAGCGCGGGGCGCATTTTGTGAGGATGTCGGGAAGCGGCGCGACCTGCTTTGCACTGTTCGACAGCGATTCGGCCCGCGACCATGCGGCGATTGCAGTGCCGCGCGAGTGGTGGTCATTGGCGACACGTCTGCGCTAAACGGCGCTCCGTGACTGGGCGACCCATCCTATCGACCGCCTCGATGCGCGCCGCAGAGCAGGCGGCGATCGGTTCGGGCATCCCGGTCGAAACCCTCATGGAGCGGGCGGGGGCGGCGCTCGCGGAGGCTGCAGCACGTTTCGCGGGGCCTCTGCCGGCGCTGATCCTCTGCGGCCCGGGGAACAACGGCGGCGACGGCTATGTCGCGGCCCGGCACCTGCTGGAGCGCGGGATCGAGGTGCGGGTCGCTGCGCTTGCCGAGCCCAGGAGCGAGGCAGCCAAGTGGGCGCGCTCTGGCTTTGGAGGGGAGGTCGAAGACCTCGGCTCCGCCACTCGGCCAGCGCCACTATTGATCGATGCCTTGTTTGGAACAGGACTGAAGAAGCCGCTAGATAGTTCTGTAGTAGAACAGATTTCCACCCTGTCAAAAACCGCATCGATATGCGTCGCTTGTGACCTCCCGAGCGGTGCCGAGAGCGATGGCGGCGCGATCCTAAGCGACGTTCCCAGCTTCGATCTGACCGTCACCTTCGGCGCCTTGAAGCCGGCGCACCGGCTGATGCCGGCAATGCGGAAGTGCGGGCGTGTCGTTCTGGCCGACATCGGCACCGCTGCGGAGAGCCAATGGAGCGAGATCGCCCCGCCCAAGCTCCCGCCCCTGGATCCTCAGGGGTACAAATATACGCGGGGCATGGTGCATTGCGTCGGCGGAGCGATGATCGGCGCGATCGCGCTCGGCGCAACCGCT
>DATMHP010000103.1:0-2139 GCA_035554875.1 Sphingomicrobium sp.
GTGCGGCCCACTTCCTCGGTCAGTGCACTTAGGGTGGCATGCGAATCGTAAGGCGGCAGGAGTTGCCCGAGCCGCGCAAACCAGCTCGCTTTTTCGAGGTGCAGGTCGGCAACCAGCAACGCATTCTGCGAGCGCCAGAAGAGCGCGCCCGAAGCCGTTGCCGAAAACGTTTCGCCTGCGAACGAAAGGGGAACCATTGGCCTTCCTTAGAAGGCTATTCAATCATCCGATAGTGGTCGCGGAGCGCACGCGCATCGTGGAGCGCGTTGTGCGGGACCTTGCTGTTCGCCGCCGTGCTGAAGTTGCTGAGCGGAAGCAGGCGGAACGTGATGTGGCGAACGTCGATCATGTCGCCGGGCCCGGTGATCATCAGGTTGCAGAACTGGCTTACGTCCTCGGGCCAGTCGGCAATAATGACGATATCGTCGTCGTGGCGAAGGTAGCGCTCGAGGGCGTCCGCCGCTTCCGCGCGATCGAGCCTCGGCCAGGCCAATTGCTCGGGTACATGATCGAGATAGGGCACGACGTGCTTCTCAACCCAATCGAGGATCGGCTGGTCGGTCTTGAGCGTGAGATAGAGCTCTTCGCCGTCGTCGGGGACGAGCGCCAGGCTCAATAATGCGCCGCCGATGCCGTTATATTCGGTGTCGAGGAAGTACCTCAGCGGGGTGGCGCCTGAGTGCAGACGTCGGTCGGAAGCGCCTGCCCGCGCCGGCAGCGCTCCGCCATCGCCCGCGCTTCGCGGCCGCGCCGCTCATCCTCCTTGCGCATCTCCCGGCCGCGGTTCTGGTCGGCCTCGGCCTGGCTCGTCGTCGCGGCGTCGACCCCGGCCGAGGCGACCTTCACCGGGATGGTGGCGACATCGACCGCGGTCTTGGCGACCGTCCCTACAATACAACCACTTAGCAGGGGCAGGGCAGCGAGAATAGCGAGCTTCTTCATGAGCCAAGAGTCGCAGATGCGAGTCGCGACCGCAATGGAATTCACAGGTGCATCGCGGCTTCGCCAAGCTGTTCAGCCTGCATCAGGAGCGTTTCGTCGGCCTCGGCTCCGGGCGGGAGTGCCTCGCGGCCGACGATCACCATCAACGGCACGGCCATCGGCGTGATCCGGTCGGCCTCGACATGGACCATCGTCGCCGCCGCGCGGTCGACGAGGCGGACGAGGCGGCCGAGCTCGGTCATCCGCGCCCGGGCATCGTCCCACGCCGCGCGGAGAAGCAGATGCTGCGGCTCATATTTGCGAAGCACGTCGTAGATGAGGTCGGTCGAGAAGCTGACCTGCCGCCCGGTTTTCTTTCGGCCCGGATGCTGGCGCTCGACCAGCCCGCCGATGACTGCGACCTCGCGAAAGGCGGTCTTCAGCAGGTAGCTGTTCTCGACCCACTCGATGAACTCGCGCTCGAGGATGTCCGGAGAGAAGAGCGATTTCGGGTCGCGGATCGGCTCCAGGCCGTAGCAGGCGAGGCCATAGTCGTTGGCGACGAAGCCGGTGGGCTTCAGCCCGGCTTTTTCCATCCGCTTGGTGAGGAGCATGCCCAGCGACTGGTGCGCGTTCCAGCCTTCGAAGCTGTACGCGACCATGTAGTGCAGCCCCTCGTGCGGGAAGCTCTCGACCAGAAGCTCGTTCGGTTCCGGGATGCGCGAGCGACGGTCCTGCACTTCCAGCCATTCGCGCACGTCGTCGGGGAAACGGCGCCAGTCGTTGCGGTCGGCGAGCATGTGGCGGACGCGGTCGGCGAGGTGCGTCGACATCGACATCCGCGTGCCGCCGTAGGTGACGATCCGCGCGCGCTTGGACGAGGCGTGGACGATGATGTCGGTGTCCTTGAACTGCTCGACCTCCAGGCTGAGGCCGGAGAAATAAAAATGATCGCCGGGCGCGAGGGTCGAGGCATAGCCTTCCTCGATGGTCCCCAGTTTGCGTCCGTTGCGGAAGCGGACGGTGAGGGGCGGTTGCTCGACGATGACACCGGCATTGAGGCGGTGTTGCTGGGCGATCTGCGGACGAGCGATGCGCCATTTGCCGTCACCTTCCGGAACGAGGCGGCGGAAGCGGTCGTAGGCTTTGAGCGCATAGCCGCCGGTGGCGATGAAGTTCAGGACTTCGGTGAAGGTCTCGTCCTTGAGGCCCGCATAG
>DATMHP010000104.1:0-4389 GCA_035554875.1 Sphingomicrobium sp.
TTACTTCCTCTCGTTCCCCGGCGAAGGCCGAGGTCCAGTCAAATTGATGTGGTTGCTTACGCTTCCAAAGCCGGCTCGGCGGGCGGCTCGGCCATCTCGCCGATGTCCTCGCCCTTTGCCTGCGCCTGGCCGGTGCGCCCGGCGTTCACCGCGGCGGCGACCGCATCGCAGTAGAGACGGATCGCGCGGCTGGCGTCGTCATTGCCCGGGACCGGGAAAGCGATCCCGCTCGGGTCGCTGTTCGAATCGAGGATCGCGACGACCGGAATGCCCAGCACGTTCGCTTCCTTGACCGCCAGCTCTTCCTTGTTCGTGTCGATCACGAACATGACGTCGGGAAGGCCGCCCATGTCGCGAATACCGCCAAGCGACTTCTCGAGCTTGTCGCGTTCGCGGGTCAGCTGGAGGACTTCCTTCTTCGTCAGACCGGTCGTGTCGCCAGACAGCTGCTCCTCAAGGCTCTTGAAGCGCTTGATGGAGTTGGAAATCGTCTTCCAGTTGGTCAGCATTCCGCCGAGCCAGCGATGGTTGACGTAATGCTGGCCGCACGACTGCGCGGCTTCGGCGATCGGGTCCTGCGCCTGGCGCTTGGTCCCAACGAACAGCACCTTACCGCCACGCTGGACGGTCTGGGTGACGAAGTCGAGGGCGCGCGCGAACAGCGGCACGGTCTGCGACAGATCGATGATGTGGACGCCGTTGCGGTCGCCGAAGATGTACGGCTTCATCCGCGGGTTCCAGCGATGGGTCTGGTGGCCGAAGTGCGATCCGGCCTCGAGCAATTGCTGCATGGTGACGACGTTGGTCGCCATTTGGTCTTCTCCTTCCGGTTCTGCCTCGGCGGAGCCAGTCACCGACCTTACGGCCAGCACCGGTATGTCAGCTCCGCCTGTGGGATGCGGCGCGCCCTAGCCGAACAGCGCCGCCGTTTCAACCACTTGCAGATGGTGACGAACAGCCGCTTGACAAGTGAGAACAAATAGAGAACATTGGTCCGTCCCAGCAGCGCTGCAGTGCGACCGGCGCAAGCAACCAAAACAAGGGACGAACGCACATGCTTGGACCGCTTTTCAGCCTTTTCTTCCTCGGGTGCTTCTGGATTGCCGGAAGTCTCGCCTTGCAGGAACTCTACGACAGCCGCCGCGCCATCCGGACTGCGCTCAGCGGACGCGGAGGTCTCAAGCGCGTGCCGCGCGCCTCCTTTTGACCCGACCGTAGCTGGCGATGCTGAACGGGATCATCGCGAGATAGATGATCGAGATCACGAGGAGTGTGATCCAGGGATTGGTGACGAGGGCCGCGCCGAGAAGGCCGATGCCGGCGATCACGAAAATGCGTGACGAACGGCGGACCCGGAGGCTGGACCAACTATAGGTCGCGACGCTTGAGATCAGCAGCAACGCCACCAGCACGGTCCAGCCCATCACCAGCTGCCACTGGCGGAAGACATCGTTGCCGGTGACCAGCCACAGGAAAATCGGGATGAACGCCAGCCCTGCCCCGGCGGGGGCCGGCACGCCTGTGTTGAAGCCAGCGGATTTGTGCGGCTGGTCGAGCGCGTCGATCCGCGCATTGAACCTGGCGAGCCTCAGTGCACAGCAAACGGCGAGCGCCAGCGCGGCGATCCAGCCGAAGCTCGGCGCGTTCTGCAGCGACCAGAGGAAGAGGATCAAAGCCGGAGCGGTACCAAACGCGACATTGTCGCTGAGCGAATCCAACTCGGCTCCGAACCGGCTCTCGGCGCGCAGCAGGCGCGCGATCCGCCCGTCCATGCCGTCGAGGACGCCGGCTCCGACGACGCAGGCAAGAGCGATCTGCCATGAAGATATGTCGTTCGTGCCCGAGGCGGTGATTGCAAAGCTGACGCCCGTCAGGCCGAAGCACAGGGCGAGCAAGGTGATCGCATTGGGGGCAAGTGCGCGGAACGGGATCCCGCTTTTCCCCTCCGCGCCGTCGGTCACTGACTTCGCCCGCTGATCGCGGTCTCGACCCCGATCTCGGCGAGCACCGTCTCTCCGGCGATCGCGCGCTGGCCCAGGAGCACGCGCGGCCCGGTGCCGGCCGGAAGATAGACATCCACCCGGCTTCCGAAGCGAATCATCCCGATCCTCTGCCCTGCCTCCACCGGATCGCCTTCGTGGACGAACGTCAGGATCCGCCGCGCCACGAGCCCGGCGATCTGCGTCACCCCGATCAACAGCCCGCCTGAAGTCTCGATGAGGAAATGCTGGCGCTCGTTCTCGTCGCTGGCCTTGTCGAGGTCGGCGTTGACGAACTTGCCCGGCACATAAGCCATTTTCTTCACGCGGCCATCGACGGGCGAGCGATTGATGTGAACGTCGAAGACGCTCATGAAAATCGACACCCGGGTCATCTCGGAATCGGTCAGCCCGTCAGCGCCCGCCAGTTCACGCGGCGGCGGCACCTTGGAAATCGCCGAGATCAGCCCGTCGGCAGGCGCGACGATCAGGTTTGCACCCTCCGGAGTGGTCCGTATCGGATCGCGGAAGAAAGCTGCGATCCAGATCGTCAGGCCGACGCAGAGCCAGCCGAGGAAATGGCTCAGTCCTCCATAGACGATGACGGTCACCACCGCGGCGATCAGGAGGAACTTACGGCCCTCCGGGTGAACCGACGGAAAGCGCCATTTCGTATTGGTGGTCGCCAGCGGCGAGTTCGGCTTTTCGAGCTCAGGCATGGCGACTGCCCTTAAAGGCGCGCGGAACCATTCACAATCGGGCGCGGTTGCGTTCGTTCCGAAGCTTCGCCTATGCGCGCTGCCAATCCCAGGACAGCAGGACTGACATGGCCAAGATCAAGGTGAAGAATCCGGTCGTCGAGCTCGACGGCGACGAAATGACCCGAATCATCTGGCAGTGGATCCGAGAGCGGCTGATCCAGCCCTATCTCGACGTCGAGCTGCTCTATTACGACCTCTCCGTCCAGAAGCGCGACGAGACCGAGGACCGGATCACGGTCGAGGCCGCCGAAGCGATCAAGAAGCACGGCGTTGGCGTCAAATGCGCGACCATCACCCCCGACGAGGCTCGGGTGAAGGAATTCGACCTCAAGAAGATGTGGAAGTCGCCCAACGGGACGATCCGCAACATCCTCGGCGGCGTGATCTTCCGCGAGCCGATCGTCATGTCCAATGTCCCGCGGCTGATTCCCGGCTGGACTGACCCGATCGTGGTCGGCCGTCACGCCTTCGGCGACCAGTATCGAGCGACCGACTTCCTCGTCCCCGGCCCCGGCAAGCTGACCATGAAGTGGGTCGGCGAGAATGGCGACGAGCTCGACTTCGAAGTGTTCGATTTCCCGGCCTCCGGCGTCGCCATGGGCATGTACAATCTCGACGCGAGCATCCGCGATTTCGCCCATGCCTGCTTCAACTACAGCCTCAACCGCGGCTGGCCGCTCTATCTCTCCACGAAGAACACGATCCTCAAGGCCTATGACGGACGCTTCAAGGATATCTTCCAGGAGATTTATGACAGCGAATATAAAGCGAAATTCGAGGCTGCTGGTATCGAATATCAGCATCGCCTGATCGACGACATGGTCGCTTCGGCGCTGAAGTGGAGCGGCAAGTTCGTCTGGGCCTGCAAGAATTACGACGGCGATGTCCAGTCGGACCAGGTCGCGCAGGGCTTCGGTTCGCTGGGCCTGATGACGTCAGTGCTGATGACCCCGGACGGCAAAACGGTCGAAGCGGAGGCCGCACACGGCACCGTTACCCGCCACTACCGCATGCATCAGCAGGGCAAGGCGACCTCAACCAACCCGATTGCCTCGATCTTTGCCTGGACGGGCGGCCTCAAATATCGCGGAAAGTTCGACGGCACGCCCGATGTGGTGCGCTTCGCCGAGACGCTCGAGCGCGTCTGCGTCGAGACCGTCGAAGCCGGGCAGATGACCAAGGACCTCGCGATCCTCGTCGGCCCTGAACAAGCTTGGATGACCACCGAGCAGTTCTTCGAGGCGATCGTGAAAAACCTCGAAGCGGCGATGGCCGAGCAGTCTCAGCCCGCCTGAGTTTCCGTCCTCAGCCCGGCGTCCGGCGAGCGGATATGCTCACGCCGGACGCCGAGGCCGATCAGGCGCGCGGGAATTCGACGGAGCACCGGGAATCGCTGGAACAGGCGGAGCGCGAGCGGCACCTTGTCGAGCACTGCCTTGCGGACGACCAACGGCGTCAGCACGCGATCGTGGACCGCCTTCTGAGCGGCCTGGACGATGCGCGTCGGGAGCATCCGCCGCTTCTGCACATGCTTCAGTAGAGGATCGACGTCTTCGCCGTGCGCCAATGGGCCGGCCAGAATGTTCGCGGCGGCTACCGCATCCTGGATGGCGAGATTGATTCCCACGCCGCCGACCGGAGACATGGCA
>DATMHP010000105.1:0-9276 GCA_035554875.1 Sphingomicrobium sp.
TCTTCTGGGCGGCGATCAGCTTGTCGATCTTGCGGCCGTCCATGTCGACGATCTCGAACGACCAGCGGTCGTGCATGAACTTCTCGCCGATTTCCGGAAGGTGCTTCAGGACCTCCAGCGCGAAGCCGGCCACGGTCGAGAAGTCGCGGTCGGACGGCAGCTGAATGCCGAGCCGGTCCGAAAGCACGTCGGCGCTCGCCGCGCCCGATAACAAATAGCTGCCGTCGTCGCGTTCGACGATGTCGGGCTCCTCGCCCTCCTCGATGTCGTGATGGAAGGCGCCGGCGAGGGCGGCGATGATGCTGCCGGGCGTGACGATCCCGTCGAAATGGCCATATTCGTCGTGGACCAGCGCCAGCGGAACGTCGGCAGATCGTAGGACCGCCAGCGCGTCCATCGCGTCCATGAGGTCGGGGATGACCGGCGCCGAGCGTGCCAGCCGCCGAAGATTCAGCGGCTTTTTGTCGAGCAAAGCTTCCAGCAGGTCGCGGACCTGGACCACGCCGACGATATTCTCGACGGAGCCGTCGGCGACCGGAATCCGGCTGTGCGGCGTTTCCTTCAGCGCCTCGCGAAGCCTATCGCCCGACGCGGAAATGTCGATCCAGTCGACCTCGGTGCGCGGTGTCATCACCTCCCGCACCGGCCGGTCTGCGAGGCGAACAACGCCGGAGATGATCGCCCGTTCGCTCTCCTCGAGCACGCCGGCCGTCTGCGCTTCGGCGACCACCAGGTGCAGCTCCTCGGCGGTCACCGCCTTGTCCGATTCGCGATTGAGGCCGACGAGACGAAAGAGAAAGGCACTGGAGCGGTCGAGCACCCAGACGAAAGGCGCGGCCGCCCGCGACAGCCACCGCATCGGAACCGCGATGATCGCCGCGATCGGCTCCGGCGAGCGGAGCGCGAGCTGCTTCGGCACCAGCTCGCCGACGACGAGCGAAACATAAGTGACGAGGACGATGACCAGCCCGAAACCGAGTTTGCGGGCAGTGTCCGGATCGATCCCCAGGAGTTGCAGCCGGTCCGCCGTCGGTTGACCAAGGCTGGCGCCGGAGTAGGCGCCGGCAATCACCGCGATCAGCGTGATCCCCGTCTGGACCGTCGACAGGAAGCGGCCCGGATCGGCAGCGAGGTCGAGCGCGCACTGGGCGCCGCTGCTTCCGTTTCGAGCCATCGCCTTCAGCCGCGCCTCGCGCGACGACACGATCGCCATCTCGCTCATCGCTAGCACGGCATTGAGGACGATCAGCGCCAGGATGACGATGACGTCGAGCCAGGGGAATGGGGAGAGAGGGTCGCTCATGGCGGCGGCGGGTTCTTGCCCGCAAACGCGCCGTCCAGCAAGCCGGTGACCCCGATCAGCTTCGCCGCTCCTCGAAGAATCGCTTCAGGAGCGCTGCCGATTCGGCCTCGCCGATGCCGCTCAGCACCTCCGGGCGGTGATGACAGGTCGGCTGCGAGAAGATGCGCGCGCCATGGACCACGCCTCCGCCTTTTGGATCGTCGGCGGCGTAGCGAACCGCGTCAAGGCGAGCCAGCGAGGCGGCAGCGGCGCACATCGCACAAGGCTCCAGGGTGACCCAGAGGGTGCAGCCGTCGAGCCGCGGCTGGCCGAGCGCCTCGGCAGCCGCGCGAATCGCGACAATCTCCGCATGGGCGGTCGGGTCGAGCGAGCCCCGCATGGCGTTCCTCGCCTCCGCGACAATTTCTTCGCCACGCGTGATCACTGCACCGACCGGAACTTCCCCGGCGGCGGCAGCCTCCGCCGCGAGGTCGAGCGCGCGTCGCATCGGCGGAGGTAGCGGGAACGGCATGGGATGCGGTTAGCGCGGCCGCCCCCCACTGTCATCGCCCGCCGATCAGCCGGCGGTGTTGGCGACGTTCTGGTTCTGCTGATTGGCGGGAGGATTGACCTGCACGTTCGGGACCTTGACCTGCCGTTGCTTGGTTCCGACCGAGACCGTGCCGGTTTCGACCTCGAAGGCAGGCGTGCGGCCGCCGCTGGCGCTGACACCGGTGCGATTGACGCTGACATCGGGCGCTGCGGCCGTCCGAGTCTGGCTGATGTGCAGGAATCCGGTCGCAACCGCGATAATGAAGCCAATGACCACGAGGATCAGGATCAGGAGGATCGGGCGCATGCTTTTTCCAGCACTTCTGTCGATTCAACCCAACAGCAACGCCCAAATGGTCACGGAAGTTTCTCCCGCGCATTGACGAGCAAGAGAGCAGAGGCTAACGGGCACACCGCATTTTCGGGGCCTTATGGCCCGATCAAAATCAGGATCAGACCATGTCGCGCGTTTGCGAGCTGACCGGCAAGGGCCGGCAGGTGGGTAACAACGTTTCCCACGCCAACAACAAGACCAAGCGGGTTTTCCTGCCCAACCTGCAGGACGTCACGCTGATTTCCGACGCCCTCGAGCGGAGCGTGAAGCTGCGCGTGTCGACGCACGGCCTGCGCTCGGTCGAGCATGTCGGAGGCCTCGACAACTGGCTGCTGAAGACCGCGGACGACAAGCTGTCGCCCAAGGCCCGCAAGCTGAAGCGCGAGATCACGAAAAAGCAAAGCGCAGCAGCGGCTTAAGCCAAAGTTGCTTGCCTGAAAGCTGAATGCTGACTGCAAAGGCAGTTCAGCATCCGTTTGCCGCGACTCGGGCATAAGGCCGAGACGTGGCAGGGTTTCCCCCTTTCTCCCTGCCCGCCATGGCGCGGCAGGGATGTCGCCCAAAAGCTCCCTCGTGTCGCATATTCGAGGGTGAGCCCGGTGCGAGAGATCGCGCCGGGCTCAATTTTTATGGCGTTTCGAACAGACGGGCGAGCTGCTCGATCATCGCCCCGCCGAGCTGCTCGGCATCCATGATGGTGACCGCGCGATCGTAATAGCGCGTCACATCGTGACCGATGCCGATGGCGACCAGCTCGACCGGCGACTTCTGCTCGATCCAGGCAATCACCTGCCGAAGGTGCCGCTCCAAATAGGTCCCGCCATTCGCCGATGCGGTCGAATCGTCGACCGGAGCGCCGTCGGAAATCACCATCAGGATCCGCCGCTCCTCCGGCCGAGCAAGCAGCCGCTGGTGCGCCCACAGCAGCGCCTCGCCGTCGATATTCTCCTTTAGCAGTCCCTCGCGCATCATCAGCCCGAGGTTGCGGCGCGCATGGCGGTAGGGCTCGCCCGCTTTCTTGTAGACGATGTGGCGGAGGTCGTTGAGGCGGCCGGGATGCGGCGGGCGACCGTCGGCAAGCCAGGTCTCGCGGCTCTGCCCTCCCTTCCACGCGCGGGTGGTGAAGCCGAGGATTTCAGTGGCCACCCCGCAGCGCTCCAGCGTCCTGGCGAGGATGTCGCCGCAGATCGCCGCGATTGCGATCGGACGCCCGCGCATCGAACCTGAATTGTCGATCAGCAGCGAGACAACCGTGTCCTTGAACTCGGTCTCGCGCTCGATCTTGAAGGATAAAGCGTGGCGCGGATTCACGACCACGCGCGCGAGGCGGGCGGCGTCGAGAAGCCCCTCCTCCTGGTCGAAATCCCAGCTCCGCGCCTGCTGCGCCATCAGGCGCCGCTGAAGCCGGTTGGCGAGCTTGGTGACAACGCTCTGAAGCCCGCCGATCTGCTGGTCGAGATAGGCACGAAGCCGGTTGAGCTCCGCCTCATCGCACAGCTCGTCGGCTTCGATGATCTCGTCGAAGCGGGTGGTGAACGCCTTGTAGTCCGTCGGCGGCGACAGCTCCCAGTTTCGGCGCACCTGCCCCGGCTGGCCGCTGTTGCTGGTCTCGTCGCCGTCGGCGAGCTCGTCCTCGCTCGCTTCGTAATCGTCGATCGCCTGGCTCTCGTCGGAGCTGTCCTCGGCCTGCTCAGCGCGCATTTCGGCGTCGCCTTCCTGTGGGACGGACTCGCCCTCGTCCTCGCCTTCGTCGCCAGCGGCCTCGTCGCCCTCTTCTTCGCCAGATTCCTCGAGGTCTTCTTCGCCCTCTTCAGGAGCCGCCGCGAGGTCGAGATCCTCCAGAAGCTGCCGCGAAAGACGGCCGAACGCCGCCTGGTCGTCGAGCGTCAATGCAAGCGAATCGAGGTCCGCCGCGGCCTTGTCCTCGATCCAGTGCTCGACGAGCTTGAGCCCGGCTCGAGCTGCCTTGGGCGGGGCTTCTCCGGTGAGCCGCTCGCGGGCGATGAGGCCGACCGCGGTCGCAAGCGGCACTTCCTCGGCGTTGCGGGCGCGGACGATGGCGTCCGTCCGGACACGGGCGTCAGCGAGCTCGGCGAGGTTGGCGCGGACGCCGCTCATCGCGCGGGCGCCGAGCGCTTCGACGCGAGCAGTCTCGAGAGCATCGAACACCGCCCGCGCTTCGGGATCGGCGGGCGCGAGGGAAGAATGCAGCCGGACATCGTGGTAGCGGAGCCTCAGCGCCGCCGAATCTGCTGCGCCGCGGGCTTCGGCGACCAGCTTGGGCTCGAGCCCCGGCCCCGGCGAGGGAACGCGCGCCGCCCTGCCCGCCGGAGTCGCAGTCTCCGATGCGAACACGACATCGATTTCGGGATCCTTGGCGATCGCCCGCGCCGCGCCCGCAAGCGCGCGCCGGAAGAGATCGATGCGCTCGGCCATGTCAGGCCGTCCCGACGACGCTTTCAGGAAGGTCGCTGCCGAAGACGCGCTGGTAATATTCGGCGACGATTGGCCGCTCCGCCTCGTCGCACTTGTTGAGGAACGAAACCCTGAAAGCGAAACCGACGTCGCCGAAGATGAGCGCGTTCTGTGCCCAGCTGATCACCGTGCGCGGGCTCATCACGGTTGAAATGTCGCCGTTGATGAAGCCCTGGCGCGACAGGTCAGCGACCTTGATCATCTTTTCGACCGCGGCCTTGCCGTCGGGATTGTCATATTCGCCCGACTTGGCGAGAACGATCTGCGCCTCGACGGCGGCGGGCAGGTAATTGAGCGTGCTGACGATGTTCCAGCGGTCCATCTGGCCCTGATTGATGGCCTGCGTGCCGTGATAGAGGCCCGTGGTGTCTCCGAGACCGATCGTGTTGGTCGTCGAAAACAGCCGGAACCAGGGGTTCGGCCGGATGACCCGGTTCTGATCGAGGAGGGTCAGCTTGCCCTCCGCCTCGAGAACGCGCTGGATCACGAACATCACGTCGGGCCGGCCGGCGTCATATTCGTCGAAAACCAGCGCGACCGGGTGCTGGAGCGCCCATGGCAGCAGCCCCTCGCGAAATTCCGTCACCTGCTGGCCGTCGCGAAGGACGATCGCGTCGCGGCCGACGAGATCGATGCGGCTGATATGCGCGTCGAGGTTGATTCGGATCATCGGCCAGTTGAGGCGAGCCGCCACCTGCTCGATGTGCGTGGACTTTCCGGTGCCGTGATAGCCCTGGATCATCACCCGGCGGTTCTTGGCGAAGCCGGCGCAGATGGCGAGCGTCGTGTTGGCGTCGAACACGTAGCTCGGGTCGAGATCGGGAACGCGCTCGTCGGCCTCACTGAAAGCTGGCACTTCCATGTCGGAATCGACGCCGAACGCTTCGCGCACCTTCACCATCCGGTCGGGTGCAGCCATCACGGTTTCGCTCCGGCTTTCAGGGTTCACGTTGGAGATATCGTTCATCGGTTCGGGCCTTAAGCCAGAGGCCAAGCGGCCTCAAGGCATGGGTTTTGTGGGGTGGTCAGGCGACTTTCGGCGGCAGTGGGAACAGCGTCACAAAACGCTTCGCAAGCGCGAGGTCTCCTTCGATGCTTATACCATCGATCGGCGCGCCGCCATAGAGCAGACCGGCGACCTCCTCGGGCACGGCAGTGACCGTAAAGTCACAGTGGTCGAGAGCGCCGCGCTTCACCTCGATGCGTCCGTCGCGGATGTCTGCCGTGTATGTCGTCTCGCCGAAGCGGAAGCCCGCTTTGGCGGTGAAATCGCCCGCGAGAGCGGGATCGAACATCGTCTGCATCGACATCATGATCGACACGTGGCTGACGGGGCGGCTCGGGTCGTGGCACTGGCTGCGCACGGCCCATTTGCCGAGCTCGCGGAGCACTGGCGCCGCCTCGAGCCCCCATTCCGTCGCTTCGTAAACCTGAACCGAGGCAGGCGGGGGCAGCTTCGTGCGCCTGACCAGCCCGCGCTCCTCCAGCTCGGCAAGCCGTTGGGTCAGCACATTGGCGCTGATTCCGGGAAGATCGCGCCGCAATCCGGAGAATCGGCGGGGGCCGAACATCAGCTCCCGCATCACCAGAAGTGCCCAGCGTTCGCCGATCAGCTCGAGCGCATGGGCCAGCCCGCAGGCGTCGTCATACCCGCGTTTTCCCTCATTTTGCCGTATCTTAGTTATTTTTCCTGACTCCACAGTTGCAATTTAGGACTCCGGCGCGCAAAAAACAAGCGAATCGAGTCGCTGATCAGGAGGGATATGACTGGCCGATGAGGGAGGCGCCAATGCGTCGATGCGAGCGACAGGCGCGGCGTAACGGCCCGCACAACTGCTGAACTGTCATTGAATCAGGCGTATGGCGTGCTCGCGCCATGGGCCGGCACCGAGGAGGGAATCCAATGCCGCTGAACCCCAACGCTTCGATCGAGATAACGGCCTTCCGCTGGGTCCCGGAGTTCGCCCAGGGCGTCGTTCGCGACCTTCGCGCCCGCTGGGCACTCGAGGAAGCCGGGCTCGACTACAAGGTTCGCCTGCTCGACCAGGAACGCCCGCCCGAATATCTGCTCGAGCAGCCCTTCGACCAGGTGCCGATCCTCCGCGACGGCGACCTGCAGATTTTCGAGAGCGGCGCCATCGTCCAATATATAGGCGAGAAGAGCGAGGCCCTCCTCCCGAGCGGCACGCGCGAGCGGTTTCGGGCAATCCAGTGGACCTATGCCGCGCTCAACAGCGTCGAGCCGGCCCTGTTCAATCTGGTGCTGATCGACGTCTTCTACGCCGGCGAGGAATGGGCGAAGCTTCGCCGCGCCGGCGCCGAGGAGTTTGTCCGCCTGAAATTGCAGCGCGTCTCCGACTGGCTCGGCGACAAGCAATGGCTCGAAGGCGACCGGTTCACGATCGGCGACCTGATCATGGTGACGTCGCTGCGCTTCCTCCGCCATACGGACATCGTCGCCGACTTCCCGAACCTCGCCGCTTATGTGAAGCGGGGCGAAGCCCGCCCGGCTTTCCAGCGCGCGCTTGCGGACCAGCTCGCTGTGTTCGCCGAGAACGAGCCGCAACCGGCCATAGTCCCCCAGCAGGAAGGAGCAGCAGCATGACCTATTTCGAAGGATTTATCGCTCCCGTCCCCGAAGCGAACAAGGATGCGTACCGCAAGCATGCGGCCGATGCCGCCGTGCTGCTCCGCGATATCGGCGTTGTCCGCCACGTCGAGGCGTGGGACAGCGACGTGCCCGAAGGCAAAGTCACCGACTTCCGCAAGGCGGTCGACGCGAAGCCCGACGAGAAGGTCGTCTTTGCCTGGTTCGAATATCCGTCGCGCGAAGTTCGCGACGCCACCAACGCGAAGATGATGAGCGACCCGCGCATGGAGCAATTCTCCGACATGCCGTTCGACGGCAAGCGCATGGTCGTCGGAGGCTTCGATGCGATCGTCGAGGAAGGCAGCGGCCATGGCGGCTATATCGACGGTTTCGTGGTCCCGGTGCCCGAGGGCAATCGTGACGCCTACCGGCAGCTGGCATCGAAAATGGCGAAGGTGTTCCGCCAGCACGGCGCGGCCAGAGTGGTCGAGGCGATCGGCGACGACGTGCAGCACGGGAAAGTCACCGACTTCTACCGCGCGGTGAAAGCCGAGGACGGCGAGACGGTCGTCTTCTCCTTCATCGAATGGCCGGACAAGGCGACCCGGGACGAGGCCTGGCAGAAGATCATGGCCGACGAGAGCCTGAAGCCGCAAGGCGACATGCCGTTCAACGGTCAGCGGATGTTCTGGGGCGGGTTCGACACCGTTCTCGACACCGCCGAGCAGCCGGCAATCCAGGCCGGGGCGCCGATCAGCGCCTGAGCCGCCGGCAAATTCCAGGAAGCAAAGGAGGCGAGCATGAGCGACGTTCGCACGGATACCCAAACTGCGCCCGCGACAGAGAGCCGCGGCAATCCGCAAGGCGACTTCATCTGGTACGAGCTGATGACGCCCGATGGCGACGGAGCGAAGGCGTTCTACGACGCCGTCGTCGGCTGGGACATCAGCGAAGGCGCGCCCGAATATGGCGGCTATCGAATGATTGGTCGCTCGGACGGCGGCAATGCAGGCGGAGTCCTGACGCTCAGCCCCGAGATGCTCCAGGCCGGGGTACAGCCCGGTTGGATCGGCTACTTGTACGTCGATGATGTCGACACGGCGGTGCAGTCGATTGAACGTGCCGGTGGCACGGTGATGAAGGAAGCATTCGACATTCCGAATGTCGGCCGGATCGCGGCCGTGAAAGACCCGCAAGGCGCAGCATTTTGCGTGATGAAACCGATCCGGCCCGGCGGTGATCCGAACGCGAAAAGCGACGTCTTCGCTCCGAATGAGCTCGGCCGCTGCGCCTGGAACGAGCTTGCTACGTCCGGCCAGAAGGCGGCGCTCGACTTCTACACGACCGAGTTCGGCTGGACCGCCGGCGACACCATGCCCATGGGCGACATGGGCGACTACCAGTTCATCATGCAAAATGACGTGATGATCGGCGCAATCATGACAAAGGCGCCGGAAAATCCGGTCCGCTGGCGCTTCTATTTCCGCGTCGCTGACGTCGATGAGGCGAAGGCGGCGGCGGAGCGCGGCGGCGGGACGATCACCCATGGTCCGCAGGAAGTGCCCGGCGGCGACCGGATCCTGATCGGCCGCGACCCGCAAGGCGCAGAATTCGCGCTGGTCGGCAAATAGGGCTCGGCCGGTGAGAACCGCCGCAATCCTGATCGCCCGGCTGATCTTCGCCGCGGTCTTCGCCCTAGCTGCGAGCTTCAAGTTCGCGGCCATGGGAATGACCGCCCAGGAGATCGCCGGGGCGGGATTCCCGATGCCCTATCTGCTCGCCTGGCTCGCGGCGATCTTCGAGGCCGCGCTGATCCTGGCGTTCCTGACGGGCGCCTTCTTCACCGAGGCCTGCCTGCTGGCGATCGTCTACGTGCTGTTCCTCGCCTTCAGCTTCCACGGGCCCGGCCGGTGGGCCGGCAATCCGATGGAGTTCGGCTTCTTCGTCGACCACTTCACCTTCACCGCCGGACTGTTGTTCGCGGCGGTCCACGGCCCCGGCAACGTCCTCACGCTTCGCTGGAGCTTCATCAATCGAAACAGG
>DATMHP010000106.1:0-8744 GCA_035554875.1 Sphingomicrobium sp.
CATCGCCGACGCGCCGTTCGGCGGGGTGAAGGAGAGCGGTTTCGGCAGCGAAGGCGGCAAGGAAGGGCTCGAGACCTACCAGGTCGTCAAAGCCATCCATCAGGCCTGAGGTAGCCGGCCAGGCCCACGGCCGTTGCAGCGATGGTAAAGATCGCCGCGCCAAGCCAGGCAAGCCGCGTGCTCACTCGCCTGCGGTCCCTGAACGGCGTTTCGACGAGTGCCCAACTTCCGTAGGCGATCGGGAAGGTTGCGGAGAGCACGGCCACGCGCTCGATAACGGACAAGGGCTCGCCCTTCGCAAGCCAGGCGAATGCCAGGAGCGGCAGGTGCCACAGGTAAAGGCTGTAACTGATCAGGCCCGTCTGGACGAGCGCCGGCGTAGCCAGGCGCTTCCCGACCCACGTGCCCTCCCGCCCGAACAGGAGAAGGAGCGCCGTGCCTGCAACGATCGGGATGGCGACGATGCCGGGCACGAGCGAATGCGCTCGAAGCAAGCCGAACGACGCCAGCACGAGCGCTAGTCCGAGCATCGCCAAAAGGTCGTTGTTCCAGTCGCGATCGGGGCTGCGCAAGTGGATTCTGGCCGCCCAGGCACCGGCCAGCAGCTCCCAGCCGCGAAACGGAGTCAGGTAGAAGGCAGCATCGGCGCTAATTCTCGCAACGGCCTCGGCCGCGACTGCGCTCGCCAGAGCCAGCGAGAGGAAGGTCGCGGCAATCCACCGCCCTTTCAGCTTCCACAGAGCGAGCATGAGGAGCGGGAACAGGAGATAGAATTGCTCCTCGACCGCCAGCGACCAGGTGTGAATTAGCGGGTCGAGATGGAGCTTGGGCGGGACGGCGCCATTCCCCAGCCAGAACACGACGTTCGACGAGAAAGTCGCGACGCCAAAGAGAGCGCTCGAAAATTCCCGCAACTGGTCCGCGGTCATCATGGCCCAGGCCAGGGGCACACAAAGGAGAACCACGAGAGCCAGAGCAGGTATGATTCTCCGAACCCGGCGCGTGTAGAATGTCGCGAGCGAGAATCGGCCTGCCTCCAGGTCTTCCATGATGACCGTGGAAATCAGGTAACCGCTGATGACGAAGAAGACGTCCACGCCGGCATAGCCGCCATCCGAAAGCGGAAAGCCGCCATGGAAGTACATCACCGCGAGCACCGCGATGGCGCGCAGGCCATCGACCTCGGGCCGGTAGCGGGCGCTGCTTCTGGCTCCGCTCGCCTGTCGCGCGCCGGCTCGAGCCCGCCGAGGAAGAGAGCCGGAGTCCTCCCCCGGTCCAGGCGCAAACAGGCGGAATGTTCGCCACATGCGCGGAGCCTAACAGCGGAAACCCCAGTTTACAGCATTTAGGGTGCGGCACCTTTCCGCCTTGGCGGGCGGACTGGAGGGCTGCCGGATATGGTCTTACGGCACCGCCGTGTTGAACTGCATGACCGGCTTCACGCTGGTGAAGTTCGCGATGTCCTCGGCCAGCGCCTTGCCGCCATCGGAAGCGACCGCGTCGCGTGCGCCCTGCTCCTCGCGGAAGCTGAGGATCGTGACCGCGAAATAGGCCGGGTCCTTGCCGTCGAGGCTTTCCTCGCCCTTGAGGACGCTGGCGAACCCGAGGCCGAACGGCCCGAACGCCTTGCCGACTTCCGGAAGGTGCTGCTGGCGGAAATAGTCGAAGTCGAACATCGCGCCCTTCGACTTCGGATAGGTGATGGTGAGGATGTACATGGCCGCCGCCTAGCCCGTTTTCAGTTGCCCTGCCAGCGGCTACAGCGCCGGCCATGAGCACACGAACCGGCGGCCAAATCCTCGTCGACCAAGTGAAGATCAATGGCTGCGATCGAATCTTCACCGTTCCCGGCGAAAGCTTCCTCGCCGTCCTCGACGCCCTCCACGATACGCCGGAAATCGCCGTCACCGTGTGCAGGCAGGAAGGCGGGGTCGCCTACATGGCCGACGCCGACGGCAAGATAACGGGCCGCCCAGGCGTCGCCTTCGTCACCCGCGGCCCGGGCGCGACCAACGCCAGCGCCGGGGTCCATGTCGCCTTCCAGGATTCGACCCCGATGATCCTGTTCATCGGCGACGTCGCGCGGAGCGACCGCGACCGCGAGGGCTTCCAGGAGATCGATTTCCCGCAATTCTTCGGCCCCATCGCCAAATGGGCGGCGCGGATCGAGGATGCGCGGCGGATCCCCGAATATGTCGCCCGCGCCTGGCGCGTCGCGACGGCCGGCCGGCCCGGCCCAGTAGTGCTCGCGCTTCCGGAAGACATGCTCCGCGACGAGGTGGACGTTCCCGACCGCCCGCCGGTCCCGCCGGTCGCCGAAGCGCCCGACCCCGGCGCGATCCAGGCTCTGTTCGAGCTTCTGAAGGAAGCCTGCGCGCCGGTCGCGATCATTGGCGGCGCCGACTGGAGCCCGCGCGCCGCGCACCACCTCGCCAATTTCGCTTTCCGCTACGGAATCCCCCTCGCCGCCTCGTTCCGGCGGCAGGACGCCGTCGACAACGCCTGCCAGGTCTATGCCGGCCAGCTCGGCTACGGGCCGAACCCGAAGCTCCAGCAGCGGATCCGAGAGGCCGACCTCGTTCTCGCAATCGGCACCCGCCTCGGCGAGGCGACGACCGACGGCTACACGCTCATCACGCCCGATCATCCCGGCCAGACGCTCGTCCACGTCCATCCCGACCCGAACGAGCTCGGCCGGGTGTATCACGCCGACCTGCCGATCTGCGCCGACATGGGCGAGTTCGCGGAGATGATCGACGAGTGGATCGATCCCGACCTCGTCCGCTTCTCCTGCGGGGAGGAAGCGCACAAGGAATGGCTCGACTGGTCGGAGCCGAAGCCGCGCGACGGTGTGAAGCTCGACCTCGGCCCCTGCGTTGCGGCGATGCGCGAGAGGTTTCCGCACGACACGATCATCTGCAACGGCGCCGGCAACTTCTCCGGCTGGTGGCACCGCTACTGGCGCTACGGATCGATGCCGACGCAACTCGCGCCGACGAGCGGGACGATGGGCTACGGAGTCCCCGCGTCAGTCGCGGCCGCGCTTCGCTTCGGCGATCGGCCCGTGGTTGCGGTGGCAGGCGACGGCGATTTCATGATGAACGGGCAGGAGCTGGCAACCGCGGCGCAATATGGCTGCGACCTGCTCGTGATCCTGGTCGACAACGGCAGCTACGGCACGATCCGGATGCACCAGGAGCGCGAATATCCGAGGCGCCTCTCTGCAACCGAGTTGAAGAACCCTGACTTCGCCGCTCTCGCCCGCGCCTACGGCGGCTGGGCGGAAACGGTCGAGAAGACCGAGGACTTCATACCCGCGCTCGACAAGGCGCTTAAGAAGACAGGTATCCGCCTGATCCACTGCAAGACCGACGTCGAGCAGATCAGCAATTCCACGACGATCGCAAACATTCGCGGAAAATCGAAGAAAGCCTAGGTTCATCACGGCGCCGCAATCAGCGCCGGCCACTCATTTCCGGGGGGGAAGTGTTGCGTAGGACCGTCCTCATCGCCGCCGCGCTGACGGCGGCCGCCATTCCTTCATTTGCCCAAACGACCGCGCCCGTGACGGCCACCGCACGAACTCCTGCCGAAAGCGCCGTCCGCGCGGTGCTCGCTGCGATCAATGGCAACCATGACGCGCGCTCGGCGCTTGTGAACGCCGCCTATTCCTCGAAGGCGCTGCAGAACGAAAGCGCAGACAGCCGCCTCAAATGGCTCGATCGGATTGCGAAGGATTCCGGCGGCCTGACTGTCGTCTCTTCCACACCTCAAGGTGATCGCATGGTCGAGGCGATCGTCAGGACGAATCGCGGCGGCAAGTTCGGCAAATTGGTCCTGTTCACCAGCAAGACCGAGGCGGGGAAAATCTCCGACCTCTTCCTCCTTGCCGCCCGCGATCCGGCGAAGGTGAAGGCGGAAGCCTGGCCGACGGGGCCGATTCCGGTCCCCCGCGTCGCAAGCGAAGTCGAAAAGCACGCCGCCGCGCTCGCCGCCGAAGACAGCTTCTCCGGCGTCGTGCTCGTCGCCAAGGGCGACGAGGTGCTGGTGAATCGCGCCTACGGCCTCGCCGACCAGGAATGGAAGGCGCCAAACCGCACCGACACGCTGTTTCACATGGCGTCGGTCGGGAAAATGTTCACTGCCGCCGCGATCCTGAAGCTCGCCGGCGAGGGCAAGCTGTCGCTCGACGACACGCTCGCCAAATGGGTGCCCGAATATCCGCACCCCGAAGCCGCGAAGATCACGCTGAAGCAGCTGCTCACCCACAGCGCCGGCATCGGCGATTGGGACGGGCGGCAGGTTCGAGGTCCGCACAGCGGCGCGGAGCTAGCCGCAACGATGACCGAACCGCTGCAGTTCGAGCCCGGCGCGCGCTTCAATTACAGCAACGCGGGCTTCGTGCTTCTTCAGGCGGTGGTCGAGAAAGCGACCGGCAAATCCTTCGCGGCCGCCCTCCAGGACCTGGTTTTCGCGCCGGCGGGGATGAAGCGCACCGGCTTGTGGCCGGTCACAGCGATCATGCCCAATCGCGCGACCGGCTACCTCCGCCCAGAAGACGATCCGCTTGGGCTCGGGCCGCGTTACGCCAACGCGCAGTTCCTCGGCTACGACGGCAACGGCTCGGGCGGCGAATATTCGACCGCCGCAGACATGCTCGCCTTCAACCGCGCCATCGCTACGGGCAAGCTGCTCGGCCAAGATCTCACGACCGAGATGCTAACGCCCCGGATCGACTTCGCAGGCGCGCAGCGGCCGAGCAAATATGGCTATGGCGTCGATCTCGGCACCTGCTCCGGCCATGCCACGTTCGGCCACGGCGGCGGCGGCCCCAACAGCGGTGTTTCCTCGGTCGATTATTATGTCCGCGACGGCGACTGGAGCATCATCGTCCTATCGAACTACGATCCACCCGCGGCCGAAGATCTCGCATTCTCCGTCTGCGAGTTCGTCGCCGGCCGCTGAGCCCGCTCGAACAGCGCCTGGTGCGGGTCGAAGGGCTGCAGAGCCTCCTCCTTCGCCTGCTCGAGCATCTCCCCGCGCGGATGCTCGTGCTTTCGCCGCTGGGCGAAGCGCGTCAGGAGGTCGTTCCAATCCTCATTAAAGCTTCCGCGGCGATGCGGCACGGGTCTCCTCCAGATCCCTAGAGTGAGTCTACGGCCCGAGCTTGCCGTGGTTCAGAACAACAACATCCGGATCGGAAAGAGTTTCCGCCGGGTCAGCCTAGGAACTGCATTGCGCCGATAATCAGCGCGAGCGCCGCGAACAGGTTCGCGTGCCAGTTCGGCGGCGCCAGTTTCTCGCCAAGCACCACGATTCCGAGCAGCGCGACCCAGGCGAGATTCATGACCCCGCCGACGAAGAGCAGAAGCATCAACGCCCAGCAGCAGCCGAGGCAATAGAGGCCGTGCAGCAGGCCGAGGCGGAAGGCGCCAGCCGCTCCGGGCCTCCAGTGGTTGAGAACGAACAGCATCGGCGCCTGGCAGTTGTTCAGGCACACCCTCTTCGCCATCGTCAACTCATAGGCAGCTCCCGCCAGGAGAACGGCCGCCGCGACCATCCGGCTTCCGAGCGCGAGAGACGCCGCCGAGACCGCGCCCCATTGGACCAGCAGCGCCTGCGCGAAGGCGGCGGCTACGGAAAATCCGAACCAGACGAGCAGATAAGCGGAAACGAACAGCAGGCTGTTGAGCCTGCGCCGCCCCGGCTCCGGAGTCCGGTCGATCCGGGCGTGAAGCAGGAACATCGGCGCCGCCGACGGCACCATCATCGCCACCATCATGACCGCCCACATGCCGAACGCCGGCAGCAAATACTCGGCGGACAAGGGCTCCGGCCCCGGCATCCCAATGGCGTGCGCCGGAGTGTTCAGCAGCCACGCCCAAGCCAGCAGTGCCGCCAGAGCCAGCGCTACCGCAACAATCAGGATTTCAGGCGAAAAGAAGGATCTCAGCTGCGGAGCGGCAGCCGCTCCGTCGCCGGGATCAGTGGACGACACCGCTCTCCGTCATGTGCAACTCGGCGAAATGGGCGTGCGAATCCTCGAGCTGCACGTCGACGGGCCCGCTCGTCTTCGCCCAGCCGCGCCCCTGCTCGGCGACGTCATATTCGAAGCCGTTGGGGAGGTTGATTCGAGCGCGGCTTTCTTCGCCCGTCACCGCATTCCGGATCGGCTCGCCGCGCGCGTCGACCCAGCCCGGGATATGAAGGCGGGCGGTCCGGCCGTCGATGTCGATATCGAGCTCGATTGGAGCAACGACGGGGTCGTGCATCTTCTCATAGGTGGTCGAGAAGACCTGGAAGACGGTTGCACCCGGAACCGTATCCTCGCCGCTCATGATCCGGAGAAGCGCCTCGCGCTGCTTCTCGTCCGCGCGCTCGTCGACAATCGGGACGATATGGCCGCGGCCCTCGTGCACCGCTCCCGGCCACGCGACGATCGCCGCCAGGTTGAGGCCCGACAAGTCGGTGTCGCCGTGGCGTCCTTCTTCGATGGCAACGGAGAGCACGGCCTTGCAATCGCCGTAGGTCGGCAAGGCGTTGAACTGGCATGGGCACCCGTAGGCGCAGTTGCAGTGGACGAATTCGCGTCCCTTGATGGTCCAGCGCGTGTCGGTCATCGCCGCCTCCGTCTCACCCACGCGAGTGCTGTAGCAGCATTTCCGAGTCAGCTTAAGCCGTTGATTAGAGGCCGAACGGGTAAGTTTCTTCGTCGCCCGGCCTTTGCTCGCCCGGCAGCGGCGTCACCGCCTTCGTCTCGTCGAACCAGACCCAGCCGTCATATTGCCGCGGCAGGATGCAGTTCGAATAATGGCTCCAGCGCTCGGTGTCCGGCCGATAAATGACCCCGATGAATCGCTGTAGCCGCGGCTCCATCAGCGTTTCCCTGATCTCGCGGCCGATCTCCTCGGCGCGCAGGTCGAGCAGGAAGCGCGGCAGGCGGCTGTCGTGCGACACGCGCTCGTAGCTTTCAGGCATCGACGGGTTCACGGCCTTGATCTTCATCGGCTGGTCCCAGTCGTCGGCGGCCGCGACCGTCCCTGTGTGGGTTCCGAAGCCGACCAGCCGCGCCTTCGCGTCGAACCTCTCCTTGACCAGCTGGCCGATATTAAGCTCGCCCCGCACCTGCCCCATCTCGGTAAAAGCGGCATTCCCGATATGGCTGTTGTGTGCCCAGACGATCGCCTTCGAGTTCGGCCCCTTGGCGTCGAGCAGCTGGGTCAGCGTCTCGAACATGTGCGTGTCGCGGAGATTCCAGCTCTCCTCCGCGCCGCGGTACATGACCCGGTAATAGGCCTCGGCATTCTTGACGACGCGCGCGTTTGACGCCGCGTCCAGCCACTCGTCGCACTCCTCCGACAGCCCTTTGAAGTGGCGCGACATCAGGTCCATCAGCATCTGCGTGACCGGGACCTCGCACCGTGCATAGCCTTCGTAGAGCGCCATCGCGCCGTAGCGCTGCGGCTCGTCCGCCCAGGGGTCGAGGCAGCCGTAGCGCTTCTTGGCGACCTTCGCCGCCTCCGGATCCTCTTCCTCGAGGAAGTCGATGACCGCGCGCATCGACATGCTCATGTTGTAGAGGTCGAGGCCGTAGAAGCCGGTCATGTCGGCATAGTCGCGGCCGTGGTTGTGGCGGCGCATCCAGCGAATGAAGCCGTCGAACTCCTTGTTTCGCCACATCCACGTAGGAAAGCGCTCGAACGCGCGCATCTCGCCCTCGCGCGGTTCGCGATGGCGGACGTAGCGATCGATGGTGGCGGCATCCGGCCAATCCGCCTCGACCGCGACGATGTTGAAGCCGTGGTGAGCGATCAGCCGCTTCGAGATCTGCGCCCGCGCCCGGTAGAATTCGGACGTGCCGTGGCTCGCCTCGCCGAGGCAGACCACGCGCGCGTCGCCAAAACGATCGAAGAAGGCGCCGAAACGGTCGTCCTCGATCTCCGGCAGCGGCTCGACCGAATCCCGCATCAGCTCGGGGAGCGTACGCGTCAGGGTGTCAGGCATCGTTCCATCCTTCCTCCCCAATCAGGGGAACGAAGCGCACCCCGCCAAGGTCCTCGGTAATGAGATTGCCGGCAGGGCCCTTCGTCACCTTGATGAGCTTCTGGATCCAGTTGGGCTCGCCCACCGGCATGACGATCCGCCCGCCGTCGGCGAGCTGCTTCACCCAGGCCGGGGGAACATGGCTTCCGCTGGCGGCCGCAAGAATCGAGTCATAGGGCGCCTCCGGTTCCCAGCCGCGCGTGCCGTCGCCCTCGACGATGCGGACATTGTCGAAGCCGAGCCGCTGCATCCGTTCCTGCGCCACCTTCACCAGGTCCGGCTGCCGCTCGATCGCGGTGACGTGCCCCGCGATCCGGCTCATGATTGCCGCCGCGTAGCCCGATCCCGCGCCGACCTCGAGCACGTTGTCGCCCGCCTTCATCTCGGCGGCCTGGATCATCAGCGCGACGATGTACGGCTGCGAGATCGTCTGCCCCGCCTCGATTGGCAGCGGATGGTCGCCGTAAGCGAGGTCCGCATAGTCCTTCGACAGGAACTCTTCGCGCGGGACGGCGCGGAACGCCTCGAGGATCGTCGGTTCGCGGATACCGCGGCTGGCGATCTGCCGCTCGATCATCGCGTCGCGCTCGGCCGCGAAGTTCGTCATGGTGTCGACCATGGTTCACCTCCGGAGTATCAGAAACCCGCAAGCAAGGGGGGCCGTTCCGTCCATGACCGCGACCGACACCGTCTTCGCCGGA
>DATMHP010000107.1:0-2819 GCA_035554875.1 Sphingomicrobium sp.
CGCCCTTCGGTCCGATGTCCTCGCCGAAGAGGAGCACGCGTGGATTCGCCTCCAGCTCCTGGTCCAGAGTTCGCCGGATCGCGGTGACCATGTTGATCCGCTGCCCCTCGGGCCTCGGCTCGTTGGTCGTACCATCGAGGCCGAGTCCTGCTTGGCCGCCGACCTGCTGCATCTCTCCATCGAAGAAAACGTGGGCGGCAACGCGCTCCGGCGGCGATACGCCGCGGCCTTCCGCTCTTGCGACAGCCGCAGCCACTTCGCCGGCGACTTCATTTTCGATCGCCTGCCATTGCGAATCGGAAAGCCCGGACTGTGCCTTTAGCTTGGGCAGCGGATCGCGCGCCCATTCGGAAGCGATCTGCTCCTCGCTCTTATAAGCTTGCGTGTCCTGCGCGCTGTGGCCCTCGAGCCGCGGCACCGTCAGCCGGAGCAGCGCGGGCGTCCGCTTTGTCCGGACATGCGACATGGCCTGATTGATGAGTTTCGCAGCCTGTTCGGGATCAGTCCCGTCGCCGTTGAAGATCGTCAGCCCGCTGAAGCTCGCCAGGTTCGCGGCAATGTCCCTGCCGGGCGTCTGATACTCCGAGGGCACAGAGATCCCGTAGCCGTTGTCTTCGATGTACATGAGCAGCGGCAATTGTTGCGTCGTCGCAATGGTTAGCGCCGACCAAAATCCACCGGTCGCAGCGCTCGCATCGCCGCCGAGCACCAGCGCAATCGCGTCATTCGGCCCCTCACCAAGTATGTCCTGCTTGTACCTGATCGCCTGCGCCCAGCCGGCCGCGGGCGTATATTGCGCTCCGACACCGCCGCACATCGGCAGCGCGGGCGCTCCGCCGGGGTTCGGATAATTGAAGACGACGCCGATATCGCGACCGTCCGAATAGCCGCCCGCTAGTCCCATTCCCGAGCCGAGCGCATCCGCAAGATCGACACCGAGCGAAAGGAGCATCGGCCGCGAGCGGTAGTAGCCGCAGGCGGCATCGCCGTCCTTCAGCTGCATCCCTAGCAGCACCTGCGCCATATCATGGCCGCGCGCCGAGAATTGGTAGAGGACCTTCTTTTGAGGAACGAGCTCCTGTTCCTCGATACGATCCATTTCGCGCGACGTCAGGACCAGCCGGACAACCCGGCTCCAGTCCACTGTCGCGCCGCTAAATCGCGCCAAATCCGCTTCAGCCACCGATCGCCTCGAGGACAGCCGAGGCGAAGCGGTCGACCTGCTCGTCGGAGAGGCCGCAGATGTTGAAGCGGCCCGAATCCGCCATGTAGATGGCGTGGTCGGTACGGAGCTTGAGCACCTGCTCCGGGCTCACCGGAAGCATCGAGAACATGCCCTTCTGGCGACCGACATAGTCGAACAGCGGATTGGCCGCCGCGAGCCTCTGCCGAAGCGTCGCGATCCGCTCGCGCATGCCTTCCAGCTCGCTATGCCAAGCGGCGTTGAGGTCCGGGCTGTCGAGAACAATCCGGATGGCGGCGGCGCCATGGTCGGGCGGCATCGACCAGAATTCGCGCGAGATCTGCAGCACATGGCCCATGGCCGTCGCGGTCGAGGCAATGCTGGGAGTCTTGAACCAGACCGAGCCGACGCGATCGCGATAGACTCCGAAATTCTTGTCGCAGCTCTGTCCGACAAGCACCGTCTCGCAGGCGTCAAGAACGCCGCGAAGCCCCGCTGCGTCCGGCGCCAGGCCATCGCCGAAGCCCTGGTAAGCAATGTCGACCACCGGAAGCAGCCCGCGGTCGGCAATGAGCGCCGTGACCTCCGCCCATTGCTCGGGAGAAAGATCCGCACCCGTTGGATTGTGGCAGCAGCCGTGGAGAAGCGCGACATCGCCCGGACGGGCGCTCCGCAGCTTGTCCATCATCACGTCGAAGCGGATTTGGTGCTCGTCGCGATCGTAATAATCATATTCGACGACCTTCAGGCCCGCGCCGCGGACGATCGGCCCGTGGTTCGGCCAGGTCGGGGTCCCAATGAACACCTGCGCGTCAGGATTGGCGGACCGGATCAGGTGGAAGGCAAGCGTCAGCGCGCCGCAGCCGCCGGGCGTCTGGAGTCCCGCGATACGATCGTCATTCGCATGTTCGCCCAGCAGGATTGGCCGCAGCAACTCGGCGAAACGGATGTCGCCGCGTCCGCCGAGATAGGACTTGGTTTGCTGTTCTTCCCACAGCCGCCGCTCAGCTTCCTTGACGACTTTCAGGATCGGCGTGTTGCCGGCGCTATCGCGATAAACGCCAACTCCGACATCGATCTTCTCGGGCCGCGTATCAGCGTTCGCGAGGTCGATGAGAGCCAGAAGAGAATCGCTCTTGATCGGATCAAGATCGCCGATCGAGCGGGTGCGGAGTTGCGGTTCGTCCAACATGCGAGCGGCTTAGCCGTAAACCCGCAGCCGCGCAAAAGACTCAGGCGTCGTAATCGACCGCCACGCCTTCGCCCGCGGGAACCGACTGGCAGGTGAGGACATAGCCGTCCGCAACCTCCTCGTCGGTGAGACCGTAGCGCGCCGCCATTTCGACCTTGCCGCTGATGACCTTGGCGCGGCACGTCGCGCAGACGCCCGCCTTGCAGGCGAAAGGCGCGGGAAGGCCGGCGGCGCGCGCGCTGTCGAGGATATTGCCCTCGCTGAAGGGCACCTTCCGGGTACGCCCGTCGAGTGTGACGGAAACCGTCAGCCCAGCCGCCTTCGTCTGAAGGTCCGCCATTTCCTTTACGAGCGACTCTTTCGGCCGGTCGGCGGTGAAGCGCTCGATGTGAATTCGTTCGCGGCCGATCCCTCGATCGATCAATGCGTTTTCCGCCGCATCCA
>DATMHP010000108.1:0-17308 GCA_035554875.1 Sphingomicrobium sp.
TAAGCATCTCCTGCTGCTGCTTGGCACGGTCGTTCTTGAAGCGCTCCTGGATAGCTTTGAGCTTGGGCTGCACCTTGCGCATCGCCGCCATGGACTTGAACTGCTTCTGGGCTATCGGGAACATCAGCAGCCGGACGATGACGGTCAGGCAAATGATCGCGACGCCGAAATTGCCGGTCGCGTGGAACAGCCAGTTCAGGAGGTCGAAGATCGGCCGCATGAACCACTCGAACCAGCCCCAGTCGATGGCCTTCGACAACTTGGGGATTCCCGCTTCCTCATAATTGTCGAGAAGCGTCTTCTCCTTGGCGCCCGCGAACAGGCGCGTGTCGGTCTGCACCGCGCCGCCTGCCGGAACGACCTGCGGGCCTTCCGCATAATCGGCCTGGTATCCGCCACCCGGCGTGCCGGTGAAGCTGGCAGCAATCTGCGGCGTCCCGGCCGGAGCAAGGGCCGTCAGCCAATATTTCTCGGTGAATCCCAGCCAGCCGCCGTCGCTCGTGAAGCGCTTCGCCTGGCCCCCGTCGAGGTCCTTCCAGTCGATTCCATATTCGGCCGAGTCGTCCAGATACGCCATCGGACCGACATGCATGGTCCACGAACTGGTGTCCGCTGACTTGGACGCGCGGCTGACGAGGCCGTAGGGGCGAACCTCGACTGGGCCCGAGCCCCCGTTCTGAACGCGCTGGCGGACGGAAAAGAGATAATTCTCGTCGACGTTGACGACGATCTGAAAAGTCTGGCCGGTGGGATTGGTCCAGCTGAGGGTGACGGGTTGCCCCGGTTGGAGCGCCGGTGCACTCGCGGTCCACTGGGTGTCTGCAGTCGGAGCCTGGATGCCCTGCGCGGTCCAGCCGAACGTCGCGAAATAGGCACCGGGCGCGCCCGCGGGCGAAAGCAGCCGGACCGGTGGCGAATTGTCGGCGATGGTCTGCCGCTCCTTGAGGAGCACCAGGTCATCGAATCGTGCGCCGCGGAGATTGATCGAGCCTTGGAGGCTGGCCGTCCTGATCTGCACCCGCGGCGAAGCGCCAAGCACCTGCGCGCGCGCCTGAAGTTTCTGCGGAGTGGCCTCGACCGGCCCGGCCTGCGGCTGCGGCTGCGGAGTGGGCGCGACCTTGCCCGTCTCGACCTTCTGCGTCTGCGGAGCGGCCGTCGGCAGGAACTTGTCCGACAGCATCGTCCAGCCGAGCAGCACCAGGGCGCTCAGCACGATCGCGAGGATCATGTTGCGATTTTCGTTCACTTGGCCTCGAATCCTCGCATTCGCTTCAGGGGACGGGGTCGTAGCCCTGGCCACCCCAGGGATGGCAGCGGCTGATACGTTTGACTGCAAGCCAGCCACCGCGGAGCGCGCCATAGCGCGACAATGCGGTGATCGCATAGGCCGAGCAGCTGGGTTGATAGCGGCAACTGGGTGGAAGCACCTTGGAGGGGCCCAATTGCCAGGCGCGGCACACCCAGATCAGCAGCCGGGCGATCATTTCGAAACACGCTGCAGCGCCTTCGCGAGATCCTGCCTCAGGAGCCCGAAGTCGCGCTCGATGCCGCCCGAGCGGCCGATCATCACATGGTCTGAGCCGGGGAAGCCGCTTGCTGGAATGATTTCGCGGGCAAGCGCGCGGAACCGCCGCTTCATGCGGTTGCGGGTGACGGCATTGCCGATCTTGCGGGTGACGGTGAAGCCGACGCGCATCTGCGGATCGCTGTCGGTGCGATCGCGGACAAGAAGCACGAAGCCGGGCATCGCGGCGCGCCTTCCGGCATTCGCCGCGAGAAAATCCGAGCGCTTCTTGATGATTGCTAGGCGCTGAGCTTCTTGCGGCCGCGGGCGCGGCGTGCATTCAGCACCTTGCGTCCGCCGACGGTCGCCATGCGGGCCCGGAACCCGTGCCGCCGCGCGCGGACCAGATTGCTCGGTTGAAAGGTGCGCTTCATCGCTCATGCCTCAAATCAAAAGAAAAAGGGCCGCCCCGAAGGCAGCCTCGAATGTGCCGCGCCGATACGGGAGGGGACTTGCAAAGTCAATCGCTGCGCCCTTCCGGAATGTGCCTCCGCCGCTCGCGTTCCGCCTTGCGAAGCGCCTCTCGCCGGCGTGCGCTCCTTCGCCTCAGCGCCAAGTCCGTATAACGGCCTGCTTTGGGCTGCCATCGCTTCAGCTTCACATAGTGCCGCTTGGCCCACATGCTGGTTTTCAGGATCAGCGCGACGCCAGGCGCGATCAGGAAGACTCCGCCCGGCCCGGGGATCGGGGCAATGACGATGCCGGCGACGATCAGGAGGATGCCGACCACGAACATCCCCCATTCGACCCACGCCTTGTCGAAGAAGCGCTTGATTTGACGCCTAGTGATCATCTGCCGCGATGTGGCCACGGAACTGGCGTCGCGCAAGGCGATTGCGATAGCGCTGGCTGCCGGTCTAGCGGGATCGTGCTTGTCAGCGAGTTCGCAAATCAGCGCGGCGCCGCGTGGCCGGAACCATTGCACATTCGCGTACCGCCGGCCCGAGGCCCGCGCGGTCGAGGTCCAGCTTTCTTCCGGGCTATTCGAAAATTCACGATTGTCGGTCTCGCGGAAAAGGCCAGGCCCCGCGCAACTAGTTGCACTCCGGAATCGAAGGCGTAGCATCCATGGTTCAACAGGGGAGGGACCTAAATGACTGAAGCAATGACTCCGATCGATTGGGCGAAGCGCCCGATCATTGAAAAATATGCCGATTTCTCCGGCCGCGCACCTCGTGCCGAATATTGGTGGTACATCCTCGGCATCATCATCGTCGCGATCGTGCTGACCATCGTCGAATCGATCCTTGGCCTGAAGGGCATGGTGCTCGGCATTTACGGGCCGCTGACCTGCCTGTTGTGGCTTGCGACGATCGTGCCCTCGCTTGCGGTCGGAGCGCGTCGGCTTCACGACAGCAACCGCTCGGGCTGGCTGCAGCTGGTCTTTTACGCTCCGTATGGCCTTATGCTGCTGGTCAGGTCGATGACCGGGGGCGGCTTCGGAGCGGCCGCTCTGGCCGGGATAATTGGCTTGGTCGGCCTGATTTGCGCCATTGTTCTGATCGTCTTCCTGGCGATGCCGGGCACGCCGGGCGACAATCGCTACGGCCCCAATCCTTATGGTGAGGGTGCGGGCGGAACAGTCGCCGCCGAATAAGTCTGCCAATTTCCGTTGCGACGAGCGCGTTGCTTGCAGCGCGCTCGTTCCGCGCGCATCGCCTCGACATGACCGACCCGACACCTGACACGATTCTCGAAATTCCGACTCCCGCCATGATCCTCGACCGGCAGCGGTTGCAGGCAAATGCGGACCGGATGCGGGAAAGGGTGGGCCAGCTCGGGGTAACCCTCCGCCCGCACGTGAAGACTTCGAAGTCGATCGACGTGCTTCGAGTCCTTTCCGGCGGCGCGGACGTGCCGATCACCGTCTCAACGCTCGCCGAGGCACACTATTTCTTCGGTCAGGGTGTTCGCGACATACTCTACGCGGTCGGCATTGCGCCGGTGAAGCTGCCGCAGGTGGCGGAGCTGATCTGCGCCGGGTGCACGCTTCGAATCATTCTCGACAGCGTCGAGGCAGCCGAGGCCGTGCAGGCCTTCGGAAGCTCCGAAAGATTCTCGATCGAAGCTCTTATCGAGGTCGACACCGACGGGAAGCGGGCAGGGGCCGATCCGAGCGGCGACCTCCTAATCGAGATCGCTCGCCGCCTCACCACCGGGCGCGGTGCCAGGCTCGCCGGCGTGATGACCCATGCCGGGGGCTCCTATTCCGCCCGAACCTTGGGTGAGTTCGAACAGATAGCCGAACAGGAGCGGGCCGGCGCAGTTGCCGCTGCAGAGCGCCTTCGTGCAGCCGGGCTCGCAGTCGATATCGTCAGCGTCGGATCCACGCCGACCGTTCACTACGCGCGTTCGCTGGACGGAATCACAGAAGCGCGCGTCGGCGTCTACGCCTTCGGCGATCTCGTCCAGGCCGAGCTCGGCACCTGCAGGATCGACAATATCGCGATCTCCGTGCTGGCGAGCGTCATCGGCCACAGCCGCGAGCACGGTCGCGTTCTCATCGATGCGGGTTTCCTGGCCTTGAGCCGCGACCGTGGCACTGCCGACTTTGCTGTCGACTGGGGCTATGGCGCCGTCTGCGACGCGAACGGCGAAGTCATCCCTAACGTGCGCGTGGAGAGCACCAACCAGGAGCACGGGATCATCACCGCCGTATCCGGTGAGCTCGACTGGTCGCGGTTTCCGATCGGCGGGCGTGTGCGAGTTCTACCCAACCATGCCTGCGCCACAGCAGCGGCCTACGACAACTATTTGGTCACGGATGGCGGTGAGGAGGTTGTTGACATTTGGGAGCGGGTCAACGGGTGGTGACCTGGCTGCGCTCGGATCGTCGGCTTCGCCAATCCTCCGGACTGGCTGCAGGCGTGGATGGTGCCCCTGGTCCGACTCGAACGGACACTCCGGTTAAGGAACTCGATTTTGAGTCGAGCGCGTCTACCATTCCGCCACAGGGGCCCCGCAGCGCTGCCTAGCTAGGGGCAAGGTGATGTCTTCGCAATCCGCTAGCCCGCCGTGCCGGGCGCGGATATGCTCCGTCCGATGGACGCCAAGACCCGCAAGAGCGACATCGCCGAGACCGTCACCGATGCGCACACGCTTGCAGAGGCGTTTACCGCCAAGCGCGATCGGTTGCTCGCGGCCCTTACGCTCATCGCGGGCCTGGGCCTGATCGTTGCTCTTCCATTTGCGTTGCGGGCCGGTGCGGAATTCTTCCTTCCCGTCACCGCGGCTCTCGTCGTCGCGGTCGCTCTCGTCCCGCTTCTCGAGTGGTTCGAAAGGCGCGGGATACCGTCACGCCTGGCCTCGGCGCTCTGCATCATAATCTTCCTGACGCTGACGATCTTCGCGATCGGCTCAATCGTCCTTCCGGCGATCGACTGGGTTGCCCTGATTCCGGAGCGGATCGGCAAGGTCCAGGCAGCACTCAATCCGCTCCTCGACGTCTACAAGAATTTCGATCGGTTCGTCGAGCGCATCGTGTCCCAGATTGCCATCAATCCAGTATCGCCGCGGACGGTGGCGATCGAGACTCCGAATTCCGTATCCTCGCTGCTCGCGACCTCCGCGCCGCATTTGCTCATCCAGCTGTTCTTCGCCTTGCTGGTGATCTTCTTCTTCCTTTCCGGCTGGACGGCCATGCGCAAGAAGACGATCGTCAGCCGCGGCAGCTTCGAGGGCGCACTCGTCACCGCGCGCGTGATCCAGCAGGTGGTCGATTCGACCTCGACCTATCTCGGCACGATCACTGTCATCAACGTGGCGCTCGGCACGCTGACGGCGCTGATCATCTGGCAGCTGGGGATGACGTCGCCGGTGATGTGGGGCGGCATCGTCGCGGTGCTGAATTACATTCCCTATCTCGGCCCGATCGCTTCAGCGCTATTGCTCTTTTTCGGCGGGCTGATGGTCTTTCCCGACGCCTGGTCGGCAATGCTTCCGCCGATGGTGTTTATCGGCCTGCACCTGGTCGAGGCGAACCTCATCACGCCGATGATCGTCGGCGAGCGGCTCGAGATCAATCCGCTGGCGATTCTGATTTCCCTCTCCTTCTGGTCGTGGGTGTGGGGGACGACGGGTGCTCTTCTCGCCGTTCCGCTCCTCATCATCATGAAGCAGGTCTTCTCCGCGGCTGGCACTCCGGACATTGCCGGATTTCTCTTCGAGCATGGGACATTGACCCATGTCGGGGAGGATGAGGAAAATGACGAACCCCGTGTTGACAGCGATAGGGGGGTCACCTAGGTCGCGGCCCGCTCACTCGAAGCCCAGCTTTGGTGAGACCCAGGAAAACGCGCGGGTGTAGCTCAGTTGGTTAGAGCGCCGGCCTGTCACGCCGGAGGTCGCGGGTTCAAGTCCCGTCACTCGCGCCACTTCTTCTATCGATACGCATGGGATAGGCTCGCCTCGCGATGAGCCCCGATCGTGCCGCTTATGCGATTCTCGGGCTTCGGCCCGGCGCCGGCCGGGCGGAGGTCAACGACGCCTATCGCCGGCTGATGAAGCAGCACCATCCGGACCGGCCGGGAGGCGATGCGAACCGCGCGGCGGAGATCAATCGCGCCTACACCTATCTTCGCCGACGCCTTGGCGAACCCGTCCGGATCCCCGTCGCCGTTCCCGTCCGCCGCCGGCCGACACCGTTTAGAGCCCGCCGGCTGGCCTTTCTGCTCCTGTTTCTGGCGGTCGGCATTTCGGCGCTGCTCGCGGCCCGGGACGATCGCCGCCAGTTCGCCCGGCAGGCATTTGCCATCGTCCCTCAATTCAACACGAAGGCGCAGGACGATGCCGGTGTGATTTTCGATCCGCCGCTCGCCAGCCTCAACGAGCCGGTCCAGCCGGAGATCGTCCAGAAAGCCATCGTCGACGCGATCAGCTTTCATACCAATGACGATCTCGCAGGGGCTGCCGCCTACAGCAGCGACTGCCAGAAATCCCTTCGGCGGGAGCGCACGCTCGCCTGGTTCGATGCTTGCGCGGCCTTCGACGAGGCGATGCTGACGCTCTACGGGGATCGCGATCTGGCCGGCACACGGCCGTTCAACGATTCGGCTGTGATCGCTCGTGAGGTCGCGGCGACACGCATTTTCGCCGACGGCAGCCTGGGTGCCGATGCCCATCTTCACGAAATCCGTTCGCAGGTCGATCTCGCGATCCTGCCGATGCTCGATTCGGCCGCTGCGAAGCAGCCTTAGTTGGTGTTGTCCTTCGTCGGACCGTAAGAGGGCTCGCGGCCGAGCGGCTGTTGCGGCGCGTCAGGAGCAGAGCCGGTCAGGGTCCAGCGCAGATTCTCCGACGCCGCGACTTTCTCGACATATTCCTCGTGCGGCGCAGCCGCGGCCGCCTTCCTGGCTGCCGTCAGCGTCGCGAGATTGAAGCGGACCGCGACTCGTCCGGGAGGCGCCTTCTCGACTTGCGCACCCGGGATGTCGGCGACCTGCTCGGTCGTTGCCGTGGCTGTCGCTGGCCGGCTTTCGAATGCCGCCAGCGCGGCCGACCTCAACGCGCCCGAATCCGGCTCCTGCCGCGCATATTTCTGGACGAACGCCGCAGGTCTGCCCCAGCTTCCCGCCCAGCGATAGAAAAGGTGAGCGCCGATGACGGCGTTCTTCGCCATCGTCGAAGCCCAATAGGGGACGACGTAATCGGCGTGATAATGGGTGGCGAGGCCGACCGGGGCGTAGACCGCGCCGTTTAGCGCCGCTTCGGCGATTTGCTTGGCCCGCGCCCAGCCGTCGGCGTCGGGCCGCCGCTCGAGCGAGCCGTCGCAGGTGAAGGTGAACTGGCAGCCTGTCGACCGGGTCGAGCCCTGGTAGACGACGCCGCAGACGCTCGACGGGAAGGCCGGGTGGCGGACGCGGTTGAGGACGACCTGCGCGACTGCCCGTCCGCCGTCCGCGTTCTGGTTCCCCGCCTCGTAATAGACGGCGCTCGCCAGGCAATCGAGCGCCCGCGCTCGGGCCGCGGCATCGCCATTGGCGAGCGAGAAGGGCGCCGCGACCGGATTGGGGCCGCTGGCGAGCGGGATTTCGTTATTGACCGCAAGCGCCTGGTCCGGTGCGATGTTGCGGATCAGGAGCGGCGGCGGCTCCGGCGCGGTCTGCTCCGCGCGCGCCGCGCCGATCTGCTCGAGGTTCGGGGTCGACCAGGCGACTCCGCCCGCGGCGATCGCTCCCGCAAGCGCCAGGGCGCATAGCGCGGCAAGCTCGCGCGGATGCTGGCGCCATAGCGCCAAGGCCCTCTGGCGGGCCGGGAGAAGTGTCGACGCAGTCATTTGGAAAGTCGCGCTGATATAGTCGACTAATACGCCCAGTTCAATGACCGCGGCCTGAATGGTCGAACCACTCGAGCCCGTGGGGGCTCGCAAAGGCGTCGAGTTGGACATCCCAGGGATCGGCGGGGACCGTATCTTCCAGCCGTTGCATCGGCCAGCCGACGCCGATCAGTTTGGCTCCGGAACGCTTCGATTTGGCGATAACGCGGTCGTAATGACCTTTGCCGCGGCCCAGCCTCGAGCCGTGCGGATCGACTGCGATCAGCGGCACGAGGATGAGGTCCGGTTCGACCGGCGGAGCACTCGCTTTTGGCTGCATGATCCCGAACGGCCCCGGCACCAGCGGATCCCCGGCGAGGAATCGGAATGGCTTGGCGGGGTTGTGGAATGCCGGGAAGGCGACGATCGCTCCGACCGCGCGCGCTTCTTCGATCGCCAGCAATGGGCTGATCTCGCTTCCCATCGGCGAATAGCCGGCAACGACCCTTGCCGAGGCGCAAAGACTGGTGAGCTGCTGGGCGAGTTGTTCCTCCAGCAATGTCCGAGTCGCATCGTCGAGTGTCCGCACGAATGCCTTGCGCGCCTCTAGCGCTGCGAGGCGCAGCGCGTCCTTCGACAGTGGCACGATCGGCCGTGCAGGGCCGCCTGGCGGAAATGGAGGTGACGGGACCACCGTGGCCGTTTGCCGGAAATCCACTGACGCCACAAACGTCAGGTGGGCGCCGTGTAGGCCTGACCAGGGTCAGACCAGGGACAGCTCCCTTGGATATTTAATCGCCTCAGGGATGTTCTTGGCCTCGTACCGGGCAGTTCCCGTCAAGGCCTATTTAGGGGCGCTGGGCCTCGGCCTCAAGGGAATCAGCGAGCGATTCAAGGCGCTCTGCAAGCCGTTCGGCGCGCGCCGCAAGCTCCGGGTCCGGCCCTGCAGCCGCAGGAGCCGCCGCTTCGGGGCGGTTCTCGATGAGCTGGTCGGCGAGCAGCAATCCCGCGAACAGGAGCTGACGCGCCTCCGAAAGCGTGCCGAGCCCCGCGAGCGCCTCGCGGCTCTTGGCGTCGACGAGTCGCGCCGCGGTCCGCAGAGTCTCTTCCTCGCCGTCGCGGCAGGCGACCTTGTACGGACGGCCGGCGATGATGATGTCGATTTCCGCCATCAGCGCGATGCTTCCCGGATCAGCTGGTCGAGCTCGGCGACCGCGTCGCGAACCTTCGCCCGGAGCTCGTCGTCGCGCCCGCTCGCCGGCTTCCGCTCGGCAACGGCGCGCTCGATCCGCGCAAGCGCGCGCTCGGCACGATCCAATGCCGCCGACAGGCCCCCGTCATCCATGCTCTCTCGCCTACGAAAGTTACGGCGGCGGGGCAAGGAGAGAGGGGCAGTTGACGCTTCTCGACTCACCGCCCAAAGGAGCCGCCAACGGCCAGCCGAATCCGGCGGACGGCCGCACCTGCTTGAGGAGCGAAACTTGCAGCCGACCCAACGCCGACTTGCCAACGCCATTCGCGCGCTGGCGATGGACGCGGTGGAGGCCGCCAACAGCGGCCATCCGGGCATGCCGATGGGCATGGCGGATGCGGCGACGGCGCTGTTCACGCGCCACCTGAAATTCGATCCGAAGGATCCGCACTGGCCCGACCGCGACAGGTTCGTGCTGTCGGCGGGGCATGGATCGATGCTGATCTACGCTCTGCTCTACCTCACCGGCTATGAGCAACCGACGATCGACGACATCAAGCGCTTTCGGCAGCTCGGGAGCCCCTGCGCCGGTCACCCGGAGAATTTCGAGCTTCCCGGAGTCGAGGTCACCACGGGACCCCTCGGCCAGGGCTTCGCGATGGCGGTCGGAATGGCGATCGCAGAGCGGCACCTAAACGCGATCTACGGCGACGATATCGTCGATCACCGCACCTACGTGATCGCCGGCGACGGCGACCTGATGGAGGGCGTCAATCATGAAGCCGTCGGGCTCGCCGGCAATCTCAAGCTCGGGCGCCTCATTGTCCTCTGGGACGACAACCGAATCACCATCGACGGCTCGACCGACTTGTCGCGCAACGAGGACGTGCTTGCCCGCTTTGCAGCGGCGCAATGGCACACGGTCGAATGCGACGGCCTCGACAGCGGCAAGGTTTCGAAAGCGATCGAGGCCGCGATCGCCGATCCGCGCCCGTCGCTAATCCGCTGCAAGACGATCATCGGGTACGGCGCCCCGAACAAGCAGGGCACCGAGGCGACGCACGGTGCTGCGCTCGGCGCCGATGAAGTTGCCGCGGCGCGGAAGGAACTCGGATGGGATTCTCCGCCGTTTGCGATTCCGGACGACGTGCTTTCCGCCTGGCGCGACGCCGGCAGGCGCGGCGAGGCCGACCACCGCGAATGGAACCGGCGGCTAAGCGAGAGCGGGAAGCAGGACGAATTCCTCGCCCGCCTGTCAGGGAAACCGGACGAGAGCTGGCTCAAGACGCATGTGGATTCGCTGATCGCCAATCCACCCAAGGTCGCGACGCGCAAGGCGTCGGAAATGGCGCTCGAAGCGATCAATCCGGCGGTCCCGTCGACCGTCGGCGGCTCGGCCGACCTCACCGGCTCCAACAATACGAAAACCAAGGCACTCCAGGCGTTTACGCCCGAGAATTACGCCGGCCGCTATATCTACTACGGCATCCGCGAGTTTGGCATGGCGGCGGCCATGAACGGCATGGCGTTGCACGGCGGCGTAATCCCCTACGGCGGCACCTTCTTGGTCTTCACCGATTATGCGCGCCCCGCGATCCGGCTGTCGGCCCTGCAGCGCGCGAAGGTCGTCTATGTGATGACTCACGACAGTATCGGGCTAGGCGAGGACGGCCCGACGCACCAGCCGATCGAGCATCTGCAAAGCCTTCGCGCCCTGCCGGGCCTCGACGTCTATCGCCCCTGCGACGCCGTCGAGACCGCAGAATGCTGGGCGCTGGCGCTGGCAAGCGACGGGCCGAGCATCCTCGCGCTCACCCGTCAGAACCTGTCCCCGATCCGTACCAAGGCTGCAGCCGAGAACCTCAGCGGGCGCGGCGCCTACCGCGTCAAGGAGGCAAAGGCGGAGCGGAAGGTGATCTTCCTCGCCACCGGGTCAGAGGTCGAAATCGCGCTCGCCGCAGCCGAACAGCTTGAAGAGCAGGGCATCGGTGCCGACGTGGTGTCCATGCCGAGCACAGAGCGCTTCGATGCGCAGCCAGCCGACTATCGCGAAGACATTCTTCCGGACGTCTCGAACCGGCAGATTCTGCGTGTCTCGGTTGAGGCGGGGACCACCTTCGGGTGGGAGCGCTACACGGGCCTTCACGGGCTGAGGATCGGCATCGACCGCTACGGCGTCTCCGCTCCGGCCAAGGACGCATACGAATTCTTCGGACTGACGCCCGACGCGATCGCCGCGCGGGTGCTCGACCATATGCAAAAAAGGGACATGCGATGACGAAAGGTGCGATCAACGGCTTCGGGCGGATTGGGCGGCTGGTTGCCCGCGCGATCCTCGAGCGGCCCGACAGCGGGCTCGAGCTGGTGGCGATCAACGACCTCGCCGACGCCAAGTCGAATGCCTGGCTGTTCAAGCGCGACAGCGTCCACGGCCTGTTCCCCGGCGACGTCACGACCGATGGCAACGACATCATCGTCAACGGCAAGCGGATCCACGTGACGGCCGAGCGCGATCCCGCGAAGCTCCCGCACAAGGAGAATGGTGTCGAGATCGCGCTGGAGTGCACGGGCTTCTTCACCAACCGCGATGGCGGTGAAAAGCACCTGGAGGCGGGGGCGAAGCGCGTCCTCATCTCCGCTCCGGCCAAGGGCGTCGACCTGACCGTCGTCTACGGCGTCAACGACGACAAGCTCACTCCGGACATGAAGATCGTGTCGAACGCGTCCTGCACCACCAACTGCCTTGCTCCGGTGGCGAAGGTGCTGAACGACGCGATCGGGATCGAGCGCGGCCTGATGCTTACAGTTCACGCCTACACCAACGACCAGAAGATCCTCGACCAGATCCATCCGGACCTCCGCCGCGCCCGCGCCGCGGCAATGTCGATGATCCCGACGACGACGGGCGCCGCGCGCGCTGTCGGCGAGGTTATGCCCGAGATGAAGGGCAAGCTCGACGGCTCGGCCGTGCGCGTTCCGGTCCCGGACGGAAGCCTCATCGATCTCACCTTCACTCCAAAGCGCGACACCAGCGTCGAGGAAGTGAATGGAGCGCTAAAGGCTGCCAGTGAGAGCGGTCGCTTGAAGGGCATCCTGGTCTATTCCGATGACCCGCTGGTTTCGGTCGACATTGTCCACACGCCGCAGAGCTCGACGGTCGACAGCCTCGAAACCGCGGTTCTCGAAGGCAAGCTCGTCCGCGTCGTCAGCTGGTACGACAACGAATGGGGCTTCTCGAACCGGATGGTCGACACTGCCGCAGCGATGGCGAAACTGGGTTGATGCCTGTCCTACAGCCCCCGCTTTCACTTAAGGGCTGACAAATGGATTTGCGTGGCGGCGGCCAAGCCTTCGAAAACGCCGCCGTCACTGCGAACTTTGGGAACATTCGCCTGAAATGAGCCGCTTCAAGACCCTCGACGACCTGCCGGAGGACCTGACCGGAAAGCGCGTGCTGGTTCGAGTCGACCTCAACGTGCCGATGGACGGCGCGAAGGTCACCGACGACACGCGGCTTAGGGCGATGCTTCCGACTGTGCTGGAGCTGAGCGACCGCGGGGCGGTCGTGCTTCTGCTGTCGCACTTCGGCCGGCCGAAGGGCGAGCCGCGCCCCGACATGTCGACGGCGCAGCTGGTGCTTCCAATCCACCGGCTGGCGGGCCGCTCGGTCAGGTTCATTGAAGACTGCCAGGGGCCGGAGGCGGAACGGGCAATTGCAACGATGCTGCCCGGCAACATCGGAGTCCTCGAAAACACGCGCTTCCATGCCGGCGAGGAGAAGAACGATCCCGAGCTGGCCAAAGCCATGGCCGCGCTCGCCGATTATTATGTCGACGATGCTTTCTCGGCTTCGCACCGCGCCCATGCTTCGACCGAGGGCGTCACGCATTATCTCCCGAGCTTCGCGGGCCGGGCGATGGAGGCCGAGTTGAAGGCGCTCGAACGGGCGCTCGGCAATCCCGAGCGGCCGGTCGCGGCGGTCGTCGGCGGCGCCAAGGTTTCGACGAAGCTCGCGGTGCTCGGGCACCTCGTTGGCAAAGTCGATCACCTGATTATCGGCGGCGGCATGGCGAACACCTTCCTCGCCGCGCGCGGCATCGGTGTGGGCAAATCCCTTTGCGAGCACGAGCTCACCGGCGAGGCCAATGCGATCATGGATCGCGCCGATCAGGCGGGTTGCACGGTTCACCTGCCGTATGACGTGGTGGTCGCGAAGGAATTCGCGCCGAATCCGCCGAGCATGCGGACCTCCAACGTGCATGAGGTTCAGCCGGACGAGATGATCCTCGACGTCGGGCCCGAAGCCGTCGAGGCTCTGTCGGACGTTCTCAAGGTCTGCCGCACTCTTGTCTGGAACGGCCCGCTCGGCGCGTTCGAGACTCCGCCGTTCGACGCGGCGACGGTCGCGCTGGCGAAAACAGCCGCCGCGCTTACGAAAGAGGGCTCGCTTGTCTCGGTTGCCGGTGGCGGCGACACGGTCGCTGCCCTGAACCACGCCGGAGTTACACAGGATTTCAGCTTCGTCTCGACCGCGGGCGGGGCATTTCTCGAATGGATGGAAGGGCGGACGCTTCCCGGAGTCGCCGCGCTCGAACGCGCATGATCACAATCCAGGCTATCGACCATGTCGTGTTCCGGGTCGTCGATCTGCAGAAGGTCGCCAGCTTCTACATCGACGTCCTCGGCGCTCGCTGGGAGAAAAAGCAGGAGGATATCGGTCTCTACCAGCTGCGCGTCGGGGCCTCGCTAATTGACCTCGTGCCGGTAGATGGGAAGCTTGGGCGATCGGGCGGCGCGGCACCCGGCAGGGAAGGGCGCAACGTCGACCACGTCTGTTTTCGGGTGCTTCCGTGGGATGGCGAGATCATCCTTACGCACCTGAAAAATCACAGGATCGAAGGCGAGATCGTCTCGCGCTATGGTGCCGAGGGAGACGGCCCGTCGATTTATTTGACGGACCCGGAAGGGAATAATCTCGAACTGAAGGGCCCGCCGTGGGCTCCGGTTCCAAACCGCTGAACAGGATGAACAACATGGCTCAGAATCAACAGATGCTGGACAAGATCCGAAACGCCAACGGCTTCATCGCGGCGCTCGACCAGTCGGGCGGCTCGACGCCCAAGGCGCTGAAAAATTACGGCTACAACGGCGACGAATGGTCGAACGACGAGGAGATGTTCGGCCTCGTCCACAAGATGCGCGTCCGGATCATCAGCTCGCCTCCGTTCAACGGCGACAAGATCCTCGGCGCAATCCTGTTCGAAAAAACGATGGACGGCGATGCCGACGGCCGGCCGGTGCCCGAATATCTGTGGAGCCGCGGAGTTGTCCCGTTCCTGAAGATCGACAAGGGGCTCGCCGACGAAGCCGATGGCGTGCAGCTGATGAAGGACAATCCGGGTCTCGATGCACTCCTGGAGCGCGCAGTCGCCAAGGGCGTGTTCGGGACCAAGATGCGCTCGGTGATCAACTCGGCGAACCCGACTGGAATCGCCAATGCCGTCAGGCAGCAGTTCGAGGTCGCGGGGCAGATCCTCGACCACGGCTTGGTGCCGATCATCGAGCCGGAAGTGAACATCAAGAGCGTCGACCGCGTACAGTCGGACATGATGCTCCTGAACGAGCTGGAGAAGGCGCTGGACGCGCTTCCGTCCGATCGCAAGGTCATGCTGAAGCTGTCGATCCCGGCGCAGCCCGGCCTGTTCAACCCGCTCGTCCGCCACGAAAACGTCCTGCGCGTGGTCGCCCTGTCGGGCGGCTATTCGCGCGACGAAGCGTGCCGCGAGCTGGCGATGAACCCGGGCATGGTCGCGAGCTTCTCTCGCGCGCTGCTCGAGGGCCTTCGCCACGACATGAGCGAGGAGGAATTCAACTCGAGGCTCGCCGCGTCGATTGACCAGATCTACGAAGCGTCGACCGAGAAGGCGCCGGCCTGACGTTGGACGAGGTCACCCTTGAGTTTGCAGAGGCATTCGCTCCTGGCGAGCGGGGCGATTGCAGCCTCTACCTCATCAGTCCGCAGGAGGTCGGAGGAAACTTCGCCGATCGCCTGAAGGCCGCGCTCGAGCCTTGCCTCGCGACCGCATTCCAGCTCCGCGTGAAGAATGTCGAAGAGCATGAGCTCGCACGGCTTGCCGAACCGCTGCAGCGCATTTGCGCCGACGCGGAGGTTGCCTTCATCGTCAACGACAGCGTCGCGCTGGCGAAGCGGCTCGGCGCTGACGGCGTTCACCTCGGCCAGAGCGACGGCGACATCCGCCAGGCGCGCGCACTGCTCGGCCCGTCGGCGCAGATCGGCAAGACCTGCCACGACAGCCGCCACCTCGCGATGGAGGCCGGTGAGGCGGGCGCCGACTATGTCGCGTTCGGCGCCTTCTACCCGACCACCACCAAGCCCAGCGACTACCGCCCGGACCCGTCGATCCTGACCTGGTGGTCGACCCTGTTCGAAATTCCCTGCGTCGCCATCGGCGGGATCACCGCCGACAACGCCAAGCCTTTGGTCGAGGCCGGCGCGGACTTTCTCGCCGTCTGCCAGGCCGTGTGGGGCAAGGACGATCCCGCCCAAGCCGTGCGCGCCTTTGCTGCCGTGCTCAGCGGTTGAGCTGCCCGACCATCGACTTCAGCGTCTGCGCGTCGTCGAGCGCATGGCCCATGATGTCGTTGTTGAAATAGCACCAGCAGGTTCGCCCTGACCGGGCCTGCGCGACCAGCCATTCGGCCCAATCCATCAGCCGCTTGTCGGAATATCGGCCCCAATATTTTCCCTCGCCGCCGTGAAAGCGGACGTAGACCGCAGGACCGACCGTCAGCCTTTCGGTCACCGATCCGCGCATGTCGTGCAGGCAGAGACTGACCCCGTATCGGTCGAGAAGAGTGTAGGTCTCATCGACGTACCAGCTCTTGTGGCGGAATTCGATGACGTTGGTCACGTCGTCGGGCAAGAGCTTGAAGAAGGCTTCCAGGCGCTCGAGGTCGAGGTGCAAGCTCGGCGGCAGCTGGTAAAGCATCGGCCCGAGCCGGTCGCCGAGGTGCCGCGTCGCGCTCATCATCCGCTCCATGGGCTCCTCGCAATCGAGAAGCTTCTTCGCCTGCGTGATGAAGCGATTGGCCTTGATGGCGTAGCAAAAGCCCGGCGGCGCCTGGTCGCGCCACTTCTCGAACGTGCTCGCCTTGGGGAGATGGTAGAAGCTGCTGTTGATCTCCACCGTATCGAAATGTTCGGCGTAGAAGCCGAACCAGCGCGTCTGCGGCACGCCCTTCGGATAGAAGATCTCGCGCCAGTGCTTGTACTGCCAGCCCGAGCAGCCGACGCGAATGCTGGGGCAATTGGAAACTACCGTGGCCTCCGTCGTTTCCCTTGGACAACGGCGCACAGCCAAGGAGAGTTGCGCGTGGACCCAAGGCCGGATCCCACCCGGACCGTCGCACCGCGGGCTGCGCGGGTGCTGACCATAGTCTCGACCGCGGTCATCACCGCGATCCTGACCAGCCTGTTCTGGATCTTCACGTTCAACATCTTCAGCGCGCCGCAGGAATTCGCTCCTGCCGGCAAGGTGACCGACGTCAAAGCGCCGGGACAGCCGACTGTGGCGGTCGCCGAAGGGCTGGTCGTCGGTCCCGCGGGGCTCGCCATCCCCGTCGCGGGCGTGAAGCAGACGGACCTCGTCGACACCTTCACAGCCGCCCGCGCCGGTGGCCGGGTCCATGACGCGCTCGACATCATGGCTCCTGAAGGAACGCCAGTGATCGCCGCCGCGCCGGGGACGGTCGAGAAATTGTTCTTCAGCAACGGCGGAGGCGGGAACACGATCTACGTGCGCTCCGACGACGGGAAGTGGATCTATTATTACGCCCACCTTCAGGGTTACGCGCCCGGGCTCGCCGAGGGGCAGCACGTCAAGCAGGGACAGGTCATCGCCCGCGTCGGGCATACCGGCAACGCCAGCGCGGAGGGACCGCACCTGCACTTCGCGATCAACCAGATGTCTCCCGGCCAGAAGTGGTGGGAAGGCGATCCCATCAATCCCTATCCGCTCCTTGCCGGAGAGAAGGTCAGCGGTTAAGGCGCGCGCCAATCCGCGGCTTCGCGTCGCGGCGGCTCTTTCATCAGTCTTGAAGCAGGTAGGCGATCATGAAGATCAGCGGCGTGGACATCCGTCCCGGCAACATCATCGAATATGAAGGCGGCATCTGGCGCGCCGTAAAGATCCAGCACACGCAGCCGGGCAAGGGCGGTGCCTACATGCAGGTCGAGATGAAGAACCTCATCGACGGCCGCAAGACCAATGTCCGCTTC
>DATMHP010000109.1:0-6810 GCA_035554875.1 Sphingomicrobium sp.
CTCCATCATCGCCACATAGCCCCAGTAGATGCCGATCAGCATCTGGCTCTCGGTCGTCCGTCCGATGACGCTGTCGCCCTCGGGGACCTCGATCGCGATGCGGGGCAGCTTGGCGGCCGCGTTCACCAGCGCGTCGATCGACAGGTTGATTCCGGGAGCGATGATCCCGCCTTTGTAGGCGCCGCTCCCGTCGACGAGGTCGAAGGTCGTCGCCGTTCCGAAATCCACGACGATCAGGTCGCCGGGATATTTCGCGTGGGCTGCAATCGCATCGAGAGCGCGGTCGGCGCCGACATTGTGCGGCTCATCGACGTCGAGCTTCATCGGCCAGGCCGCCTCGCCCTGTCCGGCGATCAACGCTTCCACCCGGAAATATTTGCTGGCGAGCACTTCGAGATTGTGGGTCGCACGCGGCACCACCGTGCCGATGATCACCGCGGTCACATCGTCCGTCGTATAGCCTTCGAGGTCGAGCAGCTGGCGCAGCCACACGGCATATTCGTCCGCCGTCCGCCTCGCGTCGGTCGCGATCCGCCAGCGCGCACGAATTTCTCCCGCCTTCACCAGCGCGAAGACGATGTTCGTGTTCCCGGCATCGATCGCGAGAAGCATGCCGCGCCCTTAGGGCAACAACAGCTGATCGCAAAGCCGCTCAAGAAGGCCGGGATGGCTCCGCAACGCGAAGCGCCGGTTCTTCCAACTGGCTTTCCAGCGACCCCGATAGCCAGGCAGCAATGTTGAGCGCATAGCAGTGCGTATCGTCGACGGCGTCGGATATGCGCTCCAGGCCATCTCCGGGCGCCTCGCTGACGAAGCTCGGACAGCCGCACTTCGGATCCCAGTTGTAGTCGGCAAAGTGGTGGAAGGTGCTCTGCGCGATCGCCGGTCCGCCGTGCTCGCCTGGCTCGAATGCCACGGCGATATTGAATGGCACGCCGGTCGCAATGCTCTTTCCGCGCAGGATCACCCGCGCGTCCTCGCCGGCAGGCGCGCCGATCCCGCCTTCGTGCGGATGCGACGGCAAATAACGGATGAAGCCGGTCGGCGAGCGCGAATTCCCGAGGATGGGATGGGGCTGGCCGACGACCTCCACCTCCTGGAAATCGCCATTCGCGCCGGAATGGTAGTTCGGCCAGGAAATGTCCGTCGTGTACGGGTCGTCGCGCCTGTTCCGCTCGGGATCCGGATCGAGGTGCTGCGAATGGAAATAGTGCGCCTTTCCAACGCCGCCCAATGTGCACACGGACGAGCCGAGGTCCATGTGGTCGCGCGTGACCAACAGGCCGCCGCCGCGTTGGCGGAAGCGGGAAATCGCCTCGCAATCGGCTTCGGTGAGGCCGTTGCCGGTGTCGACCGCGAAGAGCCACAGCGCGTCGAAGTCGCTTCCGTCGATTGTCGACAAAATGGAATCAGGTTGCCCGGGCGCGTCCCGGTCGCGCATTGTCACGTCATAAACCTGGCGCCCTTGCTCATCGCGATGATCGCGGAGCAGAGTGCCGAGCTTGCCGAAGCGCGTGATCGACCAGTCATCGTCCGCGGTGGGAATGGTCGTCTGAAGCAGGATCTTCTTGGGTCGGGTCTCCATTCCTGTTCCTTCTCGAAGTGCGGAGCGCCGGGCCGGCCCTACCGTAACCCGGCGCTCCCGCCGAATCAGGCTGGTGTCGGCTCGCCGATGTGGATTTCCACGGGCTCCGTCTCGACCTGAGACTGCGGCTCACCGCGAATAAACGCCAGCACATCCGCGTTGATGAGGTCGGGATGCGTCTGGCAGCAGCCGTGCGGAAGATCCTTGTACGTCTTCAGCGTGCCGTTCTTGAGCAGCTTCACCGTCAGCGGCGCCGAATCCGCATAAGGAACGATCTGGTCGTCCTCGCTGTGGATGACGAGGGCAGGCACGTCGATCGACTTCAGATCTTCGGTGAAGTCGGTCTCGGAGAAGGCGTAGCTGCACTCAAGCTCGCCCTTGATGCTGCCCATCATCGCTTGCCGCCACCAATTGTCGATGAGGCCCTGGGAGACCTTCGCGCCGGGCCGGTTGAACCCGTAAAAAGGCCCGCTGGCGAAATCGAGATAGAATTGGGCGCGATTGGCGGCCAACTGCGCCCGCAAACCGTCGAAGACTTCACGCGGTGTCCCGCCGGGGTTCGACTCCGTTTTGACCATGAGTGGGGGAACGGCGTCGATCAGGACCGCCTTCGCCACGCGGCCGGGCTGGGCCCTCGCCACATAGCGAGTCGCCTCTCCGCCGCCGGTCGAATGACCGACATGGATCGCGTTTTTGAGACCGAGATGCTCCACCAGCTGAGCGACGTCGGATGCATAGGTATCCATGTCGTTGCCGCCGTCGGTCTGGCTCGACCGGCCGTGACCCCGGCGATCGTGGGCGATCACCCGGAAGCCCTCGCCGAGGAAGAACATCATCTGGTTATCCCAATCGTCGGCGCTAAGCGGCCAGCCGTGATGGAAGACGATCGGCTGCGCGTTCCTCGGACCCCAGTCCTTGTAGAAGATGTCCGTGCCGTCTCTGGTGGTGAAATATGCCATGTGCCGTCCTCCGCGATGCGGGGTGCCGGCCCGCGGGACCGGCGCCGGTCTCGAGAGAGGTCGCGACGTCGAAACTCCCCCCGTTGATTCAACGGCTCGACTCGGTCGCGAGGACAGCAATCGCAGTACCAGAATACGAAGGGCCCGGCGATTGCCGCGGCTCAAGATTCAGTCGAGCGTGACGTCGCCTGCGCGGACGATTTGCATCGATCCGTTGGGAAGCCGGAGGCGCAGGGCGCCATCGGGTTCGATCCCGTCGAAGCGGCCGTTGATAATCGCGCAGTCGGCGCCGTGAATCCTGAGTTCGGTTCCGGCGGGATGGGCGCGGGCAAGCCAGGCCTTGGCGAAGTCGAGCGGATCGGTCGAGCGCCAGAGCGAGATCATTCGGCTCATCGCTCCGGCAAGGAGTGGAACGAAGGCCTGCGGAGCGATGCGGCCGCCGAGATGCGCTGCCGGACGATCCGTGAGCCGCGGCGCTGCAGCGAGATTGATCCCGAACCCGATGACCACGCGGTCCCCCTGCCGTTCGAGAAGGATTCCCGCGACCTTCGCTCCGCCAAGGAGCAGGTCGTTCGGCCATTTGAGGAGCAGCGGTAGGCCGGGCGAGGCCGTATCCAGCGCCTCGATCAACGCCAGTCCGGCCGCGAGCGACAGCGACTGCGCGGGCGGGTCGCCGGGACCGAGCGTGACGAGCGTGCTTCCGAAAAAATTGCCGCGCTTCGTGATCCATTCGCGGCCCTGCCGGCCCTTCCCCGCCGTCTGCTCCATCGCGACGAGCCAGTCGCCCTCGACCGCGGAGCTATCGGCGAGAAGGTCCGCGTTGGTCGAGCCGGTGGTCTCGACGATCCGGATTCGCGTCAGAGCAAAGCCCCCGCGGCACGGTTGGCAAGGCTGCCGAGCGGCCCGATCAGGAGATAGCCGACCGGCGAGACGGCCAGCGCACAGACGAACATGACCAAGCCTTCGACGGGCTCGCGGACGCGCGCATAGGCCGGCGCCGGGTCGTCCATGTACATGATCTTCACGACCTTGAGATAATAATAGGCCCCGATCACCGCGCCGATGATGCCGGCGACCGCAAGCGGGATCAGGCCGGCGTGGATCGCTGCCTGGAACACGATCAGCTTGGCCCAGAAACCGAACAGAGGCGGCACGCCGGCAAGGCTGAACATGAAGATGGCGAAGGCGGCGGCGAAGGCGGGGCGGCTCTGGGAGAGACCGGCGAGGCTCGCCATGTCCTCGATCGGCTCGCCATTGGCGTCCCGCATCCACAGCACGCAGAGGAACGCGCCCAAAGTCATCACGACATAGACCGCGATGTAGAAGAGGACGGACGATGCGCCGACACTCCCGCCCGCCGCGAGGCCGATCAGCGCGAAGCCGACATTGTTGATCGACGAATAAGCGAGCAGCCGCTTGATGTTCATCTGCCCCCAGGCCGCAACCGCACCGAGGAAGATCGACGCGAGCGCCGCGAAGATGATGATCTGCCGCCAGGCATCGGTCGCCGGCCCCAGCGCTTCGACGCAGACTCGCACGCCCATCAGGATGCCCGCGGCCTTCGGGGCCGTCGCGAAGAAGGCGGTGACCGGCGTCGGCGCGCCTTCGTAAACGTCAGGCGTCCACATGTGGAACGGCACGGCGCTCACCTTGAAAGCGATCCCGGACAGCAGGAAGACGAGGCCGAACAGCAGGCCGAGCGAATGCACGCCCTCGCGCGCGAAGGCCGCTGCGAGGCCGGTGAAGGTCATCGTGCCGGTGAAGCCGTAGAGAAGCGAAATACCGTAAAGCAGGATCCCGCTCGCGAGCGCCCCGAGCACGAAATATTTGAGGCCGGCCTCCGCCGAGCGGTCGTCCGTGCGGCGGTAGGACGCGAGCACGTAGGACGCGAGGCTCAGCAGCTCGAGGCCGACATAGAGCGACATCAGGTTGGTCGCCGAAACCATCACGCTCATACCGACGGCGCTGAACAGGATCAGGACCGGATATTCGTTGGCGTGCTCGGTGCCCCGCTCGAACCAGCCGTGCGCCATAAGGACAGCAACGGCGGCGGACGGGAAGATCACGGCCTTGCCGAACGAGGCGAATCCGTCGGCGGCGATGAGGCCGCCGAACACCGGTCCGGCATGCGTCGGCGCACCGATCAGCGCGACCGTCGCGGCGATGAGGAATGCGACCGCAAGCCAGCTGATGACACCGACGGCGCGGCGGCCGGCAAAGGCGGCGACCATCATCAGGAAGATCGCGCCGATCATCAGGATCAGCTCGGGAACGATGGCGGCGAAATAGGTCATTGATGCGCCGCTCCCGTGTCGATCGCTGTCAGGGGCTTTTTACCCGGCGTCGGCTGGGAATCGCCCTTCGGCGCAACCCGCTCGACCCGCTGCAGGATATAGCCGACGTCGTTGCGCATGGGGCTGAGGAAGCTTTCCGGATAGACGCCCATCCACAGCACGCCGACCGCGATCGGGCCGAGCAGCCACCATTCGCGCATCGATAGGTCAGGCATCGCCGCCGCTTCTTTCGTCCGCGCCTCGCCGAAGCAAATGCGCCAATAGAGGTAGAGCGCGTAGCAGGCGCCGAGAATGATCCCGGTGGTGCCCGCGATCGCTCCCCAGGTCGAGGCCTGGTAGGTGCCCATCAGGCTCAGGAACTCACCGACGAAGCCGCTCGTCCCCGGCAGGCCGACGCTGGCCATGGTGAACAGCATGAACAGCAGCGCGTAGCCCGGCATGTTGTTCGACAGGCCGCCGTACACCGCGATCTCGCGAGTATGCATCCGGTCGTAGATGACGCCGACAACGAGAAAGAGCGCGCCGGAGACGAGCCCGTGGCTAAGCATCACGATCAGCGCGCCCTCGATGCCCTGCCGGTTGAGGGCGAACAGGCCGAAGGTGACGAAGCCCATGTGTGCGACGGACGAATAAGCGATCAGCTTCTTCATGTCCTTCTGCACGAGCGCGACCAGCGAGGTGTAGACGATCGCGATTCCCGACAAAGTGAACATCAGCGGCATGAACTGCGCTGACGCATCCGGGAACATGGGCAGCGAGAAGCGGACGAAACCGTAGGCGCCGAGCTTCAGCAAGATGCCGGCGAGGATGACGGAGCCAGCGGTCGGCGCCTGCACGTGGGCGTCGGGCAACCAGGTATGGACCGGCCACATCGGAAGCTTGACCGCGAAGCTGGCGAGGAAAGCCAGCCACAGCCACTGCTGCACCTCCGGCGGGAAGTCATAGGCCATCAGCTGCGGGATCGACGTCGTGCCGCTGGTCGCCGCCATGTAGATCATGGCAACCAGCATCAGCACCGAGCCGAGGAAGGTGTAGAGGAAGAACTTGTAGCTCGCCTTGATGCGGTCAGCACCGCCCCAGATTCCGATGATCAGGTACATCGGGATGAGCCCGCCTTCGAAAAAGACGTAGAAGAGGAACAGGTCCTGCGCCGCGAAGACGCCGACCATCAGCGCCTCCATCAGCAGGAAGGCGGCCATATATTCGGGCACGCGCTTCTGGATGGATTGCCAGCTGGCGAGGATGCAGATCGGCATCAGGAACAGGGTCAGCTCCGTCAGGAGCAATGCGATTCCGTCGATCCCGAGCGCCCAATTGAACCCGCCGCCCAAGGGCACGAGTTCCTGGAACTGCCACTGCGGCCCGCCGGGGACGAAGGCGACCCACATCCAGATCCCAAGCACGAGGGCCGCCAGCGTCGACAGGAGCGCGACCCAGCGTGCCGCCTGTGCGCTGACGAATAGGCACAGGACGCCGGCAAGCAGCGGCAGAGCGATCAGGATTGTCAGCACTGGGAGGCCGCTCATTTGGCCCACCAGATTGCCCAGGTCGCCGCGCCGATGAGGCCGAGCAGCATCACGAGGGCGTAGCTGTAGAGGTAACCGGACTGCAGCCGCGACGTATAGCGGTTCCCGACCCCGACCGCATAAGCCGCGCCATGCGGGCCGAAGCGGTCGATCGTCCCTTCGTCACCGCCCTTCCAGAACAGGCGGCCGAGCCACAGCGCCGGACGGACGAAGATGCGGTCGTACAGCTCGTCGAAATACCATTTGTTGGCGACGAAATTGTACACGCCCGGGAACATCCCGACGAACGTCGTCGTGGCGTTTGGATCGCGGATATAATTGTTCCAGGCGATCAGCAGGCCGACGACCCACGCGACCAGCGGCATGATCTTGATCAGGAACGGAACCGATTCCGCAGCCTCGGCGAGATGCGTGCTGAAGGCGATGCTCGCGCGCCAGAATTCCGG
>DATMHP010000110.1:0-9686 GCA_035554875.1 Sphingomicrobium sp.
ATCCAGATCTTCAGCTCCTCGGCGAGCTTCTGCATCGCCAGCACTGATGGATGCTCCGCCGTCGGCTTGGCAGCCGCGAACAGGCTCTCGTCCTCGACGCGGCAGAAGTAAGGGCCTTCGAACAGCTCGGGCGGGAGCACGACTTCGGCGCCTCGCGAATGCGCATCGCGCACAAGCTCGCTCACCGCGCGGATGTTCGCGCCGGTGTCCTCCGAAAAGGCAAGCTGGAGCGCTGCGACGGTGATCTTGCTCATGCCGGGACCTGCTGACTGATGCAGTGGAAGCTTCCGCCCCCGGTGAGGATGTGGTCGGCGCGCAGCCCGATTGCAACGCGGTCTGGGAAGAGCGCCTGCAGCACAGCGACAGCAGCGGCATCGTTCGGGGCGCCGTACTGCGGCACCACCACCGCCGCATTGCCGATGTAGAAGTTCATGTAGCTCGCCGGGATGATGTCGCCATCGTCGTTCGTGACGGCGCCCGGCGAGGGAAGATTGACGATGTCGAGCTTCGCCTCGCGCAGGCGTTTTGCCGCGTCGCGAAACACGTGCGCGTTCGGATCGTTCTTTGCAGGAGTCGGGATCGCGATTCGGCCTGGGGCTACGAACCGCGCGAGATTGTCGACGTGGCCGTCGGTATGGTCGTTGGCGAGACCCTCGCCAAGCCAGACCACGCGCTCCAGCCCGAGATCGCGGTCGAGTGATTCTTCGACTGCCTCGCGCGACAGCTTTGGATTGCGGTTGGGGTTGAGAAGGCATTGCTCGGTCGTGACGACCGTCCCCGACCCGTCGTGGTCGATCGCGCCCCCTTCGAGCACCCAATCGGCCTGTGCGTAGGGGAGGGCGGCGTGCCCGGCGATGCGCTCGCCGATCGTGTCGTCGCCGGGAAGCTCGTACTTCCGGCCCCAGCCGTTGAAGCGGAACCCCTGCGCCCGCCGCTCCTTGCCGGAGCCGAGGACGATCGGGCCGGTGTCGCGGAGCCAGATATCCCCGAACGGCTCGATCACGACCGTCGCGAAGGGCGCCAGCTCGCGCGCGGCGGCGGCAGCATCTGCATGGCTTGCGACGAGCCACACCTGCTCGCCTTTGCCGCCGGCGTGAATGGCCTCCGCGAAGGCTGCGACCTCGCGCTGCGCCGGCTTCAGGTCCGCAAGCCACAATTCTGGGTCGGACGGGAATCCGATCCAGACCGCCTGGTGCGGCGCCCATTCGGGAAGAGGGCTCGTCATCGCCGCGCGCCTAGCAACGGCTTTCGGCCGCGCCAAGCCATGCCCTTGTTTTCCAATATCCTTCTGGCAAAGTGTCGGGGTGCCGAAGTTGGGTCTGGGGGAAATTTTCGTGAAAAGCTGGTTATTTGCAGGCGCGGCGGGAATCGCCGCGATCAGTGTTGGCGCTCAAGCGCAGACGACTCACACCCTCGCGGACGACGCCGCGGCATTCGGAGCACGGCCGGCCGTGAGCATGCCATCGCTCTCTCCCGACGGGTCGAGCGTCCTCTACATCACGCCGGGCCCGGGCCCGAAGACGTTCGCGGTCATCTCCAATCTGGAGACCGGCAAGAGCACGGTCGTGACGAGCGCTGACGGGAATCCGGAAATCCTCCGCTGGTGCAATTATTCCTCGCCGACCCGCGCCGTGTGCAGGATCAGCGCGCTGACGCACCAGCTATCGCAAATCCTAGGCTTTCAGCGCCTGATTTCGATGAACACGGACGGGACCGACGGAAAGCTGCTCGGTCAGCAGAGCAGTTTCTATGACACCGCCTTGCGGCAGACGGACGCGGTAGTGCTCGACTGGAACGGCAGGAGCGACGGCAAGGTCCTGATGGAGCGGCTGTACGTGCCGCAGGGCGGCCAGGCGGCGATCGAGAGCCGGCTTTCGCGCAAGAAAAGCGGCCTTGGAGTCGACCTCGTCGATACCGACAGCCTGCAGTCCTCGACCGTGGAGACTCCGCGCGACGAGGCGTCGACCTATATGACGGACGGGCTCGGCCACGTCCGGATCATGCGCGTCGACCAGTACCAGGGCAGCGGTCTCACGGGCCGCATCAAATATTATTATCGCACCCCCGGCTCAAACGACTGGAAGACCTTGGTCGATTTCGTCGACCAGGATGACCAGATCGTGCCCCTTGCCATCGATGCGGAGATCAACGCGCTATACGCGCTCAAGAAGAAGGATGGACGCCAGGCGCTCTACACGATCAAGCTCGATGGAACGCTTGCCGAGAGGCTGATCGCCGAGAATCCACGCGTCGATATCGACGACGTCGTCCGTGTCGGCGACGGGCTGCGCGTCATCGGCTACACCTTCGCCGACGAATCCCGCCACGCGATCTACTTCGATCCGGAGTATAAAGCGCTGGCGGATTCGCTGTCGAAGGCGCTGCCCAACCTGCCGCTCGTCGATTTCGTCGATGCGAGCCGCGACGGACGCAAGCTGCTGATCTTTGCTTCGAGCGACAGCGACCCCGGCCGTTTCTATCTCTTCGACCGTGACACGAAGAACCTCAATGAGGCGATGGTGGAGCACCCGCTGCTGGAAGGCAGGACGCTGGCTAAGCAGAAAGCGGTGACCGTTCCTGCGGGCGACGGCGCGCAGATCCCGGCCTATCTGACGCTCCCGCCTGGCAAGGAGGCCAAGAACCTCCCGGCCGTGGTGCTTCCGCACGGCGGCCCAAGCTCCCGCGACGAATGGGGTTTCGACTTCCTGTCGCAATTCCTCGCGGCGCGCGGCTATGCGGTGATCCAGCCGGAATATCGCGGGTCGGCCGGCTACGGCGACCAGTGGCTCAACGAGAACGGGTTCAAGAATTGGCGGACGTCGATGGGCGATATCGCGGCGTCGGCAAAGTGGCTTGCGTCTCAGGGCATCGCTGACCCGAACAGGCTCGCGATTTTCGGCTGGTCCTATGGCGGCTACGCGGCGCTGATGGAGGCCGAAACCGACCCGCAATTGTACAAGGCGGTCATCGCGGTCGCTCCGGTGACGGACCTCGGCCTGCTCAAGGACGATGCCAAGGGCTACACATCCGCGAAGATCGTCGAAGATTTCGTCGGCGACGGCCCGCACATCGAGCAGGGTTCCCCGCTTCGGCACGCCGACCGGATCCAGGTGCCGGTGCTGCTGGTGCATGGCGATCTCGACGCGAATGTCGCCTTCCGTCACTCACAGAGGATGGCGGATGCGCTCAAGGGAGCCGGCAAGCAGGTCGAATTCCTGCAGTATAAGGGGCTGGACCACCAGCTTCGCGATTCCAGCGTCCGAGCAGAGCTCCTGACCCACATGGGGGAGCTGCTCGAGCGGACGATCGGGCACTGATGCAACGAAAAAGGGCGGCCGTTGGGCCGCCCTTTGAACTCTCCGAACCGGTCGGTGACTAGCGCGAGTAGAACTCGATCACGAGGTTCGGTTCCATCCGCACCGGATAGGGCACTTCGTCGAGGCTCGGCACGCGGGTGAAGGTCACCTTCGAGGTGCCGTCCGGAACCACGTAATCGGGGACGTCACGCTCGGCGAGGCTCTGCGCCTCGATGACCAGCGCCATTTCCTGTGCCTTGGATCCGAGCTCGATCGTGTCGTTCACGTCGACGCGGCGCGAGGCGATGTTGCACTTCACACCGTTCACGCGAATGTGGCCGTGGCTGACCAGCTGCCGGGCCGCCCAGATCGTCGGAGCGAACTTGGCGCGGTAGACGACCATGTCGAGACGGCGCTCGAGAAGGCCGATGAGGTTCTGCGACGCGTCGCCCTTCATCCGGCTGGCGTCGATATAGTTCTTCTTGAACTGCTTCTCGGTGATGTCGCCGTAATAGCCCTTCAGCTTCTGCTTGGCGCGCAGCTGGATTCCGAAATCGCTGAGTTTGCCCTTGCGGCGCTGGCCGTGCTGGCCAGGACCATATTCGCGGCGGTTGACCGGGCTCTTGGGCCGTCCGAAGACGTTCTCGCCCATGCGGCGGTCGAGTTTATACTTGGCGCTGGAGCGCTTGCTCACTTCACATTCTCCAATTTGCTTCTTCGTTCGTCCCGGGACCGCACCGGCTCCCTTGCGACAGCCGCGATCACCGCTTCACCGGGCATGCGGGATCAATTGCGAAGGCGCGCACCTAGGGGCGCGCTCGCCTAAGGTCAAGGTCGTGCGGCCCTAGCGCCGGTTGAACGCCGTTGCGTCGCGGACCCAGCAGTCGCCTGCTTGGCCATTCCGGACCTGCCAAACGGCGTGCTGCACTTCCGCGTCGGTCTTGCACTCGGGCGGTCTCGTTGGACGCATGTCCTTATCCGTAACCACGGATAACGGCCTTACCTCTCGAATGCTGAGCCGTTGTTCCGGCAGGCTTCCCGGCGGCAATCCAGCCAGGAGAAGGGCAAGAAGAGAGACCATGGCGATTCTCCTCCAATTTCAAGGCGATGATGATGCGCCTCTTCCTTCCCCGTTGCAACGAAGGTTTAGCCTCTGCGGCGAGACGGGTTGACGAGGGCCCGCAGAACTCCGCGCACCGCCTTCACCTCGCGGGACGACCAGCCGGTTTTCGTGAAGATCGTCCGGAGGGTATTTTTGGTCGCCTGGGTCCGCGAAGGCGGATGGAAATAGCCCTTCTGCTCCAGCGCCTCGTCCAGCTGCCCGATCAGGCCTTCCACTTCGCGGTGCGGTGCCGGGGCTTCCAGTTCCTTGGCCGGAGGCACCGCGAGGTCGGTTCCTTTCGACCATTCGTAGGCAAGCAGGATCACCGCCTGTGCTAGGTTCAGCGAACCGAATTCGGGATTGATCGGGACGGTGACGATCGCATTGGCGAGCGCGACCTCTTCGGTTTCGAGGCCGGAGCGCTCGGCCCCGAACAGGATCGCGCAACGCTCCGGCGCTTCGGCGATCCGCGTGGCCATTTCCTGCGGCTTCAGCACAGGCATCACCAGGTCGCGGCGGCGAACGGTCGAGGCGAAGACGGTGGAGCAGTCGGCAATCGCGTCCTGGACGGTCTCGAACAGCTGCGCCCGTTCGAGCACGATATCCGCGCCGCTCGCCGCGGGCCCCGCCGACGGATTGGGCCAGCCGTCGCGCGGATTGACCAGGCGCATGTCGGTCAGCCCGAAGTTCAGCATCGCCCGCGCCGCCTTGCCGATATTCTCCCCGAGCTGGGGGCGGACGAGGACGATGGCGGGCGCCCTAGCTCCCATCGCCGACCGCGCCGGCGATTTCGGCGAAGTCGCCCGGCTCGCTGAAATCTTTGTAGACGCTCGCGAAGCGGATGTAGGCGACGTGGTCGATCGCCTTCAGCCCGTCCATGACCGCTTCGCCGATCTTTGTCGTCGTCACCTCGTCGCCGCGCGTTTCGAGCTGGCGCTGAATGGAGGTGATCAGCCGCTCGATCCGCTCGGCCGGAATGTCGCGCTTGCGGCAGGCGATTGCGATCGACCGCTCCAGCTTGCCGCGGTCGAACGGCTCGCGCTCGCCGTTCTTCTTCACGACCGTAAGTTCGCGAAGCTGCACCCGCTCGAAAGTCGTAAAGCGGGCCCCGCAGGCTTCGCACTGCCGCCGCCGCCGGATCGCCGCGCCGTCCTCGGACGGGCGGCTGTCCTTCACCTGGCTCGCTTCATGCGCGCAGAAGGGGCAGCGCATCGGAGCTTACAGATCCCGATAGATCGGGAAACGCGCGCAAAGATCGTGGACCCGCCGGGCTACCGAATGCTCGACCTGAGCGTCGCCATCGGCTCCATTCTTGCGAAGACCTTCGACGACTTCTGCGATCATCGAGCCGATCTGGCGGAATTCCGCCTCGCCGAAGCCGCGTGTCGTGCCCGCAGGCGTGCCCAGCCGAATTCCGGAGGTGACGAACGGCTTTTCCGGATCGAACGGAATCCCGTTCTTGTTGCAGGTGATGAAGGCGCGATCGAGCGCCTTTTCCGCGGCCTTGCCGGTAGCTTGCTTGGGCCTCAGGTCGACGAGCATGAGGTGATTGTCGGTGCCGCCGGAAACGATATCCAGCCCATCTTCCTGCAGAGCCTTGGCGAGCGCGCGCGCATTGGCGACGATCTGGGCTGCATAGGCCCTGAACTCGGGCTGGAGCGCTTCCTTGAGCGCGACCGCCTTGGCAGCGATGACGTGCATCAGCGGCCCGCCCTGAAGCCCCGGGAAGACCGCAGAGTTGAGCTTCTTCGCGATTGCCTCGTCATTCGAGAGGATCAGGCCGCCGCGTGGTCCGCGAAGCGACTTGTGCGTGGTCGTCGTCACCACGTGCGCGTGCGGGACCGGGTTCGGGTGAACGCCGCCGGCAACGAGACCCGCGAAATGCGCCATGTCGACCATTAGATAAGCGCCGACTTCATCGGCGATCTTCCGGAACGCCTCAAAGTCCCAGATCCGCGAATAAGCGGTTCCGCCCGCGATGATCAGCTTAGGCCGGTTCTCCCGCGCAGTCTTCGCGATCTCGTCCATGTCGAGCAGCTGGTCGTCGCGCCGGACGCCGTAGGGAATCGGCTTGAACCATTTGCCCGACATGTTGACCGGCGAGCCATGGGTGAGGTGGCCTCCGGCGTTGAGGTCGAGGCCCATGAAGCTGTCGCCGGGTTCGAGCAGCGCCAGGAACACCGCCTGGTTCATCTGGCTGCCGCTGTTCGGCTGGACGTTGGCGAAGCCGGCGTCGAACAGCTGCTTGGCGCGGTCGATCGCCAGTTGCTCGACGATGTCCACATATTCGCAGCCGCCGTAGTAGCGCTTGCCGGGGTAGCCTTCTGCATATTTGTTCGTGAGGATCGAGCCCTGGGCTTCGAGCACCGCCTTGCTGACGATATTTTCGGAAGCGATCAGCTCGATCGTCTCGCGCTGGCGCCCCAGCTCCTTCCCGATCGCGTCGGAGATCTCGGGATCGGCAGTCGCAAGGTCGTCGGTGAAAAAGCCCTTCGGCTGGGCGTCGTTCAAATTGGCTGCGCTGGCCATCAGTCGCTTTCCTGCAGGAGCTGTGAGAGCTGGTCGACGCGCCGCTGGTGCCGGCCGCCGGCGAAATCGGTGCCGAGGAACTCGGTGACGCATGCCTTGGCCATGTCGCTGCCGATCAGCCGCCCGCCCATTGCAAGGACGTTGGCGTCGTTATGCTCACGCGAAAGGCGGGCTGACAGCGGATCGTCGACACGGGCGCAGCGGCAGTGCGGATTGCGGTTCACGGCGATGGAGATGCCGATCCCGGAGCCGCAGACGGCGATCCCGCGCTCGGCTTCCCCGGAGGCGACGGCGCTGGCGAGCCGCGCGCCGAATTCCGGATAATCGACGCTTTCCGGGCCGTTGGTTCCGAGATCGAGAACGACGTGACCGCTGTCGCGAAGCCAGGCGGCGAGCTCGTCCTTCAGTGCAAATCCGGCATGATCCGAGGCAAGGGCGATGCGCATGTCCGTGGCCTAGGGCAAGCCGCGCGGATTCGCCAGAGAGTAAGGGCGCTTCGCCTTGCCGAGCGAACCTTTCTCTGCGCCGCTGGTTGTCATCTTCCGGACAGCGTCCGGCAATGTCATATCTGTAAGCGCTCCGGACTGCCGAAAGGAGCACTATGAGGTCGAGCCCGCTGGTCATGCGAGTCGCGGTTCGAGGGGAACGCCTGGTTTACAGGATCGCCGGGCTCCCGGTCGCCGTTCGCAAGCTCTTCGACCGCCACGGCCGCGCCTCCGGCGACATCATCAGGACCGCATACGCAATCACCTATTGGGAGGGCGGCTGGGACAATGTTGCCGAAATCACCGCCGCCGTCCTCCTCTGGCCGCTAGGCCTGCTTGTCGCCGTCCTGTGGTTCACGGCCCGCAACGGGCTCGCCATCCGCCGACGCGAGCACAAAAGTCTCGTTCGTCAGCTCATCGATCAAGTTCGGGTGTATCTCTCGGCCGGCGTGCTTCCGCCTTGGTATTACATCTTCGGGCTCTACAGGGACCGTGGCGACGCCGGGGCATACCTGCAGCGCTCGGAGACGAAGGCCGGCATTTATCCGCTGCTTCGGCGCGGAGTCCGGACCGAGCTCAACGACAAGAAGCTTTTCGCCGATTTCTGCGCGGACCATCGCGTCCCGTGTGTGCCTTACCTCCTTTACCTGGAGGGAGCCGCGGCTCTCGAATCGCTTCCCGATTGCGACTTGTTCGTGAAGCCGGCGAATGGCCGAGGCGGACGCGGAGCCGAGCGCTGGGATTGCGTCGCGCCCGGCGAGTTCGCGGGATTGGATGATCAGCGGCTGAGCAGCGAAGCGTTGATGGAGCATCTTCGGGAACGCGCGAATCGCCGCCCGATCATCGTCCAGCGGCGAGTCGAGCCACATTCCGCACTGACGGAGCTGACCTCCGGGGCTCTTCCGACGGTCCGGGTGACGACCTGCCTCAACGAGCGCGGACACGCCGAAATCGTCGGTGCGGTGTTCCGGATGGCGATCGGCGGCAACCGCACCGTCGATAACCTTCACGCCGGCGGAATTGCAGCGAACGTGGACCTGGGCCGTGGATCCCTCTCGAGCGCGAGCGACCTCGGGATGGATGCGAAGCTCGGCTGGCTCGACCGTCACCCCGATACCAACGCCCGGATCACCGGCACGATATTGCCGCTCTGGAGCGAGACTAAAACGCTCGCGATCCTGGCGCATCGCTCGTTCGCCGACCGGGTGCTGGTCGGCTGGGACATCGCGATCACGGACGAGGGGCCCTTGATCGTCGAAGGGAACAGCAGCCCCGATCTCGACATCCTCCAGCGGTTCGGAGTGCCGGTCTGCAATTCACGCTTTGGGGGCCTGCTTGCCTGGCATCTGCGTCAGCGCGGATTTTGCCGGGACGCCGGTTGGGCCGGCGTCACACCCGCGGATGGATGCCGAGAAGCAGTCCACCGCGGGTGACGAGGCTCCGGAGCCGGGCCGCCGGACCGTCGGCGACATAATAGGTCACCATCATCGACGTGCGTTCGCCGTCCGACTCGCTCGTCTCGGCGGCGCTGTGCCAGCTCTTGGCCAATGCGACGGGGAAAGCGTAGCCGGTTGCCGGCAGGAACGGCATTTGCGTGGTGCGGGCTGCCGCTTCGCCACTATCGCCGTCATGAAAGATTGTGCCGAGGTCGCGCTGCGAGAAATCGCGCGGCAGGTAGAATTGAACCGTGATGGCCTTCCGGCTCGCGTCCGCGTGGATTCCGATGCGGTATCCGGGCTGATCGCGAAGCAGCACCGGGACCGGATGAAGTCCGATTTTATCGACACGCTTCCCGAAGCGCTGTTGGAGCGCGCTTCGAAACTTGCACCTAAAGGCGTCTTCGAGCGCCCGCGAGCAAAGTGCGCGAGCGATAGGCATCCAGGCGCGCCGCTGAGCGGACGGAAGGCGCCAAAGGAGCTCCGGATAGAGATACATGCGAAGCCGCGTGCTGCTGCCATCGGTGCGCATCGCGTCATGGTGCGACAGCTCGTGAAAATAGCGGCGATCCGGAAGCGCCGATATCAGGCCGGCATAAGAATGCAGGTCGAAGACCCGGTCCATGTAAATATGGTCGAACGGCTGGTGCCGGAGCGGACTCCGCTCGACGGCAGCCAGCAAACTCGCTTCGATCGGATTCGATGCGGAAGTGACGGCGGTCGCGGCAACGTCGCTCATCCGCTGCCCTCCGTGGCCTACGCGGCCAGCTGCATCTCCAGCCTGCCCCAGATTTCCACGAGAGCGCCGGCAAGCTCGTCCATCATCTCGGCGCTGTGG
>DATMHP010000111.1:0-11855 GCA_035554875.1 Sphingomicrobium sp.
ACTTGCGCCCGGAGTTGCGGGACGGATCGCCGCGGCGGCTGGGAATGAGCGCGGAATCATCGCCCAGGAAGTTGCCAAGCTCGCGCTTTATACCGGCGCGACGCCCGACAATCCTCGACAGGCGGACCGCGATGCGCTCGATGAAATCGGCGCGGGAGCGGAAGGCGACTGGATGCGGCTCGGCGATCTGGCGCTTGCCGGGGATCTCGAGCGGCTGTCGCATGAGCTGGACGCGAGCGCCGCCGATGCGGAGCCGATTACGGTCGTTCGCGCGCTTCAGCGCCGGCTACTGATGCTCGCTCCGATCCGGGCAAAGGTGGACAGAGGCGCGCGGCCCCATGACGCCGTGACGTCAGTGGGCAAGTCGGTGTTCTTCAAGGAGAAAGAGTTGGTAACGCGGCTCGTGTCGTTGTGGGATTCGAAGGCGTTGGCGCGGGTTCTGGAGCGATCCGGCGCACTGGAACGACGGCTGATGAGCCCCGATTCGCCGCCGCCTGCCGAAGCTCTGGAAGAGGAACTGGTCGCGATCGCGCGGACTGCGCGGCGGAGGTAGCTAGATCGCTTCGCCGCTCAGCCGCTGGCAGATCATGTCGAGCTGATCGAGGCTTGCGTAATGCAGCGTGACGCTGCCGCGGTTGCCGTCGTTCGCGACTTTCACTTTCAAGCCCAGCATATCGCCGAGCTGCCGCTCAAGCGCCGCCAAGTCGGCATCCGGAGCCTGGTGCCCGCGATAGGTCTCGGCTCGCGCCGTGGAGGTGCCTCCGCCCGGCTTCGCCTGCTTGGCGAGCGCCTCCGCCTGACGGACCGACAGGCCCTTTTCGACGATTTCACGAGCGAGCGATTCGGGATCCGGCGCGGTGAGGATCGCCCGCGCGTGGCCCATACTGATATCGCCTTGCAGTAGCGATTGCTTCACCGCCGCCGGAAGATCGAGCAATCTCAAGAGGTTGGCAATATGGCTGCGCGACTTATGGACGAGCTTGGCAACCCCGTCGTGCGTATGGCCATAGCTTTCGACCAGTTTCTTGTAGCCCTCGGCTTCTTCGATCGCGTTCAGGTCCTGGCGCTGGACGTTCTCGATCAGCGCGATTTCGGCCGAGGTCGAATCGTCGATGTCGCGGACGATCGCCGGAATCGTGTGCAGCCGCGCCCGCTGAGCCGCCCGCCACCGCCGTTCGCCGGCGACCAGCTGGAAGTTCTCGCCGTCCGGACGAAGCAACACCGGCTGCAGGATTCCCCGCTCGGCGATCGAATCGGCGAGCTCGGCGATGCTCTCCTCGTCGAAATGAACGCGCGGCTGGGCTGGATTCGGCCGGATCCGCCCAATCTCGATCTCTCTAACCCCGCCGTTCGAGGCATCGCGCGCCGATTCCGCCGGCGCATTTGCCGAGCTGGGTCGCGCAGCTTCGTCGAGCAGCGCCGCGAGGCCGCGACCCAGGCCGGAGCTCTTCTTGTCGCTCATGCCGCCTCCGCAGCGCGCGGGAGCCGCGCCATCAGCTCGCGGGCGAGGCTCACATAGGCTTCGGAGCCCGGGCACTTGAGATCATAGATCAGCGCGGGAAGCCCATGGCTCGGCGCTTCCGATAGACGGACGTTGCGCGGAACGACGGTGTCGAAGACCACCGGGCCCAGGCACGCACGCACGTCATCCGAGACTTGCTGCGAGAGCCGGTTGCGGCGGTCGAACATGGTCAGGGCAACGCCGAGGATGGCGAGCTGCGGATTGAAGGCGACGCGAATGCGCTCCACCGTCTGCAAAAGCTGGCTAAGTCCTTCTAAAGCAAAGAATTCCGACTGCAGCGGGACCAGCAGCTGCCGCGCCGCCACGAGGCCGTTCACCGTCAGAAGTCCGAGCGACGGCGGGCAATCGATAAGGCAGATGTCCCAGCGTCCCGAAGGCGTCGCCGACAGCGCCTTGTCGAGCCGATGGGCGCGATCCTCCAGGCTGACCAGCTCCACCTCGGCACCGGACAGGTCCATCGTCGCCGGGAGCAGGTCGAGCCGCGGCACCCGCGTCGGGATTGCGCTCTCGTGAACGGTCGCGGAGCCGATCAGCACGTCGTAGCTCGAGCGCTCGCGCTTCGACTGGGGCACACCCAACCCTGTCGACGCATTGCCCTGCGGGTCGAGGTCGACCAGCAGCACCTTCCAGCCGATGGCCGCCAATGCCGTTGCCAAATTGATCGCGGTGGTCGTTTTGCCGACCCCGCCCTTCTGGTTCGCGATTGCGACGCGAATCATCGCCCACCCCTCGCTCTTACATTCCGGAGCACCAGAATCCGCGAGTCCGGATCGGTGCGGCTTGGAACGATCTCAGCATCACAGTGCCAGTTTCTCCTGGCCGCGGCCAGTTCGGATTCGGCGCTTCGGCCCTTGGGCAGCACCCACAGGCTTTTTCTTGTGGACAGATGCGTGGATATCCTCAGCAGTTTGTCGAGCTCGGCGACCGCGCGCGCGGTGATCACGTCGAACGTGCCGGTGATCTTCTCGACCTTCATCGCAGCGACAGTGACCCTTGATCCAAGGTCAAGATCAGTGATGGTGCGCTCCAGGAATTCCGCGCGCAGCCGCCGCGGTTCGACCAACAGAACATCGCCCCTCACGAGGATGGCGATGACGAGCCCAGGGAGACCGGCGCCTGAGCCTATATCGAGCCAGGATGCATCGCTCGCCGGCGCAAATTTCACTAGCTGGGCACTGTCGAGGATGTGCCGTTCCCACAGCGATTGGAGCGTCGAACGGGAAATGAGATTCTGCTTCGCGGCCTCGGCCCGAAGCAGGTCCGCGTAGCGTTCCAGTTGCTGCAGTGTTTCACGTGAAACATCACGACCGAGAACGTCCGCCAGTTGCTCAGTCATGCCGCGGCGCGGCTTGCCGCAACGTGCAAGGCCGACAGAGCTGCGGGTGTCACTCCGGCAATTCGCGAAGCCTGGTCGAGCGTCTCTGGTCGGGCTGTGGATAGCCGTTCGACCATCTCGTTCGATAACCCCGGCACGGCGGCATAGTCGAAGGCGCTGCCGAGCCAGACGCGCGAGTCGCGGCGGATCGCTTCCCACTCCCGATTCTGACGCTCGAGATAAGGTGCGTAGAGCGTATCGGCACGGCCTTCTTCCGTTTCCGGCCAGTTCGTTGAAGCACGTTGCTCGAAGTGCTCCTCGATATGGCGGCGCCGACGTTCGCTCACACAATCTGCCGCGACCGCGGCCTCGCCCAGGCGCGTCGTGGCATTGTCGGCTCGAAGCGCGAGCCGGTACTCCGCTCGCGCTGTCATCATGCGATAGGGCTCCGACACGCCTTGCAGGGTCAAGTCATCCACCATCACGCCAATGTACGAGGTGCGGCGGTCGAAGCGGACCGGCTCAAGCTCGAGCGCCAGAGCGGCCGCATTGAGACCGGCGACGAGCCCCTGCGCGGCCGCTTCTTCATATCCGGTGGTGCCGTTGATCTGCCCGGCGAGAAACAGCCCCTCGATATCCTGCACCTGCAAAGTGCTGGCAAGCCGGCGCGGGTCGACGAACTCATATTCGACAGCATAACCGGGCCGAACGATCTCCGTCCGCTCAAGCCCGGGAATGGATCGGACGAACTCCCGCTGGACATCATCCGGTAGCGATGTCGAGATGCCGTTCGGGTAAATGAGCGCGTCGTCCAAACCCTCCGGCTCGAGGAAAATCTGGTGCCCGTCGCGGCCGCCGAAGCGCTTCACTTTGTCTTCGATAGACGGACAGTAACGCGGCCCCCTGCCCTCGATGGCTCCGGCGAACAGGGGCGAGCGGCTGAAATTCGCCTCGATGATCTCATGCGTCCGGTCGATCGTTCGTGTAATGGCGCAGTGGAGTTGCGGGCACTCAATACCGCCGTCCAGGCAAGACATCGTCCAACGGTCGCCGTCGCTGGACTGCCGCTCCAGTCGAGCCCAATCGATGGTCCGGCCATCGAGCCGCGGCGGCGTACCGGTCTTCAGACGCCCCTGCCCCAGTCCGATCTCACGGATCTGGGCGCCCAGAGCGACTGCCGCTCTCTCCCCGCGGCGGCCACCTTCGACGACCGTCTCGCCGACGAACATGCGGGCATCGAGGAACGTCCCGGTGGCAATCACCAGCGCCTTGCACGGAAGAACTCCGATGCTCGTTTCGAGTCCCTCGACCCCGCCCCGGCGAACGATCAGCCCCAGGGCCTCGCAGACCAGAACTTCGACTCCGCTCTGACAGACGAGCTCCGCGACCTCTTGCCGATAGAGATGGCGGTCGGCCTGGATACGTGGCCCCTGCACGGCCGGCCCCTTGCTCCGGTTGAGCATGCGCCGGTGGACCGCCGCGCGGTCGGCCGCCCGCGCCATCAAGCCATCAAAGACGTCGAGTTCGCGAACCAGATGGCCTTTGCCGACCCCGCCGATCGACGGGTTGCACGACATCTGGCCAATGTCTTCGACCCGGAACGTGACGAGCCCGACGCGCGCGCCGCGCCGCGCCGCGGCTGTCGCCGCTTCGCAGCCTGCATGACCTCCGCCGATGACCAAGACGTCGTACATCCGAGCGCCTTAGCTGATCACTGTTTCACGTGGAACAGTGCTACTTCCCCAAGCAAAACCGACCGAACAGCGCGTCAAGAAGATCCTCGACCCCCGCCCGCCCGGTGAGCTGATCGAACGCCGAGCGCGCCTGTCGAAGCGATTCGGCGACGATCACGAGGTCGCCCGAACTTTCAGCCTGCTCCAGAGCATCCCGCGCCTGCGCCACGCAATCCGCCTGGCGCGCGTTGAGCGCAATCTCGCCTTCTGCCGGCAGGACCAATCGGGCTTCGGTCACCACGGCTTGTGTCAGGGCGATCAGCCCTTCGCCCGTGACCGATGAGACCGCAATTGCCCCTGCCGGTGACTCACGACGTTCGGGCAGGTCGGCGCGGCTGTGAACCTGAATCAGGCGCGGATGATCCGGCGCGTCCACTGGCTCGCCCAGCCAAACCAGGACTTCGGCGAGTTCCGTCAACTGCCGCGCGCGATCGACGCCAATTCTCTCGACGAGCTCCCCGGACTCGCGAAGACCCGCCGTATCGGTAAGGCGAATCGGCACGCCCGACAGCGCGAGTGGTACCTCAATATGGTCACGCGTGGTCCCAGGAATGTCCGTGACGATGGCTCGCTCGAAACCAACTATCGTATTGAGAAGGCTTGATTTTCCGGCGTTAGGTGGGCCGGCGATTACGACCCGGACGCCGTCGCGCAGCGGCTCCGCACGCGGTCGGGCGAGCCATCCGGAAAGCTCTGCCGCTAATGCGCCGCAATCGCGCGAGAGCGATGGATTGGCATCGACAGAGTCCTCATCGACATAATCGATCGCGGCTTCGGCGCGCGCCGAGAGGTCGAGCAGGCGCTGCTGCCAGTGCGAAATTTCCTTCCGAAGCCCACCCTCTGCCGTCATCAGCGCGGCGCGGCGTTGGCTCTCCGTCTCTGCCTCAATGAGGTCAGCGAGGCCCTCGGCTTCGGTGAGGTCGATTCGGCCGTTCTCGAACGCTCTACGGGTGAATTCGCCTGGCTCCGCCTGTCGCAGGTCTTCAATCCCTCCGAGAGCGTCCAGAACGGCGGCAAGGACCGCACGGCCACCGTGGCAATGCAGTTCCACCAAATCCTCGCCTGTCGAACTGCCGGGGCCGTCGAAGCGAAGCACAAGCGCCTCATCGAGGAGCGACCCGTCGGCGGCCCTCAAATGCCGCACCGCCGCCTCGCGCGCTGCCGGGAGCGAACCCGCGAGCTGCGCGCCGGCGCGGTGCGCCTCTGCCCCGCTCACACGGATCACCGAAATAGCCGCAGGCGGACTGCCACTGGAGACCGCAAAGATCGTGTCCGCTGCCATGCCGCGCCCTTACCGCGAGCAGGCGCCGGCGGGAAAGATCAGGCGAACAGGGTCCCCAGCCCCACGTCCGGATGCACCCAGCCGTCGTAGATCATCTTGAAGGCGACATAGACGATCACGAGAAGGCCGATGTAGGCGATCCAGCGGTACCGCTCGATGTATCGGGCGATGAGATTCGCAGCGAGGCCCATCAGCGCGACGGCGACGATCAGGCCGACGATGAGAATTCCCGGATGATCGCGCGCCGCGCCCGCAACTGCGAGAACATTGTCGAGGCTCATCGAGACGTCCGCGACCGCAACCGCCCAGACCGCCGCGGCGAAGCTCTTGGCAGGACGAAGGCCCGAATGCTCGTCGCCGACAATCTCCTCGGAACCGCCTGACTCCCCCTGATGGCGAAGTTCGCGCCACATCTTCCACGCAACCCACAGCAGCAGAAGCCCGCCGATCAGGATCAACCCGATGATCTGGAGCAGCTGGGTGACGATCAGTGCGAAGAGGATCCGCAGCACCAACGCCGCGAGTACGCCGATCAGGATGACTCGCCGCCGCTCCGCAGCCGAGAGACCCGCTGCCAGAGCGCCGACGACGATGGCATTGTCGCCTGCAAGCACGAGGTCGATCATCAGGACCTGGAGGAAGGCCGCGAAGGCCGCAGGCTCGGTGATGTTCGAGAAATCCTGGATGATCGCCGTCCAGACGCCGGCCAGACCTGTCGGCCCCGCGGTTGCTGCGGCTGCAGTGCTCAGGATCAAATCGAACAAGGCTTACTCCCCGGCAAAGCGCCGCATGATTCACCACGCGCTAGCCGAGGCCGAGGACATTCCTCAAGCCGAGAACATGCTCGCCGCCCATCCAGCCTTCGTAGATCATCGTCACCGCAACGTAGAGGATGACGATGAGGCCGATATAATTGATCCAATTATATCGCTGGATCAGCTTCGCCACGAAATTGGCGGCAAGCCCCATCAGCAGCACCGAGAAGCTCAGGCCTACGACGAGGAGTGCCGGATTCTCGCGCGCGATCGAGGCGACGAGCAGAACATTGTCCAGGCTCATGCTGAGGTCGGCGATCATGATCTGAATCGCCGCCCGGAAAAAGGTCTTGGTCGCGGGAGGCCCTTCGATCTCAACCGTCTGAGGGTCGTCGGCGACGACTGCGGCCCTCGGATGAAGCTCGCGCACCATGTTGTAGGCGACCCAGAGCAGCAGCAGCCCGCCCGCGAAGACGAGTCCGGTGATCCTCAGCAGCTGGGTGGCGATGACCGCGAAGGTGATGAGGAACACCAGCGCCATGCCGACGCCGAGCATCAACACCCTGCGCCGGTCGCGGGCCGGGAGCCCCGAGGCTAGCGAGCCCATGATGACGACATTGTCGCCGGCCATCGTCAGGTCGCCGACGATGATCTGGCCAAGTTTCGCCATTCCGGCGCCGGTAAAGATGCTCGCGAAGCTGAACCCCGAGATCATCCGCCCGGCCGCCGCGGCTTACTGGTTCATCGAGGCGAAGAAATCCTCATTCGACTTCGCATCCTTCATCTTGTCGAGAAGGAACTGCATCGCGTCGACCGTGCCCATCTGCATCAGGATCCGGCGGAGCACCCACATCTTGGTGAGCGTGCCCTGCTCGACCAGCAGCTCTTCCTTGCGGGTGCCGGACTTGCCGACGTCGAGCGACGGGAAGATGCGCTTGTCGGCGACCTTGCGGTCGAGGACGATTTCGCTGTTACCGGTACCCTTGAACTCTTCGAAGATGACCTCGTCCATCTTCGAGCCGGTATCGATCAGCGCGGTGGCGATGATCGAAAGCGACCCGCCTTCCTCGATGTTGCGCGCGGCGCCGAAGAAGCGCTTCGGCCGCTGCAAGGCGTTGGCGTCGACACCGCCGGTCAGCACCTTGCCCGAGCTCGGGACGACCGTGTTGTAGGCGCGGCCGAGGCGGGTGATGGAATCGAGCAGGATCACGACGTCCTTTTTGTGCTCGACCAGGCGCTTGGCCTTCTCGATCACCATCTCGGCGACCTGGACGTGGCGGCTCGCCGGCTCGTCGAAGGTCGAGGAGATGACCTCGCCCTTCACCGAGCGTTGCATGTCGGTGACTTCCTCCGGCCGCTCGTCGATCAGAAGGACGATGAGGGTGACTTCCGGATTGTTGTCGGTGATCGCCCGCGCGATGTTCTGCAAGAGCACGGTCTTGCCGGTGCGCGGAGGAGCGACGATCAGCGCGCGCTGGCCCTTGCCGAGTGGCGAGACGATGTCGATCACCCGAGCCGACTTGTCCTTGATCGTCGGATCCAGCGTGTCGAGCTTGAGCTTCTCGTCGGGATAGAGCGGCGTCAGATTGTCGAAATTGACGCGGTGGCGAACCGTTTCCGGGTCGTCGAAATTGATCGTGGTGACGCGGGTCAGAGCGAAATAGCGCTCGCCGTCCTTGGGCCCGCGGATTTCACCTTCGACCGTGTCGCCGGTGCGGAGACCGAAGCGGCGGACGACCGACGGCGCGACATAAATGTCGTCGGGCCCGGCGAGATAATTCGCCTCGGGCGAGCGAAGGAAGCCGAAGCCGTCGTTCAGCACCTCGATGGTGCCGCTGCCGACGATCTGCAGGCCTTCGTCTGCCTCGACCTTGAGGATCGAGAACATGAGGTCCTGCTTGCGCATTGTCGATGCGCCTTCGACGCCGAGCTCCTCGGCCATGGAAACCAGCTCGGCCGGTGATTTTTGTTTGAGATCTTTCAGATGCATCGGGGGATCGCTTTTCGGGCGTTGGGACGAATCAGCTGTTCAAAGCCTTGGCGGCGGACGCCGCTTGGTGGACGGAAGGCTGAATCGGCGAAATGGATGAGTACAGGCCGGTGCAGCCTTGATGGCCGCGAGTTAGGGAGCGGCTAGGCCCAAGTCAATCGGCTGTATCGACGATTCCGAACGCGACGCCTCAGAATGGCCGGACGATAACGAGGACTACAATGATCGCCGCGGCGATTCCTGGGATCTCGTTCATGATCCTAAGTGTCCGCGTATCAGGCGAGCGAGTCCCGGCCGCGAGCCTCTTGCCGTAACTCCCAAGCCAGCCCTGGTAGGCGGAGAGGGCAATGACCAGTGCGAACTTCGCTACGAACCAGCCCTGGTGGAAAGCGTCGATGTTGAAGGCGAGCATCAGGCCCAGAATCCAGACGATGATCATTGCTGGCGTAAGAATGATCTTCCGCGCTCGCCGCTCGCGCTCGATCCAGGCGCGGTCTTCGGCGGAGCCGGGCGTCGACTCGTGATGATAGACGTAGAAGCGCGGCAGCAGCAGAAGCCCGGCGATCCAGAAGATCACGAAGGTGACATGGGCGGCTTTGACCCAGGGATAGGCGACTCCCAGGAAACCGGTCAGATCACTCATTCGCTGCCTTTCAAGAGAGCCACCAGCTGCTCGACATTGTCGATCGGAGTATCGGGAAGAATCCCGTGGCCGAGATTGAAGATGTGCGGCCGGTCGCGGAATGCGTCAACAATGCGCCGCACCGAATCCCGCATCTGCTCGCCGCCCGCAATCAGCGCAAGCGGGTCGAGATTGCCCTGGACAGGAAAGCCCGCGGCAAGCTCGCGATGAGCCCAGACGGGATCGACGGTCTCGTCGAGGCCGACGCAATCGACCCCGGTCTCGTCGGCATAAGCGCGAAGCTTGCTTCCGGCGCCTTTCGGAAAACCGATGATTGGAATGTCCGGATGCTCATTCCGCAGCCGCTCCACGAGCCGCGCGGTCGGCTCGATCACCCAGCGCTCGAACTGCGCCGGAGCAAGGCTGCCCGCCCAGCTGTCGAACAATTGGATGACCTCGGCTCCGGCGTCGATCTGGCCGGAAAGGTAAGCGAAGGTGACGTCTTCGATGCGCGCGATGACCGCGGCGAAACGCTCGGGATCGGCATAAGCGAGCCGCCGGGTCTCCGACTGATCGCGGCTTCCCTGGCCCGCGACCATGTAGGTCGCGACCGTCCATGGAGCGCCGGCGAAGCCGATAAGCGTCTTATTCGGCGCCAATCTTTGCCTGACCTTCCGCACCGTCTCGTAGACGGGCTCCAGCCGCGTCAGCGTCGGGGTGAGCGAGTCGAGGTCGGCCGATAACAGCTGCGGAGTCAGCCGCGGCCCTTCGCCAGCCACGAAGCTAAGATTCTGCCCGATCGCGAAGGGGACGATGAGGATGTCGGAAAACAGGATCGCGGCATCGAAATCGAATCGCTCGAGCGGCTGGAGCGTGACCTCGGCCGCGGCGTCGCTGTCATAGACCAGGTCGAGGAAGCTACCCTTGTGCTGGCGCAGCTGCCGATATTCGGGAAGGTAGCGGCCGGCCTGGCGCATCAGCCACATCGGAGGGGGGTCGCGCCGCTCGCCCTTGAGGACGGCAAGCAAGGACTTGTCCGTGGCGCCCGCCGCCCTGGGCTTACTCGGCGAAGGGGCCACCCACTCTCTCCCTAATTAGAGTCTTAAAAGAAATATTGGAGTTGCAGTTGTCCGGCTGGACGCGGGAAATAGGCCCGGCTTCCGGAATTTCCAACAGGAGGCAAAACGAGGCTCTCTCGGGAATCCGGCGAGTCGGAGGCTGAGTCTCCCGTGATTCACAGGCTGGGGATGAACGGCCGCTCCCGTGGATGGAATCTCGAATATCGCGAGACGGACTCTGGGCGGACCTTCGGTTGAGGCTGTCCCCGAAGTCGCGCTACGGAGTCGGCCCGTGTTTTCCACAAGGTTGTCCTTTTGACCCTCGTCCTCGCTTCGAGCAGCGCGATCCGTCGGCAGATGCTGGAGCATGCCGGCGTCGGCTTCGAGTCCGTTCCCGCCAATGTCGATGAATCCGCCGAGAAGGCGCGGCACTCCGATCCCGCCGAGCTCGCGACCGCGCTCGCCGAGGCGAAGGCGAAGGCGGTAAGCACCGGCCGGCCGGAGGATTGGGTGATCGGAAGCGATTCCGTCGTCAGCGCCGACGGGCGCGTGTTCGAAAAGCCGCGCGATCGCGCGCAGGCGGCGGAGCATCTTCGATTCTTTTCGGGGAAGGGGATGCGTCTGACCAGCGCCGTCGCCCTCGCCCGCGGCGGCGCCGTCGACTGGAGCGTCTCCGATTCCGCGCGGCTCCAGGTGCGCGGGCTCTCCGACACTTTTATCGAATCCTATCTCGATGCCGAATGGCCCGAAGTCGGCTATTGTGTCGGCGTGTTCCGGCTCGAAGGCAGAGGCGTGCAATTGTTCGACGCAATCGACGGCAGCTTCTTCACCATTCTCGGAATGCCCTTGCTCCCGCTCCTGGGCGCGCTGCGCGACCGGGGAGCGATCGCGCGGTGATGCGGCTGGCGCTCACGGGCTCCATCGGGATGGGAAAATCGACGGTCGCCGATATGTTCAGGCGCGCCGGCGTTCCCGTTTTCGATGCCGATGCGGTCGTTCGCGCATTGCAGGGCCGCGGTGGTGCACTCGTGAAGAAAATCGAGGACCGCTTTCCCGGAACGACCGGTCCCGACGGCGTCGACCGCGACGCCTTATCGAAACGCGTGCTTGCGGATCCGGAGGAACTCGCGGCCTTGGAAGCCATCGTTCACCCCGCCGTCCACCACGAGCGGACCCGGTTCATTGTCGAGAATGGCGACGCGAAGGCGCTGCTGTTCGAAATCCCTTTGCTGTTCGAGACCGGCGGCGGCGAGGCCTTCGACAAGATCATCGTCGTCTCGGCCCCCGCCGCGGTTCAGCGCGAGCGCGTGCTGTCGAGGACGGGCATGAGCGAAGCGAAATTCGAAGCGCTGCTGGCGAGGCAAATGCCCGACGAGGAGAAAAAGCGCCGCGCCGATTTCGTCGTCGATACCGGCGGCGACCTATCCACAACTGAAGCCCAGGTGCGCGACATTCTCGCTTGTCTCGGAGTCGGCGAGACACGATAGTTTTGCGCATGCGGGAGATCGTCTTCGACACCGAAACCACGGGGCTTAACCCGCTGGGTGGCGACCGAATGGTCGAAATCGGCTGCGTCGA
>DATMHP010000112.1:0-3375 GCA_035554875.1 Sphingomicrobium sp.
CTTCGCCAGCAGCGGATTGTAGGTGCCGAGCTTCTCAATGAAGCGGCCGTCGCGGGGCGAACGGCTGTCGGTCACGACGATGCGGTAATAAGGGCGCTTCTTTGCGCCACCGCGCGAGAGACGAATTGCCAGAGCCATAAAGTGTTTCCTTTCAGTGCGTTCGTTTATTTCTTTGAAAACTTGTCGAAACCAGGAGGGAGGTTGAACGGGGCGCTGCCGCCTAGGCCAGGGAGGGCGCCGCCTGCGCCTCCAAGGCCGCCGAGATCGGGCATGTCGCCCCCGCCGCCACCGAGACCCCCGCCGCCACCGAACATGGCTGCGAGCTTCCCGAAGCCGCCCATCTTCTTCAGCCGCTTCATCGCGGTCGACATTTCCTGATGCATCTTCAGCAGTTTGTTCACCTCCTGGACGGTGGTGCCGCTGCCCTTGGCGATGCGGATCTTGCGCTTGGCGTTGATGATCTCCGGCTTCGCCCGCTCCTTCGCGGTCATCGAGCTCATCATCGCCTCGAGATGAACCAGCGCCTTCGAATCCTGCGCCTTCGAAACCGCGTCCTTCATGCCCTTCATGCCCGGAAGCATGTTGGCGAGCGCTCCCAAGCCGCCCATCCGCTGCATCTGACCGATCTGGGCACGGAGGTCGTCGAGGTCGAACTTCCCCTTGGCCATCTTGGCCGCGATCTTCTCGGCCTCTTCGACCTTGATCGTCTCAGCGGCCTTTTCGACGAGGCTGACCACATCGCCCATGCCGAGGATGCGCCCAGCGATCCGCTCGGGATGGAAGGCTTCGAGAGCGTCCAGCCCCTCGCCGACGCCTGCGAACTTGATCGGCTTGCCGGTGACTGCACGCATCGATAGCGCCGCGCCGCCGCGGGCATCGCCGTCCAGACGGGTGAGGATTACGCCGGTGAGGTCGACTTCGCCGGCAAACCCCTTGGCGACGTTGACCGCGTCCTGCCCGGTGAGGCTGTCGACGACGAGCAGGGTCTCGGTCGGGCTCGACGCCTGCGCGACGGCCTTCATTTCGGCCATCAGCGCATCGTCGACGTGGAGACGGCCCGCCGTATCGAGCAGGACGACGTCGTAGGCCTGCAGCTTCGCCGCCTGCACGGCGCGCTTGGCGATCTCGACCGGCTGCTGCCCGGCCACGGTGGGCAAGGTGTCGACATTCGCCTGCCGTCCCAGCACCGCCAGCTGCTCCTGCGCAGCAGGCCGCGCGACGTCGAGCGACGCCATCAGCACCTTCTTCCGATCGCGCTCCGTCAGCCGCTTGGCGAGCTTGGCGGTCGTCGTGGTCTTACCCGAGCCCTGGAGCCCGACCATCATCACGATCGCCGGCGGATTCACGTCGACGCGAAGCTCGGAGGCGTCGGAGCCGAGCGTCTCGACCAGCTGGTCGTGGACGATCTTGACGACCATCTGCCCCGGAGTGACCGAGCGGAGCACTTCCGTACCCACGGCCTTCTCGGTGGCCTGGTCGACGAAATCGCGCGCGACTGGGAGAGCGACGTCGGCCTCGAGCAGGGCGACGCGAACCTCGCGCATGGCCGAGCGCACGTCGGCCTCGGTCAGCGCGCCGCGGCCGCGAAGCTTGTCGAATACGCCCGAGAGGCGATCGCTCAGATTATCGAACACTCAAATCTCCCAACATACCGGAGCGGCCCATGTAGGGTGCCACACGCAAATTACGCCGGCGGACGAAACCTCGTCGGCCGGCGTGCACCCCTCATCCCGAGGCGTGCTCCAGTCATGTATGTCCGTAGGACGGCGCGCCAGTAGCGTAAGCGGCCGGGCGAATCAACTTTGGCTGATCCATCCGTCCTTGAAGAAAACTTGCCCCTCAAAGCGTTCAGGCTTGTGCAGAGGAAAGGGCTTCTCGACGTCCGCGAGCATCAATTCCCTGATGATCGCGCGGATATCTTCGGCCTCCGAAGGCGTGAATGTCTGCCGTTGAGGCGCCGGCCTTCCGACAAGCCTGTTGTTCCGGTATCCGAAGCTCAGAATCTCGACGTTGTGGCTCATTCTACTGGACGGTGTCGTCTTGAACTCGCCGTACATGGGCAATTCCCAATGCGGAAGCTGAACAGCGAATATGTATTGTCCGCCTGCGTCACTGCGACGCTGAGAGCCGCAAAAGTGCGCCTGCCCCTTCTCGAACGCCACCCAGTCGAACATGCCCATGACTCAAACCAGCCGCGGCTTGCCCTTGGGCTTGCGGCGCGGGCGATTGGGCCCCCCGCCGGGACGATCGCCGCCGCCCGGCTTGTCGGGACCGCCGCCCCTCGGTGGCCGCCCGCCCCTTGGATGGCGCTCCCCAGGCCCACGCGGGCCGCGCCGGTCGCGCTCCGGAACCCGGTCCAGCGGTCGCGACTGCTGCATCTGCTGGCGCGGACCGACCGCATAGCCATCCTTCAGAAGCTGAGTGAACGCGGTGCGCGTGCTCTCGACGATCGCGTCCTGAAGCTCCTTCGGCAGGTCGGCGAAGGTGACGTTGCGATGGATCGCCTGCACGTCGCGGAGCAGCTGATTCGGCAAGCCGCCCGATGCGCGCTTCAGCGCCTCCACGGCGTCGAGCACGGCCGAGAAGATGATCGCCTGCATCACTTCGTTCGCTGGTCTTTGCATGGCCGTTTCGTGCCCTCGCTGGTGGACTAAGCTTTTCCGGCCCCCTAGATGCGCGGCCGACCCATGGGAATGCACTTCCACAAGATGCACGGCCTCGGCAACGACTTCGTGATCGTTGACGGGCGCGAACAGAGCGTATCGATGACGCCACAGCTGGCGCGCGCCATCGCCGACCGGCACCTGGGAGTCGGCTGCGACCAACTGATCCTGGTCGGCAATTCCGACAAGGCGGACGTGTCGATGCGGATCTGGAATCATGACGGCGGCGAAGTCGAATCGTGCGGCAATGCCGCGCGCTGCGTGGTGGCGCTGACGCATGCAAAGACCATCGAGACGCCGGCGGGCGTGATCGAAGGCTCCTCGGCGGGCGATGAGGTCGAAGTGACGATGCGCCAGCCGAGGTTCGGCTGGGCGGACATCCCGATCTCCTACGCGATGGACACGGCGAACCTGCCGCTCGCATGGGGCGAGCTCAAGCATGGTTTCGCGGTCAACGTCGGCAATCCGCACGTCGTCTTCTTCGTCGACGATCCTGCGAAGGTCGATCTCGAGACCCACGGGCCGAGCATCGAGAACGATCCGGCCTTCCCCGAGCGCATTAACGTCCATGTCGCGAGCGTCCGCGACGACGGCATCCACATGCGCTCGTGGGAACGCGGTGCGGGCCTGACGCTCGCCTGCGGCACCGGAGCCTGTGCGACCGCGGTCGCGGCCATCGCTACGAAGCGCGCGACGAGCCCCGTGACCGTCC